>JBBKXT010000223.1:0-8916 GCA_037969625.1 Saprospiraceae bacterium
AATATTATTTTGTATAAATCCGAATACATTACGAATGAAGATGGCCATCGACAACGTTTCAAAACCGATAACGAAGGACGATATCTTTTGGCGCAGGGAGGGTCTGTTGATTATGCGGATGCACTGACAAATGGGATTAAACCATCCCAACTAGTCGCAGATGAAAATGGGACTTACTTCAGGCAATGGCGTGAACACATTCATTCACCGGATGATATCTGGACGGAAATTGTAGGTGCTACCAATTTACCCGGTGTAACGTCAGCCCCAAAATTGCAGCCTATTGAAACACGCTTGGTGATGCTCCAAACCGGTATGCGGGCACCCATGGGCATAAAAGTCAAAGGTTCAGACCTGGTCGCAATAGAAGCATTCGGCCTGGAGTTAGAGAAGCATTTAAAAAATGTGGAAGGGGTAAAAGCCCCTGCTGTTTTTGCTGAACGAATCGTCGGAAAGCCCTATATGCTTTTCGATATTGATCGCGACAAGATCAGTCGATATGGACTTTCCGTTGTCGATGTTCAAAAACAAATACAAGCCACGATCGGTGGGATGACGATGACGTCCACGGTCGAAGGAAGAGAGCGATACGGTATCCGCATTCGGTACCCACGGGAATTGCGTGATGATCCGAACAGCCTGATGAAGGTGCTTGTTTCAATACCTGGAGGGCAGCAAATCCCTTTAGGTGATCTGGTAGAGATTAACTATGAGCAAGGACCACAGTCAATAAAAAGTGAGGATGGTTTTTTAGTAGGCTATGTGTTATTTGATCGCGAATCAGATTATGCTGAAGTAAGCGTAGTCCATCATGCGCAGGAATATTTGCAAGGTAAAATTGATGCCGGTGAGTTAGTCGTGCCTGCAGGTATTAATTACAAATTCGCCGGAAATTATGAGCAACAAGTCCGGGCAAACGAGCGGATGTCTATCGTCATTCCTATAGCCTTGGCGATGATCTTCCTCATTCTTTATTTTCAGTTTAGTTCCGTGACGACTTCGCTTATGGTTTTTTCCGGAGTATTTGTAGCCTTCTCAGGTGGGTTCATCATGCTTTGGCTCTACGGTCAACCTTGGTTTATGGATTTCAACTTCTTTGACACGAACATGCGCGATATGTTTCAGATGAAGACCATCAACCTAAGTGTAGCAGTCTGGGTAGGTTTTTTGGCGCTGTTTGGTATTGCTACTGATGATGGTGTGCTGGTGGCTACATTTTTACAAGACAGTTTTAAAAGAAATACACCGACAACCGTTCATGAGATAAGGGATGCCGTCGTGGAAGGAGGTTTGCGAAGAGTGAAGCCGGCTATGATGACCACTGCCACGACCTTACTTGCCCTATTGCCTGTATTAACTTCCACAGGACGAGGAGCGGATATCATTATACCAATGGCTATTCCGTCTTTTGGCGGAATGACGCTACAGATTATCACCATGTTTACGGTACCGATACTGTACTCCTTATGGAAGGAAACGAATTTGAGATTTTCTAAAAATGAAAAAATGGCTATCGCATGAAAACAAAGTTTTTAATCTTATTGATCGGCTTTAGCGCTTTATCATTTAGTATACAAGCTCAACCGATTGACAGTCTACTTCGTTGGGCCTATGCAAACAATCCGGAACTCAAATCCGTTCGATTGCAATATGAAGCGGCCCTTCAAAAAGCACCACAGGTAAGCCAATTACCTGATCCAACGTTAGGTATTGGTGTGCCGATCTTAAGGCCGGAGACAAGGCTCGGCCCACAGGTGCTAAATATCTCTGCAAGTCAGATGTTCCCTTGGTTTGGATCTCTTCAGGCGCGGGAAGATGTCGTTTTGGCCATGGCAAAATCTAGGTATGAAAAAATTGCTGCCACTAGGCTGGAAATTGATTTTCAGATTAAATCAGCCTATTATGATTTGTACTTGATTCAGATGAAGCAAGAGATTCTTCGAAAACGCTTGCGATTTTTTAATGCAATAGAACAAGTTGCCTTAGGCAAAGTGGAATCAGGGAAAGCAATCGCTTCCGATGTACTCACCGTGCAAACCAAAATTGAAGAGCTCACGCAACAAATAAAAATCCTTCAACTTAGGAAACGAATATATGAGGTACAAATTAGTGAAGCTACCAACCGTCCATTGTATGATTCAATTACTGTCCTGTTAAACAATCTGGACATTGCAACACTTGTTTATGATACAACATTATTCAAAGAAAAAATTGTTGTCCACCATCCCTTAATTAAGCAGTTGGATTGGCAAATTGAAGCTTCGAAGAGTGAAGTGGCTGTCAATACTGCAAAAGGTAATCCAAACCTTGGTTTAGGATTGGACTATGGTTTGGTTAACAAAAGAACAGATGCTTTCCCGGAAAATAACGGAAGGGATATTCTTATTCCTAAATTAATGATTACCGTCCCTATTTACAGAAAGGGCTATGATGCAAAAAATAAAGAAGAGGAAATAAAACAATTGGCTTTTCGGTGGCAAAAAGAAAGCCTGGCTAATAAGATACTTAGTCGCCTCGAATCTTACAGAATCGAATATGAAAGCGCTGTATTGTTATATGCTTTGGCGCAAAAACAAACTGAAATTGCTACGAGCGCATACGATATACTGCTTTCGGCCTACAGTAGTAAAGGCACCCGCTTTGATGAACTGATGATGTTGCAGAATGATCTGACCAAATACCAAATTGATCTAATCGAGGCTATCATACAAACCCATCAGGCAAAATTTAAAGTAGAACGTTTAACGGATTTTTAAAAATTTTCAAAGAATGAAAACATCTAACATATATATCATCGGTATCGCATGCCTTTTTATTGGGTTTGGTGCGGCGTGGCTATTTAAACCAGCATCAAATGATAACCGGGATGATTTGAGTGGGCATGTGTCTACTAATAAAGAACAAAATAAAGAGGAGATTTGGACTTGTTCCATGCATCCTCAAATCAGACGAAATGAGCCGGGCGATTGCCCAATTTGTGGGATGGATTTGATTCCGGCCAATCAATCCGGTGGCGACCAGACTTTTGGCTTTCAAATGACGCCTGAAGCAATAAAGCTAGCCAACATACAAACCACTACTATTGGAGACTTAGCTGGGTCAGGTGGCCATACAATGATGCTCAACGGTCGAATCAAAGCGGATGAAACGCAAGCTTCCAGTTTGGTTTCTCATATACCGGGTAGAATCGAAAAACTCTTTGTGAGCTTTACTGGTGAGCACGTAAATCAAGGCCAGAAAATTGCGCGCATTTACTCCCCGGATTTAATTACCGCACAAAAAGAATTACTGGAAGCTAAGAAGATATTGGATATCAATCCGGAACTATTGGAGGCAACTAAAAGCAAGTTGCGCTATTGGAAAATTAGTAGCCAAACTATTGACTCGATTTTACAGTCTGGCAAAATTCAGGAAACGTTCAATATCTATGCTGAGCATTCAGGCGTCGTCTCACAACGGCGTGTAGCTGTTGGTGATTATCTTTCCACTGGGGAGGTTTTATTTGACATTTACAGCTTAAAAAATGTCTGGGCCGTATTTGAAATATATGAACGAGATATAGCCAAAGTCAGACTGGGGACAAATATTAATTTTTCAACACCATCATTATCCAATAAGACATTCACTGCGCGTATCAATTTTATTGATCCGATAATCAATTCAAAAACGCGGGTTGCTGCAGTCCGGGCAGAAATTAACAATTCAAACGGTCAACTAAAACCTGAAATGTTCATTACAGGTTCTTTAAATTCAAAGCAGACTTCCAGTAAACCCATTGTCCCTAAAACTTCGGTTCTGTGGACAGGCCCCCGCTCAGTGGTGTATGTCAAGCTACCTAATACAGACATACCATCCTTTGAATATAGAGAAGTTGAGCTCGGCGATCCCCTAGAAAACGGCTATGAAATTATCAGTGGAATAGTGTTAGGCGATGAAGTAGTGACCAATGGTGCCTTTGTTATTGATGCCGCTGCACAGCTAAATAATCAAACCAGTATGATGAATAAAAACGTCATGATAAAAAATGCAGATCATTTAGCTCATTTACCTGATTACACGGCAGTTTCGCCTATTGAATTCAAAAATCAAATTAGTCAAGTAGCTCAGGCATATCTTTTGCTTAAGGATGCACTTGTCAATGGAAAGGTTGAAGAAGCTGGTTCGTATTCGCAGAGTTTATTAATTGCTTTGGAAGAAGTAAATATGACCCTTGTCAAAGGGGAGGCGCATAGCTATTGGATGGCCCAAATGAAAGCGATGATGTCGCATGGAGAACAGATAGGAAAATCAGGAGATCTGGAAGAACAGCGAAAGCAATTTGACTTCCTCTCACAGGCTTTGATCAAAACCATTAAGGTTTTTGGTGTTGAGGCTGATACCTTTTATGTACAACACTGTCCAATGGCGTTTGATGATAACGGGGCAGACTGGTTAAGTGCTGAAGCCAATATAAGGAATCCTTATTTCGGTGACAAAATGATGACTTGTGGAATAGTCAAAGATACATTGGATCGAAACTTTAAAAACCCAACCATGCAAATGCAAAATAATAAACCCCAACAAGGACATAATCATTAATTATTCACTTTAAATATTGTTACTATGAAAAATTCTAAAATCATTATTTTATTGTTATCATTTTTTGCTGTTGGTGCCTTGCTTTCTTCCTGTGGCGATCAAACGAAAAACTCAGAATCTTCTACCCAAACAGAAAATATGGGCAAGGAATACACCTCAGCCTATGTGTGTCCAATGCATTGTGAAGGCAGTGGTAGTGATCAGCCGGGTACCTGTCCGGTCTGTAATATGGACTATGTAAAAAACGAAACACTCACTTATGCTTGTCCTATGCATCCAGAAGTCACCGGGAAGGCGGGCGAAAAGTGTTCTAAATGTGAAATGGATTTAACAGCCATCAGCGAAGACGCCCATAAAGATCACAATCACTAGTCTGCGGAATGGCTATGCCATGGATTAATTTCGGTCGTTTCGGAGGACTCATTATTGCTTCATTTTAGTTGCGTTCGTTTAGGTACTAAATTTTGTTAACCAAATATTTTAATGAAATGAATCACGAGCATCATCATCATCATGACACAAAGGGTCATGATACACGTAATGCACCACATGGGACACATGGCCATGATCATCACCGTATGATGATCGAGGATTTCAAAAAGCGATTTTGGGTGTCAATGATCTTGACAATACCTGTTTTGCTGCTCTCCCCAATGATTCAAAATTGGCTTGGCCTGGAATGGGTATTTAGTGGTGACATGTACCTTCTTTTTGCACTGTCCAGCATCATTTATTTTTATGGCGGGTTACCCTTTTTGAAAGGATTGGTGGACGAGCTAAGGAAAAGATCTCCGGGCATGATGACCCTCATTGCAGTAGCGATCACGGCAGCCTATGCCTATAGCACAGCGGTAGTCTTTGGGCTGCAAGGGAAAACATTTTTTTGGGAATTGGCCACACTGATTGACGTTATGTTGATTGGACATTGGGTGGAAATGAAATCAGTCTTAGGAGCGAGCAAGGCACTGGAAGCCTTGGCGGCCCTGATGCCTGATGAAGCTAATCTGGTCCATGGAGATCATGTGATGAAAGTCAAAGTCAGTGATCTTAAACAAGGAGATATTATTTTACTTAAGCCAGGAGAAAAAGTCCCTGCTGACGGGATCATTGTTGAAGGCTCCACTGACCTCAATGTAAGTATGCTTACGGGAGAAAGTCTGCCTGTTCGAAAGGGGGAAAATGATGAAGTTATTGGTGGGGCAATAAATGGTAGCGGGGCTATCAAAATTGAAGTTAAAGGGATCGGTTCGGACACTTATCTATCAAAGGTGATAACCTTGGTCAAAGAGGCTCAAGGCCAAAAATCCAAAACCCAACGACTTGCAGATATCGCAGCGAAATGGTTGACCATCATTGCACTTGTTGCCGGGTTTGGAACGTTTGGTGGATGGCTCGCTGTGGGAAGCGAGTTGTCTTTTGCATTGGAGCGAATGGTCACCGTCATGGTTATTTGTTGTCCACATGCCCTTGGACTGGCAATTCCTTTGGTAGTCGCTATCTCAACAAGCGTATCTGCTAAAAATGGGTTACTCATTCGAAATCGGACAGCATTTGAGAATTCGCGTAAAATAACAACCATTGTTTTTGATAAGACAGGAACATTGACGAAGGGTTCTCATGAAGTTGTTCGGATCGTGCCATATGGCAATACATTTAATGAAACGGAATTGCTCCAATACACTACAGCAGTGGAGAGCGCATCTGAGCATCATATTTCCAAAGGGCTGCGAAGAAAGACGGATGAAGAACAATTAGTTATTCCATCAAGTCATGACTTTAAATATGAATCTGGAATAGGGGTTAGTGGAACTGTAAATGGAAAAAATGTGCAGGCTGGTGGTTTTTTGCTTTTAGAAAAGCTCAATATCACACCCCCGGAAGATAGCAATGAAAATATAGAAACAAAGATATTTACGGTCGTTGATGGGGAGTTAATTGGCTTTATAACATTTGCGGATCAAATTAGGGAAAACTCTTTTGGGGCCATTAAAAAATTACAAGACAACGGAATAAATTGTACGCTTCTCACTGGGGATAATGAAAAAGTTGCCGCATCGGTCGCTAAAGAATTAAATATGGATGCTTATAAAGCTGAAGTTTTACCCGATGAAAAATTGACTGAAATAAAAAGGCTCCAGCAAGCAGGCGAGTTTGTTGCAATGACAGGAGATGGTGTTAATGATGCTCCTGCTTTAGCTCAGGCAGACGTTGGTATTGCGATTGGATCCGGCACAGATGTCGCGGCAGAAACAGCAGATATTATATTGGTCAAGAGCGATCCTAAAGATATTGCCAATCTGATTCTGTTTGGCAAGGCGACGTATAAGAAAATGGTTCAAAACTTGGTGTGGGCTACAGGTTACAATGTTATTGCCTTACCATTAGCAACAGGGTTTATTCCCGGGTTAATGATAAGCCCCGCATTTGGGGCTGCATTAATGAGTGTTAGTACAGTTATTTGCGCAGTGAATGCTCAACTGCTAAAACGAGATTTGGTCAATTAGGTAGAACCATCTTCTCACTTTGGACAATGAGGTACTTATAGCTAAGTAGGCTGGTTTAATATACCGCGATTGATTAGGCTCATTTTGATGCATAGGCAAAAGAGGGCCGATGGGCGATTTCGGATTCAGGAAATTTCGCTTTTTATAAGAGCGGTGAAAATGACGTTATATTGAATATTCTCGAGTTATAAATCGAACAAATCAACTATTATCCTTGTTTTATTGGCAATTGTAGCCAAATTATTATTTGGTAAGCTATTGCGTTAGACTACCATACTGTTTGTATTCCGTTATACACACCAAATTATTTGTGTATTTTATAGCCTAACGTATTGATTCTTAGCAAAAGAGAGATGAAACGTCGTTTTTTTAATACCCTCTTTTTTACGTACTTTTGTTGACTTTGAAATTTTGACCAACCACCCTTAATAGAGATACCTATGCTCAGAAATATCGCTGTAGAACAACTTAAAGTGCAGAAGATCAAGAATCGAGAGGATAAGTTTATTAGTGAAGTCCTCACTGATTTTTGGATATGTTGTGTGAGCCGCGAAGCAAGTATCGTTGGCCGAAAAGAAGTTTTAAGCGGTAAGGCAAAGTTTGGCATTTTCGGTGATGGAAAAGAAGTACCACAAGTCGCGATGGCACGTTCGTTTAAAAAAGGGGATTGGCGATCAGGGTACTACCGAGATCAGACATGGATGTTTGCCAGTGGCATTTGTACACTGGAGCAGTTTTTCGCACAACTATACGCAGATACAGTTAATGATCCTTTTTCCGGAGGTCGACAGATGAATTGCCATTTTGCAACACCACTCCTCGATAAGGACGGTTCCTTGTTGTCACAAGATGACAGGTATAATGTTTCAGCAGATATTTCTTCTACCGGTGGACAAATGGCTCGCGCCGTTGGCCTCGCACAAGCATCTTCCTGGTATCGAAAAAACGCAGAGTTAGGACGGCAGTTACAGATGAGCCATGATGGAAATGAAGTTTGCTTTGTGACAATCGGTGATGCCAGTACTTCAGAAGGCGCATTTTGGGAAAGCATCAATGCGGCCGCAGTGATTAAAGCACCATTAGCCCTATCTGTTTGGGATGATGGGTATGGTATTTCAGTGCCTACTAAACATCAAACAACAAAGGGAAGTATTTCACGATTGCTGGAAGGTTTTCACATTGATGAAAATGGCGAAGGAATTTATCTCTATACCTGCAAAGCCTGGGATTATCCCGGCCTGTGTGAGATGTACGAAAGAGGCATTCAAAAAGTGCGCAAGAATCACTTGCCGGCTGTTTTTCATGTGCAGGAAGTTACTCAGCCGACCGGCCACTCCACATCCGGTAGTCACGAACGATACAAGTCTGCTGAGCGTCTACAATGGGAAGTCGATAATGATTGCATCGTGAGGATGGGCGAATGGATGATTGAATCCAAAATTGCTACTCAAAAAGAAATCGAGGAGTTGCGTCAGAATGCAATCACTTACACACGCGATTGCAAACAAAAAGCATGGGAAGCATTTATCAAACCTGTGCGCGAAAATAAGAGAGCAGTACTTGAGATTTTCAATGCCTTTTCTGATGAAATAAAAACAGATCCATCTTTAGCACACATTGTCGGCGAACTCAATAGTCCGTTAGATATACAGTTTTCAGAATTACTGGATGTTTCCATAAAACTTAAAAGCATTCTGTTGCTGCATCACAACTACGCGAGTCAGGAGTTGGATGTGATGATTTCAGCGTGGAATGCGCAGGGACAGCAGGACTTTAATACACACTTGTATGCCGAAGGTCCTGGATCCTGTCTTCAAGTTCCGGTCGTTGCACC
>JBBKXT010000224.1:0-2614 GCA_037969625.1 Saprospiraceae bacterium
TTCGCCCTTGGATTGCTGTTGGCTTTTGGACTTTCTACCACAGCCTGTAATAAAGATGATGACAGTCCTAAGTCTGTCACTGAATTATTAACCGCACATTGCTGGAAGCTATCAGCAACTGTTGATGCTTGTGATGAAGACAATACGGAGCACTTCAACACGGATGGTTCCTACCTGAGTGATGTGGGCATAGTTCTCTGCGATCCCGGTGAGGAAGACGGAATCGGCACGTGGGTATTATCAGCAGATGAGACCGTATTAACCGTAACAATTGGGACTGGAATATTTTCATTTTCATTAGATTTTACCATTGAGGCCATATCAGAAAACTCTATGACCTTAAGCCTTACTGGGCTTGGTTCTGGTACATATGTGAAATGCTAAATATCCGAGAAGAAAATATCAAAAGCCGATTAGAGGAAACTTTAATCGGCTTTTTTTATTCTTAAATAATACTTTCAAACTTGTCCTGCTATTCTTTATCGAGAGAACTTAAACATCCTCTTAATATAAGATCTGAAAACAACCGCTGGCCGATATAATTATTGAATATAATTCATCCATTTGAAGTAATAATTACGACGATCTTGTCTTTTTTCCAGGCCTTATTATCATCATTTCATTGCTCAGGATCATTGTAGATATATACCATTTATTCATTACCGATCTTGCCCGCATAAAGAATATCGTCTATGCAGATTACCAATCACTTTTTGGAAAATATTAACCTTGCTGATCAGTATTAAATTCTTAACGCTACAATTAAAGTTTTAAAATCGAAAGATTTGAAAACCATATCACTTGATATTGTTTTAATTGCGGCACTGGCGATCAGCAAAAAACTTATCCTACATGATTATTCAGATATGGCTACACTCAAAACACTAACACTAGGTGGCCTTTTGATTTCCATTGGACTCTTTTACTTCCTAATACGATGCAATAAGTTTAAAGCACAGGGAAAATAAGAAGAATAATATCTTAACAACTATTGTATTCTTATGCCTTAATATATACTGCTCCCATTTTAACCGCGTACCTATGATGTCTTCACCAAACCAATTCCCTCCATGGCTGGATATAGATTTATATCCTTTCAAAAGCAACTTTCTTGAACTTAGTGACGGAAAAATGCACCACCTCGATGAAGGGAAAGGTGATATTATTTTATTTGTTCACGGGACACCAACCTGGTCATTTCTTTACCGAGATATCATTCGGCACTTTGCCGAAAGCTACAGATGCATTGCCCTCGATCACATCGGTTTTGGTCTTTCTGAAAAGCCTGTCAATTTTGATGGAACACCACAATCTCATTCAAAAAATTTAACTGCTTTAATTAAAAAACTCAACCTGACGAATATTACGATTGTTGTGCATGATTCTGGAGGCCCCATTGGCATATGTCGTGACCGGTTGGATCCATTGGGCGAAAGGAGATCTTCAGGCATCGGCAAAGGCTATGAAGAAAGCACTTGAAATTGAGCCGGTGAATGGTGATGTATTATTTGGGTTGGCAGAGATATACATGTTCGCCGGAAAGAGTGCATCAACTACTTATGTTGCTGACAAGTTGATGGAAATCGATCCATTAAATCCGACGAGTCTGATCATGAAGGCTTCCTTTTTTATTGATACGGATATCAAGGAAGGGCTTTCATTTTTTGAAAAAGCATATCAGTTGGATCCTGAGAATCTTATCACCCAATGGATGCTTGCCTATGCTTACTTTTGGTGCGAAAAGAAGGAGCTGGCCTATCCGCTGATCGCGAAACTTAAGCTAGCGGCACCGGATTGGGCTTTTACAAGACAGATACTATTTCTTGCTCATGGTCTTAAGGGAGAAAAAGTGCTAGCGATACAATATGCTACTGCAGATCTCGAAACAGAAGCCAGCGATGACCGTCACTTTGCTTTTCACCTTTCAGAATGTTATGCCGTCATTGGCGAAACGGAAAAGGCACTCGACTTGTTAGCCTATTCGATGGAACTATTTTATCCTTACCGATTTCTCTCCACCAATCCGTTGTATGTAAATATTTGTAAGGAGGAACGGTTTCTGCAATTGATGGAAAAGGGAAAAGGAAGTCGGAGGCGTTTGAAATTTAATTTTAGTTTCCAATGAAAAGAAGCAAGGGTTTCGCTTATTAAACATCTGCAAGTCTAAAACGGATCTGGGTCGATCATCTATTACAACCTGCTAGTCACAACACTCTATTCCTTGCTGGATGGGTGGGCATTTCACTGAACCGAAACTACAATAGACACAACAATCTCCTTCCTTTGGTTTTAATAATGTGTTGCATTTCGCACATGCATAAAAGTACACACATGCATCCGTTGGCATCGTTTCCGTTTTGGCAAAGCCACAATTTGGACACGTGATGGTTGACTGCAAGGTTACTTTGTGTTTGGTCTTCCGATTATAGAATTGATATCCCCCATACAGCAGTAATCCAATACCAATCGCCATAAAAACGCCGCTGAATTCTTCCAAACCGTCACTGAAGGCCATTAAACTACTTGCACCCCCTAGTGTAATGACTACCGCCGGAAGCCAACAGCAACTTGTAGCCAGTATAAAGGCAATGATTCCACCAAGGATGGATTTGTG
>JBBKXT010000225.1:0-5371 GCA_037969625.1 Saprospiraceae bacterium
ACAACATTATGTAAGTTCAAATAAATAATTTTATTATGAGTTTAGTTGAATTAATAGAAAAGCTAAAAGCAAAAGGCTATTTAATAAATAGCCAAAAGGAAATTGAACATGGATCCCAAATCAAACTGTCTAATGGAGCAACAATAAATTGCTACAACAACGGCCGGTTGCAGGTACAAGGGAAGACTGAGGTAAAATCGGAAATGGAATCATTTTTAGGTTTATCCAATCCTTCAGAATTTGTTTCTTTTGAACCTAAAACATCATATGAAAAATTTAATAATCAAGTATTTGTAGTCTATGGCCATGATAGTGATTGTAGGGATCAATTGGAGGCTATGCTCAGAAGATGGGGACTTGAACCTTTAATTCTTGATCAACTTCCATCGGAAGGTCAAACCATCATTGAAAAACTTGAAAACTATACAATCAAAGCACAATTCGGTATTGTTTTAGCGACTCCAGATGATGAAGGTTTTCGGAAAGACCACCCGGATGAAAAAGCATATAGAGCTAGGCAAAATGTTGTACTTGAATTAGGAATGCTATTATCTCAACTTGGAAGAGATAGAGTCGCTATACTCTTAAAAAGTCAAACTGAAATGGAAAGACCTTCTGACATTCAAGGCCTAATTTATATTTCCTTTAAAGATAATATTTCGGAGGTTGGATTGCTGTTAGCAAAGGAAATGACCGCAAAAGGATATAAGATTGACGTTCAGAAAATATGAAATTGCAAATCAATTCATATTATTTCTTACTTGTTAAAGATTATTACGATTAATGAACTAGGCTGTTTTTTGAGTTTTGTATTCACTTTGAGTCAGGGTGTTGAGCCTGAAAGATACACCTATCATAAACTTCTTTTTTAGATCACTTTTGCAAATTTTTAAACATTCCAATTGTTTTTGTGCCTTCTAGTATAAGCATTTCTCATTATTGCATTATCCTATACCACAAATCCATTATCATGGCACCAATCAAACCGATACGCTTTTTAAGTTTGATCACCATCCTCCTCCTCACCCTCTGCTTCGCATGCAATTAAGACAATGATAAAGACCCTGTAGAAGGTCCGGACCAATGCCCACCATATTCCACCGGTTCGATGTATGCATGTCATGATGCCTATGCGTGGGATGCGACGATGATTTCGGACTCATTAATAGGAGAGTGGGAATGGGTATCCATGGTATGCCCTTTACTCCCTGTTGAACTCTATTGTGATAGTTTGCCGAACTTTACCGTGGAGTTTATATCTGATAGTACACTAATCGTATTGCAAAATGATTCACTCTACCAGACCGCTTCCTGGGAATTATCAGAAACACAGGGTAACTATCAGATGATTACCAATCCACCGATATATACGCTACAGGGTAATATCCTGTTCTGTGGAGAAATCGTGATGTTCAGTCTCAGTTTTATCGATGGGTGTGATGATTCCTTTAAAAGAATAAAGTAGGGTATTACGCGGTACCAAATATATTTATTGACTATCTTAGTATAGCATACAACGATTCAAGCACATGAGTTACATCAAAGCAATAGCGATCATTTTCATGCTCAGTGTGATAGGATGCACCTATGACACTGCAGATGACATTATGCTGGAAACAGGTTCATGCCTTGTAGAGATCAATGGCGATTTTGTAGAGCAGGCGCTTGATATCCTTCCCGAATATTTAGAAGGTGGTATGGGAGGTTTTCATTCAGCGCTTCTAAAAGTGTTGAAATACCCGTCCTACGCCAGAGAAAATAATATTCAGGGACAGGTTATCCTGCACTATGAGATTTCAAAAATCGGAAAAGTAGAAAATATCGTCATCATCGAAGAGCCGGGTGGTGGAATAGGGGATGCCGCCGTCAGTGCATTAACCGCAGTGACATCTGGTGTTTGTTACAGTCCGGCAATATTGAATGGTGAGGCAGTGCGCGTCAGAAAATCTCTTCCTTTAATATTTGTTATCCAGTAAATATTTAATACCTATGGAAAATAGCTTTTCATATACCTCTCAAGACGGCTGGCCAGATAAGTTCAAAAAGCAAATTTTAATCCAACGGATTTTTTTTCTTTTTATTTGCTTGGTGGGATTCTGATTTATATACCGGAAGGACTTAAGGGGGATCCCTTTAAATTAGTCTTTGGCATACTGGCTACAACTGCTGGTTTAATGGCTATTTTCTTCCCCAATGCGCTACTCAAACCGCGAGGTAAACCTATGCATTATTTCATCATCGCAGATGGTGTGATCAAATGGAAGGAAGGTTTATTTTCCCGTAAAATGGAATTAGGCTTTGATGAAATTGAAAGTTATAAGGCATATGTAGGCGAGGTGCATTTTACTACCTCCCAAGGGGAGATTGTGAAACTGCCGATTCATATGATCGAGGATAAGGAGAAGCACGATGAGTTTTTGGGGCTACTGCGCGAAAGCTTTGGAAAAGAGGGCTCTTTAATAGCCCAATAGGACACACTTTATTGAATACTCCCCCCGGATTTTTTTCATTCCTTTTGTATTGGGTGCTGTAGTCGTACATATCCCATAACATTCCCAACCCATTAACCTCCATTACCCTCATAACCTTTCTCCTGCTTAGTCCCGTTGAACGGGTAAACACCAACGCGACATGAAGCACCTTTCAGGGCTTTGAACACTGATATTTGAATTCAATCAAAGTACCTCCAATAACCTATTACCATCATAACCTTTCTCCTGCTTAGTCCCGTTGAACGGGAAAATCCCAACGCTACATGAAGCACCTTTCAGGGCTTTGAACACGGAAATGAGAGTGCCTTTAATAGCCTAATAACCCTTTAATCTCCTAACCCACATAACCCTTATAACCTTCTATCCTCCTATCCCGGAAACCTCTCTATTTGTTTTAGCCAAAAGAAGTTTTTCCATGCTTATTGTCTCCGGATCCTTTGTACCGGTAGCCAGTGATTTCAATAAATGCTCCTGGGCTTTATTCATATTATTGGAGGTGTAATATATCTCCGCGAGAAGTTTATTGACATCTATATTGTCCGGTCGGTTTTGATATTCCTCCATGGCATGTACAAGCGCTTGTTCCGGATTGTCAAGAAGATGCAATTGAACTCTTGCCATTTCAAGATTCATTTGATGTCCTGCCGCTTCATCATCCTCGAGCATGTCAAGAATTTCTTTGGTCAGTTGTTTTGATTTTTCTGTATCTCCATTTTCTAAAGCACGTTGCGCTTTTGTTATGTAAAAGGATACTTCAGGAATCAACGAAATAGCCACTTCATTTAAGCTATCCGCTTTTTCCATATTATTCATAGCGGCATAACCATTAGAGATAGCCTCTATCGCAAATGGATAGTTAGGTCTTGTTGCCAGTGCGAGTTCATATTGAACCATCGCACTATCCAACATCCCATACCTTTCATAGAGATTTCCTAATGTTAATCTCGCCCATTCTGTTTGTTCCAATCCGGGATAGCCGGCGGCAACTGCCATTTTCATAGCGGCTATAGATTCATCTACCATCCCGTGTATTTCTCTGAGGTAGGAAACTCGACTATACGAACGAAGATCAGGACGAATGGAAACCATCTTATCAGCATACTTCACCGCCATTGGGTAATCTCCCAATTCAACATGGGCATCAACAAGTACACCATATATATCAGCAGAATGCGCATTGAGTTTAAGTGCTTTTTCACCCATCGCTTTTGCTGCTGCGAATTGATGTAACGATAGAAGCACTGAAGATTTATCCAACATCGCTCTATAGGCTAGTGGATCATTTAATTTTTTCGTTAATACATCATCAATGAGTTTTAATGCAGCAGGGTAGTAGTAACCGTGCTCTCCGGAGATACGGGCTTCCATCATAAATAACTCTGCCAGGGTAAGTCTCGACTCATGATCACCGGCATTTGTCTTAAGTTTATTTGCCAACGCATTGTACTGATCCATCATATAACCCATTTCATTTTCTGGGCCGATGATTTGCGGACGCATTAATAGTTCAGGCAGTGTATTAGAATCCACTGATTTATTTTTTTCTGATTGACATCCGTTCATGATCCAAATCAGAGATAGCATCGAGAGTATATAGATCGCTTTCATGTTATTTTAGTTGTTTGATGATTGAAAAGGTTTTCATCAGGCTTTGCAACTTGCCGGGTGTTCACGCCGACAAGTGCAAGCCAAATGCACTAACGATTTGGGTGTTAGTCAATTTTGTTTAAGCGGATAGGAAGTATACCCACTGATTCAAGAGAGATGAGCGCAGTGTATATGCCTGCAGGGTAAGCTGCTGCATTCCATGTGATCTGATAATCTCCTTCTGTTCTATTTTCATTTAGTAAGGTAGTTACTAGCTTTCCTTGCCCATCATAAATATTGATAGACACTTTGCCGGCAGATCGCAAGTGATAAGTGATTACCGTAGAGGATGTAAACGGATTCGGTTGGTTAGAAGCAAAAATTTCCGTCGTTGCCAATCCCGTGATACCGGTAGTTGTCGGAGGTAAGATATCAGGCTGTGTGTACGCATTGATTTCTCCTGAACAGACACCTGTTCCTGACCATGGCATCGCCACATATGGGAACGCAAGTGTAAAGGGTGCATCGTTTGAACTTACCTTTGTATCGTAGCTGATGACATTAAGCAACTGAGGCGTAACCGGTGAGCCACCGGACATCGGATCGTAATCATCATACCACAATCCAATAGCGGCCAGAACAACACCTGATACTGCTTGCAATTCAATGCGAGTTACATCATCTTCTAGTCGACGACCATTCGGAAATCCATCCATGTTTGGAATAAACTCTAAGTCCGTCGAATCGTTAAATCTTGGATCTGTCAAACCAAGTACAGCCGCATAGACAAGACCAAGCGAATTGAAGTCTGGATCATCACGCGGTGTCGCAGGAACCGCCATATTTAATCGCAACATATCACCACCATTTGGAAGGAAGTTGTGAATAAACGGTTTACCTGCTGCGAGTGGATTTCCTTCTTTACCGGTAGCCAATTGATAAGGAATCAAGTTAGGAGCACCCGTGTGAAAGATAGGCCACAAATCAACGGATCTAGGTGAAGCAGCCGCAGGAAGCAAAAGTGTGCCAAAAATATTATCATCCAAAGCCGTTCCATCGAGCGCAGGATTTCCTTTCAAACCATACAAACCATCCTGACCATTTCTGAAATCAAATGCACCTAAAGAGGCACTCTGAATACGAAGAGGCGCGAAGGCAGGTACAGCACCGCCAAACTGACTGTCATCCATGTACAAAGCAAGCTCAGGATTGTAGAAGAAGTTTCCAAACGTTCCTATGTTTGCCAAATCATCATACGGTGAAAGTGAATTCCAAAGGTCTTTACTGCCGAT
>JBBKXT010000226.1:0-15623 GCA_037969625.1 Saprospiraceae bacterium
CTTTAAGGACTATTTCAACTTTGTCCTGAAGGTCATACTTCTCAAGTAGGGTTTTGCTAAGTCTTAAGTCTATTGAATTGCCTATGCCCACAAATTTTGTTTCCATTACACTTTTATAGTAATTACAAAGTTGCTACATTAATTCTGAATTTACATCATTGTTTTTAGGGTAGAGTTTCCAAAATATACATCAAGCAAATAATGATTCAGACATTTCAAGGCGTCTTCTTCGCAAGCTCATTTTCCAAGACCTCCAATCTGGTTAACAAACTTTCATAAGCTTGTGAGAGTCGATTATTTTCCTGGCTTAATTCTTGAATGGCTTTTGTCATAGGCATGATAAAATCTACATAGCGCAAACTATATACTTCATGCTCATTTTCTGGAATCTCAATGCCTGGAAAATCATATCCACTGGCGATGGCAGCTGCCTCTACTTCCTGCGCTAAAAATCCAATGAATTTTGTATCCATGATTTCATGATGATCAATCTGATTGACTAAACTGTCTGGTGTTCCTAAGATGTGATGCAAGGCAATCGGATCCTGATGATAGGAGACAGGTCGCAGTTGATTGATAAATGCCAATCCAACAACATCATCCTTGATGTCTGTTTTGATTCTCGCATCTGAGTACGCTGTGATCGAGGTGATTTGCGCCCTGATTTGGGTGGTCGCCGAGTTGCCAAGTAATACCTGATTATTTCCTGTACAGAACGTTCCATTTAATCCGAATCCCAACATAGTTACATTCGTGCGCGTGGTATTGAGGGTGGAGTTGGAACCAACAATCGTGCATTGATTAAGCACATCCCCGGTGCTATTTGTTCCTGTTGTAAATCCAATGGCTACATTTTGGTTGCCGGTCGTATTGTGCTGAAGAGCCCCTTTTCCCAATGCTGTATTTTCTTGTCCGGATGTATTTTCTTCGCCGGCATATGCGCCTACGACGGTATTGGCACCTCCCGTGGTCATAGTGGACAACGCACTATAACCAACCGCCACACTGAAATTTCCTTCCGTATTATTGATCATCGCTTCAGAGCCGATCGCAACATTAAACCCACCGGTTGTATTTTCAAATAGGGAGTAGCTACCCATCGCCGTATTATGGGCGCCGGTAGTACTTTCATACATAGATCTTCTGCCAACCGCCGTATTTTCTAAGCCGCTTGTATTCGCAAACAATGCTTCTGCTCCAATCGCGGTATTGCTTGATCCGGAAGTATTTCCATTGAGTGCAACATCTCCCACTGCCGTGTTGTAGGTTCCCGTATTGGAAGAAATATTGCCGCTTCCTTCGAGGGCACTATAACCCACAGCAGTATTATATGTGTCGTATTGAATGATTAAACTTCCTGTATTGCGCATTGCATAATAACCTACACCGGTGCTTCTGGAAGTGAGGCCACTATTCAAAAGCGCATCAGCCCCTACAGCCGTATTAAAGCTGCCGGCTGAATTGTTGCGCAACGATTGTGTTCCAATCGCGGTGTTGGCCACACCGATATTCACACCCGGATTTACACTGCCGTATAATGCCTGATACCCTAGGGCCGTATTGCCTGTGGATAATGGGTTGGTCGTTCGATTGTCGGCATTATACATGGCTTGAAAGCCTATCGCAGTACTTGCATTATTTGCCTTATTGTTAAACAACGCCCATTTACCGACGGCAGTATTTTGCATACCCACTGTATTCAGGTAAAGGGCTTCTGATCCTATAGCTGTATTTCTATATCCGGTTGTATTCAACTGCATCGATTTATCACCCATCGCAACGTTTTCATATCCGGTCGTATTCATCGCCATCGACTCGCTTCCTACCGAGGAGTTTTTATAACCGGAAGTGTTGGATAATAAAGAATGATCACCGACCGCTGTATTGCGATCACCCGTGTTGATATTAATGGAGAAGTGTCCCATGAGTGATTCGTAACCAATGGCCGTATTATAGGTCATTCTTTCGGTCGTGGTATTATCAGCAAAATACATGGATCGGTAGCCGATGGCGGTTGTTCTTGAGTTGGCTACGTTATTAAATAAAGCCTCTCTTCCGACCGCAACATTTTTATTCCCGGTGGTATTTTTTTGCAATGCCGCATAACCTGATGCTGCATTGTCACTTCCTCCTGTGTTGAGCAATAATGCATTCCGTCCGTACGCAGTATTTTGGTTGCCGGAAATATTTTTGGAAAGCGCATCGGCACCCATGCCGGTATTGGATGCGCCCGCCATATTATCTGTCAAAGCATTAGAGCCTATCGCCGTATTATAACCACCAGTGTTTTTGTTGAGTGATTTGACACCTACTGCGGTATTGTGATTGCCTGCAATGTTATCTCCCAAAGCAGAAACACCTACTGCGGTATTGTTACCTCCGTTCGTATTTTCTGTCATCGTACCTGCACCAATGGCTGTATTGTTGATGCCGGATATATTGGCGGATAATGTAAGAAATCCAATTCCGGTATTTGACAGTCCCGATTCATTGGATTGTAATGCGAGTCCACCTAAAGCAGTATTGTAATCACCGGACGTATTATTTTGCAAAGCCTGTGCGCCAAGGCCCGTATTATAACTTCCGGAAGTGATACTATCGCCGGCATTTTGCCCGATGAAAATATTGTTGGCGTCAGCACGCGCATCGATCAAGTCATTTAAACTAGTCACATTGGAGCTAGGCAAAGCAGCCCAATACGCCTTTCCATCATTAGTTGAAGTGAGGACTTTTCCCGCCAATGCACCGGTTGCTATTTTCAATCCTTTCAGTTGTGTTGTACCCGTCTCGTCAATGGTTAAATATTTATTGGAATTTAAATTGGGTGAAAGTGTTATTTGATATGAGCCATCTTTCACGCCTGAAGTCCAGAATACATTTTCGTTGCCGGTTGCGGGTAGGGTATAGGCGACTTCGAGCCACAGATGATCGATCTCAAGTCGACCTTGTCCCGGACTGACGGAATGCAGGTTGATCAACGATAAGTAAACATCTCCGAGATTAAACATTTCCGGTGTGACTGGTGCGTAACTTTCTTTAAAAGGTAGGACGATCATCACATCCGCTGCGGAAGTGATTCGCTCGAATCCAAATGAAAGAAGTGATTGATCGTTGGAAGTTTGATGGAGGTGAATTTCTGCAATCTGCAATTCACCCTCAGTTAAACTATTTCTTCTCCACTCGGCATGTAGGGTGATATTGGTGATTGTGGCCGTGTCGGGAATTGTTGGTGAAAAATTAAAATGAATTCTTGCGTGGTTCGCAACCTCAGGAAAGATGTTGAGGAATGGGCTTCGTAGCCGGGTGTTATCGCTATTCGTTAGCTTTGAGGGAGCGAGGTCTGTCCAATTAATATAGTCCGGATTAGCGATAAAGTTTTCAACCAGGGAAGCACTTCCAGTGGCTACAAAATGATTGACCCCTGAGGTTGCCGATTTTTTATTATCCATGCGAACCGCCAGTTTGCTGCTATCCGTTCTGAGATGGAATAGTTCGGTGGGCGATGTGGTATTGACGCCCACATTTTGGGCACTTATGTAGTTGGTAAGTAAAAGGACAAGAATACAGAAGATCCAATTTTTCATGATGCAGTACTTTTGAGTGTACTACAAAGCTATCCAACCGGGAAGGGAGACATGTACTACTTTTGGGTGACTTTTGGTAATATAGGCCTGTGGGAAATCCTCTAATCAAGTAAATTATTTTCCTTGATTAGAAGGATTTAAGGATTAGCTTGATTTTTAGTGAGTACCCTATCGCACCACATCCGGAAAATCCGTAAACGCCCCATCACAACCAAAGGACTTCATGCGCACCAGGTCAGCCTTGGTATTGATAGTCCAGGGGATCACGCGAATACCGGCTTCATGACATGCGGTGACGAGGGATTCGGAAACAAGTGACTGACTTGGACTATAAACATCAGGAGTGAAGGTGAGCTTGGAGAGATTCTTAGTGAAGTTTTTTCCTTTCGGGACAACATACCCAATAGCGAAAGTGTGGTCGGGGATTTTGTTGAGTGCTTCTAAGACATTGAGATCAGTGGATTGGAGAGTGGTCACATCAGCGATGCCGAGGTGATTGATGACCGTTGTGATCTGCTCCACAAGTTTTTGTGGTTCCGGTTGGTATTTGTTGTACCATTTGGGATCCGATTTGATTTCAATATTGAATTTCGGTTTCGTATATTTTTGATCTTCCGCAAAACCAAGCGTCATGCGTGTAACCATTTTCAAAGTGGGCTTATTGGCATTTATTTTTTGCTGATTTGGAAAGGTCGCATTGTACCGTTTACCACAATCGAAGTTTTGGATCTCGGCATAATCCATTGTGTAGATATTCAGAGCACTCTCTTCCTTTTTAGTGACCGGTGTACCATCCGGATGCGCACATATATCAGAGGAGATCCACGGCACACTAGACAAGACGATCCGCCCATCCGCAGAGAGGACTACGTCCATATTGATCGTAGTGACACCAAGTTCTACAGCATGCATAAATCCAGGAAAGGTATTTTCAGGCATCAGGCCACGGCAGCCTTTGTTGCCAATCAATTCAAATTCAGCTTGAGCCAGAGATAGGTTGATGGCCGGAATGGCTAATAATAATAGGAGACAGGTTTTGATCTGAGGATAATTCACAGGGCCTTATTTTTATGGTTTAAGGTCTTAAAAATAGGAAATTTACTGGAAGGTCCATGTGTTGACTGGGTTTAGCACGTTGCGCCGGAGGCACATGTTGTTTAGGTTTAGTTTTTTAATTGGTTCTGGATGTTAGTTCTGTGTTGTAGGTTGAGGAGGGAAGGCATAGTGTTTAGGGGGTTTAGTTTTTTAGTATCTCAGCTAATTGGTAAAAAAGGCCTTTCCGCGAAATCCTGTAAATCCGCTCATTCCGTGATTCAGACAATGGATTTAGGTGAATCATTCTCTTTATTTTTCCCAATTCCTATCCCAATAATATCAGATCGGTAGCAGAGAGGTTTATGAGGGTTATTGAGGTTATGAGGGTTATGTGTTTTAGTAAGACAAAGTCTCGCATCTCGTGTCTGGTATATCGCATCTCAGATCATTTTCATTTCTACAGATTGTTCAATAGAACGCGGAGTATGTCGCTCCTTCAGAGCTGAACAATTCGATAGCCTACTATTCGAGGGGCTGCACCCCTCGCTAAGATATGTCGCTCCTTCAGAGCTTTGAGTACAAGTATTTCGCATGTTGCATGTCGCTTCTTCAGAGCTTTGAGTCCAAGTATTTCGCATGTTGCATGTCGCTCCTTCAGAGCTTTGAGTACAAGTATTTCGCATGTTGCATGTCGCTCCTGATGATCGGGATCGCGTCTGACGTGTCGCACATCGCCCATTGCGTCTGTCATCTCGCGTCTCGCGTCGCCCATCGCGTCTTGCGTCTTGCGTCTGGCATCTGTCATCTCGCGTCGCCCATCGCGTCTTGCGTCTGGCATCTGTCATCTCGCGTCTGGCATCTCGCATCTGGCTTCTCATTTGAAAAAGGTAATCCCGATAGCTGAGTACACGTAAGATTAGTCTCAGCTCTGAACTACCACCTTCGTCGGCGTACAGGGCCTCCCCCAGCACTACCTCCTACGTCAGAGTGCGGGGCAAGCGCTGCACTCCGAGTCTCAAATCTAAAAGTCTCAGGTCTCAGGTCTATCAAGTCTCAAGTCTACAGATGAAGGACTGCGCCTTCACTGTGGGTCTTAGGTCTCAGATCTAAATTTAAAACTAAACCCCCTCAACAACATGCGCCTCCGGCGCATAGTGCTAATCCTCCTTTGCTCGCAGTAGCCTTGGTGTAGGCGAGTCTAAACACTGTGTCCATTACCCATAATCCTCCGACCCAAATCCCTTTTACACAGTAAAAGGCGATTTGAACTATCTTAGCCCCACCTAAATTAATTCAATGAAAAAGATATACGGTGGCAAGATGATCCAACCACTCATGGCCGTAGGCGTATTCCTCCTACTGAGCGTGATGTACTTCATCCCACAGCTCCAAGGAAAAGTGATACAACAGTCTGATATTCTGTCTGTTCGAGGGATGAACCAGGAAGCGGCTGTATGGCAGGACAAAACCGGACGCGTCATGTTATGGTCCAATTCGATGTTTGGCGGCATGCCAACCTATCAAATGAGCTCTCCTCAGAAGAATAATATGGTCAAGGCCATCGATAAACTCCATCAGGCCTTTATCTCTCGTCCTATTGGATATTTTTTCGCGGCGATGCTGGGTATATATATTGTATTACTCTGTCTCGGCGCCGGACATTGGGCCGCCATGCTGGGCGCAGTCGCCTTTGGCTTTACAACGAATCAGATAAGCCTCTACGAGACAGGCCATATGAGTAAGTTTCTGACAATCGTGTATAGCGCCTACCTTTTCGGCGGAACGATCCTGGCCTATCAAAAGAAATATACGGCTGGAGGAGTATTGTTTGCGCTTGGAATGGCATTGAGCTTGTATAATAATCACATACAGATGACCTATTACCTGGGTCTCTTCCTCATGCTTTACGTACTGATCGCTTTTGGATTTGCGATTTCAAAAAAGGAATTACCTGCTTTTGTGCGGGGATCCGCAGTACTGTTGATTGGATTTCTCCTGGCGATTGGTGCTTCTGCGTCAAAGCTTTGGACAACGATCGAGTATAGCTCGGAAACGATGCGCGGGAAACCCATTCTGGAGACACCTTTAAGTAATGCGAATCCCTCTTCTGCAGGGGCCGATGGACTGGAATGGGATTATGCCATGCAGTGGAGTAATGGCCCTGAAGATGTACTGGGGATGTTGATTCCGCGCGCGGCAGGAGGTAGTGGTTCCGAAAAACTTTCATCAAATTCAGCAGTGATAAAAGATCTGCGCAAGAAAGGACTGACGCAGGATATACCTGTGCCACTATATTATGGTGCATTGCCATTTACTGCAGGCCCCGCTTATGTGGGCGCTTCGGTTTTATTTCTGTTTATTTTCAGTATGTTTTATATCCGTCGATCGATTCGCTATTGGTTGATCGGCATCGTCGTGCTGACGATATTAATGTCGATGGGAAAGCATTTTGCATTGCTCAACAGATTGCTCTTTGACTACTTGCCATTGTATAGCAAATTCAGAGCGCCGAGTTCGATACTCAGTGTGACCGCGTTGTTGATACCATTAGGTGCAGCATTAGGGCTTGGTGGATTTATGAAAGGACATGAAAAATCATTCCAGCGTCCTATTTGGATTGCCTTTGGCATCGCGGGAGGATTATGTTTGATCGTTGCATTATTTGGTTCTGCGCTGATGAGTTTTGGTGCACCTGCTGATACCCGTTTGGCAGAATCAGGATGGGATGTGAGTGCACTCATAGCGGATCGCAAATCGGCGCTTTCTGCGGATGCATGGCGTTCTTTCATCTGGGTGGCTTTATGCTCAGGTGTGATATGGGTTTACCATCAAGGAAAAATAAAACAGTGGATGCTCTTGTCGGGGCTTGGACTGATTATCATTGCCGACTTGTGGGCAGTCGGACGGCGGTATATTTCCTCTGACGAATTTGTGGAGGCTAAGAATGTCGAAGCAATCTTTCAACCACGTGCTGTGGACAAACAAATTCTGGCCGATCCGGATTTACATTACAGAGTGCATGATGTTACGACCAATCCATTTACTACGTCGATGGCTTCCTATCATCACAGAACGCTAGGTGGTTATAGTCCCGCGAAATTGCAACGGATACAAGATCTGATTGATCGATATATCATCGACGGCAATATGAATGTGGCCAGTATGCTCAATACAAAGTATTTTATATTCAATGATCAGGAAGGCAATCCACGTGTGCAGTTAAATAACAATGCATTAGGTAATGCATGGTTTGTGGAAACGATCAAAATGGTCGATACCAATCGCGATGAATTGGAATCAATAGATTCCGTGGATTTACGAATGACCGCTTTCGTTCATAAAGAGTTTGAAGATCAGGTCAAAGGATTTGATCCGGTAAAAGCAGGTACCATTACACTCACCTCTTACGCTCCGGATGAATTGAAATATACGTCCTCTGCACCAGGTGACCAGATAGCACTTTTCTCGGAGATTTACTACGGACCCGATAAAGGTTGGCAGGCATATATCGATGGGGTAAAAGCCCCTCATTTCAGAGCCGATTATGCATTGCGTGCAATGAATGTCCCGCAGGGAGATCATGAGATTGTATTTAAGTTCGAACCAAAGTCCTATCGTATTGGGGAGATGTTATCCCTTATTTTCTCATTATTGATTATTGCCATCCTCATTTTTGGTCTTTACAAATGGTTGACCAAAGCGGAGCCAACAGCACCAATTGCTATTGCAGATAGTTCAAGCAAGAAAGGACCTGCGGGAGGGCAGAAGCTGTTGAGGAAGAAGAAAAATTAAAAATTTGGACCTAAGACAAATGGACCTAAGACAAATGGACTTAAGACAAATGGACCTTAGACCTTAGACAAATAGACTCAAGATTAGTAGATTTTATGAATGAATAATAACTCAAGGTTTCCTAAAAGTAAGATGTCTCTGGTCTTAAAATCAGGTCTCAGGTCTAATAATCTCAGGTCTCAGGTCTAATAATCTCAGGTCTTAACAATAAAAAAATGATCTCTTTCGCTCTCATCGGTTATGGAAAAATAGGGGAAAGGCATGCGGAACATATCGCAGCACTTGCCGGTGCTGTTTTTCATGGGGTGTTTGATATCAAATCCGAGCGTAATGAATTGGCACATACTTCCTATCCGGAAGTAAAAATATATAGCTCTCTGGCAGAGTTGCTCAACGATCCCGCTATCAATATTGTTTCTATTTGTTCGCCAAATGGAACACATGCCGCGATAGCAATTGAAGCAATGAAGGCCGGTAAACACGTGTTGGTGGAAAAACCAATGGCGATCAAAAAAAGTGATTGCGAAAAGATGATTCACGAATCTTTACAATCAGGAAGATCCCTTTTTGTTGTCAAGCAAAATAGATTTAATCCTCCTGTACAAGCATTAAAGCAACTACTGATAAAAGATAAGCTTGGAGAAATATATTCGGTAGCCGTCAATTGTTACTGGAATAGAAATGAATCTTATTATAAGGCATCAGATTGGAAAGGTAAAAAAAACATGGATGGTGGAACTTTGTTCACACAGTTCAGCCACTTTATTGATGTATTATATTATCTGCTGGGTGATCTGCAGATAATACATGCGCAGATGGCCAATGTGAGTCATCAAGGCCTGATAGATTTCGAGGATACGGGTGTGGTATCATTTCAAATGAAAGAATCAGGTGCTCCGGGCGTACTACATTATACAACTTCTGCCTACCAACAAAATATGGAGGGAAGTATAACCGTTTTTGCAGAGCGCGCAACGATCAAAATCGGTGGACAATATCTCAATACGATTGATTACCAGATGACAGATGGATTTGATATTGAGGAATTACCACATGATAGCAAACCAAATGATTATGGAACCTATAAAGGCTCTATGTCAAACCACGACAAAGTCATTGAAAATGTGGTGCAATGCTTGGAAGGGAAAGTAGAAATTATGACCAATGCATATGATGGTCTGAAGACCGTCGAGATAATTGAAAATATATATCAAATAGCTCATGTCCATGGATTCAAATAGCATGCGCAACACAATCCATCCTTCTGCGATGCTGGAAGGAAACATTGTGATGGGCGATGGCAACACCATTGGCCCTCATGTGGTGATTCAAGGAAATGTCACGCTGGGGAATAATAACATCATTGAAGCAGGTACGATCCTCGTCAATAATGTAAAGATCGGCAATGACAATCATATATATCCGCATGCATCTATCGGAACTTTGGGCGAGATGGGCGCAAAAGGAGATCAGTTTATTCCGGAAGGAACAGTATTGATTGGCAATCATGTCACTATTCGCGAGTTTGTTTGTATTAATTCACCGGTAATGACCTTGACGACAAGCATTGATGACAAAGTTTACATAATGAATAAGAGTTACCTCGCTCATGATGTAGCGCTCGGGAAAGGAGTCGTCCTCAATGCAGGAGTGATGTTAGCAGGTAGAGTAGTGGTGGAATCTTTTGCTACAATTGGCATGGGAGCAACAGTCCACCAGCGTGCTACCATCGGTGCGTCATCGATGGTCGGTATGCAGACACCTGTTACAAGAAATATATTGCCTTTTGCAAAAGTAGCCGGCAATCCTGCGCGCATCCTTGGATTTAATAGAATAGCCGCTGAGCGACAGGATATAGACTTGAATTGGATTGCAGAAATGGATAAAATATTTTCATCCGATGTGGTGACAAACGATAATTCTGATAATCCAATTATGCAACTTGTGAGTGCTTTTTTAGTTGCACATCCGGAAAGTCTTATTCTGCATAAATATTAAACGTCCGATTAGCGACATGACATTTCATTCTGATCAGCAAATGCACACACAACCACCAACGGAGGATAACCCACTACAAATTCCTTTGGTTGATTTAGTCGCACAGTATGAGTCCATTAAAAAGGAGGTGGATGAGGTGATTGCTACAACCATGCAGAGTGGTCGATTTGTTGGCGGTGAGCAGATTCAAAAATTTGGAGAATCTTTTGCGACGTATTGTGATGCCTCTTATTGCGTACCGTGTGCGAATGGAACGGATGCACTTGAGATAGCCTTGGCTGTCATGGGCATAGGGCAGGGCGATGAAGTGATTATTCCGGCGTTTACGTTTGTCGCTACACTTGAAGCAGTCGTGAATGTCGGGGCAACACCTGTGCTATGCGATATCGATCCCGTTCGATATACAATCGATCCCAATAAAATTAAATCACTTATTACATCTAATACTAAAGCAATAATGCCTGTGCACTTGTTTGGGCAGATGGCTGAGATGGATGCCTTGTTGAAAATAGCTGCTGAGCACAGTCTTAAAATTATTGAAGATGCTGCTCAGGCACATGGAGCCACTTACAAAGGGCACAAAGCAGGAAGCCTGGGGGAGATGAGTACGTTTAGTTTCTTTCCCGGAAAAAACCTCGGCGCTTATGGCGATGCTGGTGCGATCATGACCAACAATGAACCCCTTTTTACACAAGCGTTGAAACAAGCCAATCACGGGCGGATTTCAAAGTATGATCATGAGACGATTGGGCGCAATAGTCGAATGGATACTTTGCAGGCAGCAATACTTTCTGTTAAATTAAAACACCTGTCGAATTGGACACGTACACGTATTGCGCTTGCAACAAGATACCGAATATTGCTTAGTGGGGTAAATGGATTAGTATTACCGCAAACATTTGATGACAGTCAAAGTGCCTGGCATTTGTTTGTCATTCGCATAAAAAATAGCAAGCAAGCAGATTTTAGAAAGTACTTACAAGAGAAAGGCATCGAAACAGGGATTCATTATCCCATTGCCTTATCGAAGCTTAAAGTCACAACAGATCAGTTAAAAATAGTTACAACTTGTCCCGAAGCCGAATTAGCGAGCACAGAAGTTGTTTCTTTACCGCTATATCCGGAACTGACAGAACAAATGCAAGATCATATTTGCAATCAAATTCTCGAATATTTTAAATAGAAGAAAAAAATCAGAGAGAACGATCAACGATTAAAGGTGAACGGGGAAATGAATTTCGAATCAAGAAAAGTCGACTTCCGACGCGCGACTCGGGGCGCAACAAGACACGAGACTTTTTTCACCACATTTAAATAGAATAACCCATTTAATCTTGATAAACACTTGAATAGAACCACAAAATCGCACAATCACAAAATGATTCATCACTCCTCACCTCTCACCCCTCACTCCTAATTTCCCCATGGGCATAATCCAACGCCAAGGTTTTAAATCATCTATCATCAGCTACATCGGAGTGGCGATTGGAATACTGAGCACTGTATTTATCTATCCGGATGCGCTGGAGATCATTGGCTTGTTTAGGGCGTTGTTTGATGCATCTGTGCTAATTGGGATTGTGGTGATGATGGGAAGTAGTGTGTCCGCAGTGCGGTATTTCCCTAAGTACGAAAATAAAGCGACGGGACATGGTGGTTTGCTATCCTGGTTGTTGTTGGTTTCAGGGATTGGATTTATTATTTTTCTTATTTGTTTTCCATTATTGAGTGATGTCATAAAGGGATTCATCTTTAAGGAGGAGAATCTGGAATTTGCAGGACTGGTCATTTATATTATTCCGTTGACATTTCTGTTGGCACTGATCAATTTACTGTCGAGATACATTTCCAATTTTAGACTTATAGCAGTACCTGCAGCGCTTGAGCAGTTGACGATTAAGATTACACTGCCGCTCATCGTACTGATGTATCTCGCAGATTGGTTGACACCGAAGGGCGTGGTGATTTGCATTGTTGCTTCTTTTGCTTTTGCGGCGATGGGGATGCTGTATTATTTGTGGCATCTGGGTGAATTCAAATTGACTAAACCCCTCTTGTTGAAAGACAAAGCGGCTCGAAAGGAATATGCTTGGTATGCTTGGTTTGGTGTGCTTTCTGGCGTTGGCAGTCAGATTGCTTTTCGGATTGATGGCTTGATGGTGTCCAGTATGTTACAATTTCAGTCCACAGGTATTTATGCGATTTCTTGGGCATTATCTGAGATTATCATCAAGCCTATGCGCTCACTGGCGAATATTGCCGGTCCATTACTTGCACAGAAGATCGAAGAAAATAAGATGGAAGATGTCAAAAGCATCTACCGCAAGGCATCACTCAACCTCACAATCATTGGTGCAGGATTGTTCTTTTTGATTTGGTCTGTGCTCCCATACATCTTTCGCCTGATGCCCAATGAAGACATCATGGTACAGGGAACATACGTTGTGTTTTTTCTTGGTTTGTCACAGGTTTGGGATATGATGACCGGCGTCAATAGTGAAATTATTTCTTATTCAAAGCACTATCGTTTCACCCTTTATCTAACCTTGTTTCTTGGGGTTCTCAATATTTTTGCAAACTTCCTGTTCATTCCAATGTATGGTTTAGTAGGCGCAGCGCTGGCGACTTGTTTGTCGATGTTTCTTTTTAATGCAGCCAAGTTGATTTTTATTAAAGTTAAGTTTGGTTTTTTCCCATTTTCAATGCCATTAATTTTTGTTTTTGCTTTTTGTATTGTTGCCTGGATGATTACCAGTGCACTTCCAGATGCTGGCATGAATCTGATTAATCTGTTTTATAAAGGAGCTGTTTTTACGACCTTGTTTGGTGGTGCTATTTGGAGGTTTAATATTTCGCCGGATATCAATCATTGGATCAAGCTTGGGTGGGATAAAGCGAGACGATTGGTTTTTAAAGAAGAATAATAAAGTCTCCCGCAGATTAAGCAGATATCGCTGAGAAAAGTTTCCCGCAGATGACGTAGATTGAAAAGCAGATTTCGCAGAAAGCTACCTTCAGCTAACTATAGGCATAACTCAGGTGAAATAAATCCGTTCACTGATGACCATTCACCTTTCACCCTTTTTACGGCATAAATCACCCAATATCCCCTGATCTCCTTACTTTTGCATCATAGCGATACCCATCCATGACAATAGATATCCTTAAGAAATCAATCAAAGAAGGCTCCAGGCATCCGATATACCTGCTGCATGGTGCAGAGTCATATTTGATAGATGAAGCCACTGAATTTCTGGAGAATCATCTGTTGCAAGAGGCGGAAAGAGTGTTTGATCAGCAGATACTGTATGGAATGGATTGTAATGCTCAATATATTGTAGAACAGTTGCAATTGTTCCCCATGATGGCGCCCCAGCGCGTAGTCGTGGTACGAGAAGCACAACAATTGGATGGGTTGAAAAATCTGGAAGCGTATATTAAACGTCCGGCACCTTCGAGTATTTTAGTGCTTTGCCATAAAGGAAAGGCTCTGGATAAACGCCTGAAGATGTTTGATGCCATAAAGAAGAATGGCTTTATTCTGGCTGCCGAACCCCTCAAGGAAAAAGATGTGCTCCCGTGGTTAATGAAAGCTGCCAAGGACATCAAACTGAGCATCGATACAGAAGCCGCTGCCGCCATGATTGAATTGATTGGAAATGAAATTTCTTTGCTACACCCTGAGCTTGAAAAGTTAGCCATCAATCATGCAGGTGGACCACCGATCACCAAGAATGATATCATCGATCTGATCGGGCTCAGCAGAGAGTACAATGTCTTTGAGTTACAATCCGCACTTGAATCCGGTGATACGGTAAAAACCCTGCAAATCGGTACCCGTATGTCGGAACAGAAAGGGTATAGCATCATTCCAATCATTGCCTTGTTGTATGGTTTTTACTCCAGAGCCTATATTGTAAAATCACTCGGATCAACGACAGATGCTGTCATCGGTGATGCCATCAATAACAGATCTCCGTTTTTTATCTCTCGAAATAAACAAGCAGCTAGAAAGTACTCAATGAAAACTTTAGAAGAATGTCTGTGCTGGCTACATGTTTATGATATGAAATCAAAAGGGTGGGGCTTTAGTGGAAATGATGATCGAGCATTGACGATTGAGTTGCTGGATCATCTGTTGTTTCCTGACAAGATGCCTGAGTTTTCCTCTTTTTAATTCAGTCCCTGAAGCGTCAGTTTTTCCAGAAACGTAAATTCTTTTTTCTCATCGTTTATTTGAAAGCAATAGTGTTTTTGGCCATTGCTGACTAATGCATAGGGTACCTGCATACCCATGTTGTATTGTGCTATCTGATCAAAGGCGGATTGATGAATGGTTATTTCAGGCGCCTTGAGTTCGACTAATAAGATCGGTTCAGTCGAGTTGGAAAAAATGACAAGATCAAATCTTCTTTTCATGCCATTGATGTGAATGGATCGCTCTACGGCTATCAATTTTGGGTTGAGGGATAATGTGTCAAGAAAATAGATTAACCAAAGTTGGCGAACGATTTCTTCAGGTGTTGCGCGCACATATTTTTTTCGGATCGGATCTAAGACAGTAGGTGCCTCATTCGCATCACGACGGAAGCGTAATTTGTCTTGTAAGGCAAGAAGGTCGATATGTTGTAAGGCGATCACCTGGTTTTTTATCTTAAGTTGCCATGGTAACTATTTTTTGTGCTGGCGTCACAAATGTCCAAATAAATCTTTTATTTTATGTTGTGCGTGTACCAAATGATTGGATACTTTTTTTTCGGAAAAAAGTATCATTCCGCTCCAGCGGAACTCGTCACGCAAAAAACTCCCCTAATCATCGAATCGTGTACTATATATCCGGAATAACTCCTGCATTTGGCTTCGGGCTCTCTTCTCTTCCCTCTTTCGGAGCCTATAGTATTATCATCTATTGGCCGAGCGGGAAAATAAGACGCCAGGAATGGTCAAACAGTTTTGCGTGACATGATTTTACCTAATTCGAATGGTTTCTATTTAAACTTCTGACGTATTGAAAGAAAACAGATAAGTAAAATGTAATTCAAAAAAAACAATCAGACAGTTTAATACAAAGAAATTCAAAAGAAACAAATAGAAAAGCTAAATATTTACCCACATTCGGATTCGCAGGCAAGATAGAAATTCTATGGCGTCTTGTCGCTAGATTTACTTGGTGGTATGTAGTCCGGTAAAGGTTGCACCTACATGTTGCAGAAT
>JBBKXT010000227.1:0-12389 GCA_037969625.1 Saprospiraceae bacterium
ATCAAAAGGTTCGGGTATCTCCTCGTTCAGTCCTACATCATCGAGACCGAGTAATTCGTAGTGGGTTGACACCATTGATCGGACTTCTTGAATCTTGTTTTTATTATGACTGGCGAAGAGAAGTTTTTTCATTGGTGGCTATCTAGGATTTTTCCATATACGATTGCATGGATTGCCACAGTTCTTTTTTAGCCGTATTGCTTCCGGATAATTTATCCAAGGAATTAGTTAAAATAAAAGTAAAACTTTCCAAGGTGGTCAGACCTGATTGAGGAAGATCAATCCACAAACCTACATCGGATGGTGCGACACCAAAACTGATGATTAGTTTTGGTTTTATAGCAGAAATTTCTGCGATGGAAATTGTTTGCCCAATCATTACCTCTTGACAGTAGGTGTCTTTATTTAGATCTGCTTTCAATGCGCCTGTGATTTTTTCAAGAAGCTGATTATCTTCATGAGTGAGGCTTTTATTTACAAGAATCCACAGCCATTTACTTGAATCCGGTGGGTTGTATTCAGGATTTTCAGGTATATTATACGTCGTATACGGGAGCATTTGCCAAATTTTGTTGCAAGGTATTGTAAAATAGACGAATAAAGCAGATGAAATCAATATATAACATACTGACTATGAGAAAGTAATGATTTTTCCTTATTTTTGTTCCAAATCTAAGATATGAAAGACCTAACCGTTGAATTAACTAATGAATCCAGAGTAGGTGATGTAGATTTTCATAACCTGCCTTTTGGTAAAATTATCACGGATCACATGTTTCAGATCGACTTTGATGGCGATAATTGGGTAAAGCCCAGGATATCACCTGTCGAAAAGATGAGCATTCATCCGATGAACATGGCCCTGCATTACGGCCAATCAATTTTTGAAGGAATGAAAGCCTCCAGATCAAAGGATGGCGTTCCTTTATTGTTTCGCCCTGAATTGCACGCCATTCGTTTGAATGCCTCTGCAAGAAGAATGTGTATGCCGGAACTCCCGGAAGAAACTTTTGTGGAAGCAATTCATGCATTAGTAGGTTTAGAGCAGGAATGGATTCCGAAAATTGAAGGGAGTGCATTGTATATACGCCCTTTTATGTTTGCCATGGATGAGATGATTGGTGTACGAGCATCATTTACTTATAAGTTCATGATCATCTGTTTGCCGGTGGGTCCATATTATCCTAAACCAATCAAGTTGCTCGTTTCAAAAGATTACATCCGCGCGGCGATTGGTGGAGTAGGCGAGGCCAAAACTTCAGGCAACTATGCTGCTTCTTTATTTCCTTCAAAGCAAGGCCGTGAGAAAGGGTATGACCAACTCCTCTGGTTGGATGCAGAACACCGCAAGTTTGTTCAGGAAGTAGGAACGATGAATATTTTCTTTGTTTTTAAAGATGAAGTGGTCACGCCATCGACAACCGGTGCTATTCTGAAAGGAATTACTAGAATGTGTGCTATTGAAATATTGAGGGACAGAGGAATCACTGTCAATGAACGGGAGTTGTCTATGGACGAAGTCGTCAGCCGCTACGAAGCCGGTGAACTCATCGAAGTGTTTGGAACCGGAACCGCAGCATTAGTTGCTAATGTGGAAGAAGTAAAGTATGGTGATATCTTTCTCCGATTTGAAAGTAAAAATTGGGATTTATCAATCTCCATCAGAGATGAAATCAATCAGTTGCGATTCGGCACCATTGAAGATAAGCGTGGTTGGACAGTTCCTGCCAAAGGTATTGAAATGCCTGTTTGAGAGGTAAAGAGAGTAGCATAAGGCCTTGCGCCTTATGTTCATAATAAGGCCTTGCGCCTTATGTTCATAATAAGTGCCTTGCGCCTTGTGTGCTGTGTATTATTCTCATATCTCATATCTCGCGTCTGGCTTCTCGCGTTGAAAAGGCTAATGACCTTTTTTGTTAAAGGGTTAAAAGGTTAAAGGGTTAAAAGGTTAATGGGTTATGAAGATTAGTCTCAGGTCTAAAAGTCTCAGGTCTAAAGTCTAATACAACCAAAAAAAAATCCCGCCATCTTCGAAAAGAGGCGGGATTTTTTTATATAAATATCCTTGAAGAATTACATCATTCCTCCCATTCCACCCGGAGGCATATGGCCACCGGCTCCTCCACCATTCTCTTCTTTCATATCACTGACTACGCAATCAGTTGTAAGAATCATAGCGGCAATGGAAGCAGCATTCTCGAGAGCAATTCTAGTTACTTTCGTCGGATCGATGACACCGGCTTTCTTAAGATCTTCGTATTTGTCAGTGCGGGCATTGTACCCTAGAGCTCCATTGCTCTTCATCACTTCCATTAATACAACAGAACCTTCAACACCTGCATTTTCAGCGATCGTACGGATCGGTGCTTCCAATGCTTTTCTAACGATCTGAATACCGATGGTTTCATCTTCGTTAGATCCTTTCAGACCTTCCAATGATTTGATCGCATTGACTAATGCAATACCTCCACCGGTCACGATACCTTCTTCTACAGCAGCACGGGTAGCACTCAAGGCATCATCAACGCGAGCTTTCTTTTCTTTCATTTCAACCTCAGTAGCTGCTCCTACATAAAGTACAGCAACACCTCCGGCAAGTTTAGCCAAACGCTCCTGAAGTTTTTCTTTGTCATAATCAGAAGTAGTGGTTTCAATCTGTGCTTTGATTTGATTGATTCGACTGGTGATCATCTCTGCTGTACCGCTTCCGTTGACAATCGTAGTATTGTCTTTGTCTACAGCAATTTTTTCTGCTGTTCCCAATTGATCAAGTTCGATATTCTCAAGCTTGTATCCTTTTTCTTCGCTGATGACAGTACCACCTGTGAGGATCGCAATATCTTCCAACATCGCTTTGCGTCGATCACCAAAACCAGGTGCTTTAACAGCAACGATTTTTAGTTGTGCGCGAAGACGGTTGACCACCAAAACACCCAGTGCCTGACTTTCGATATCTTCAGAGATCATTAAAAGTGGACGACCGGAAGCAATTACCTTTTCTAACAATGGAACAATCTCCTGCATGTTAGCGATTTTCTTGTCGTAGATCAGGATGAAAGGATCTTCATACTCCGTGGTCATCTTCTCTGTATCCGTTACAAAGTATGGAGACAAATAACCTCTGTCAAACTGCATTCCTTTTACTTCATCTACATAGGTATCAGTTCCTTTGGCTTCTTCAACAGTGATCACACCATCTTTGGAAACACGTTTCATCGCATCTGCGATCAAGGTGCCTATCTCCTCGTCGTTATTAGCAGAAATAGAACCAACTTGCTTGATCTTTTCGAAGTCATCACCGATGACTTCAGATTGGCTGCGCAGATTTTCAATAACTACTTTGGTAGCTTTATCGATCCCCCGTTTTAGATCCATCGGGTTTGCACCTGCGACCACGTTTTTGAAACCGATATTGACCATTGCCTGAGCGAGTACAGTGGCTGTTGTTGTTCCATCACCAGCTATATCAGCGGTTTTGGAAGCGACTTCTTTAACCAACTGTGCCCCCATGTTTTGAACGGCATCTTCCAGTTCAATATCTTTTGCAACCGTCACACCATCTTTAGTGATAAGCGGTGCACCGAAGCTTTTCTGAAGAATTACATTACGTCCTTTAGGGCCGAGGGTCACTTTCACCGCATTGCATAATGCGTCGACACCTTCTTTGAGTTTTTCTCTAGCCTCTGAATTAAAGCTAATTTGTTTAGCCATTTTTATAGAATTTATTTTTGTTAATGTTGATTAATAGAATAGTAATTTGGGTTGGAATTTTGTTTATCCGACAATAACCAAAACGTCATCTTGACGCATGATCAGGTAGTCTACTCCTTCATAGGCTAATTCCTGACCGGAGTATTTTCCATAAAGAACGATATCACCTGCTTTTACAGTCATCTTCACATCTTCCTTTCCTGGGCCTACGGCGATCACTTCTCCACGTTGTGGCTTTTCTTTGGCAGTATCAGGAATGATAAGGCCTCCTTTCGTTTTTTCTTCGGCAGGAGCGGGTTTGATGACAATCCGGTCGTTGATAGGTTTGAGTTTCATAGATTTTAATTATTTTATGGTTGATTATTTAGTAAGGAATCATTTCTATACCTGTAGTTGTACATAAGATGTACCAGAAGCGGTTTAACTGCCAAATTTTCAGCATTCACTGATTTAATCAGGCATCCTACATAATTTGGCCATTCACAAGGCTGAATTCGCTGCCAATATGGCAAAGGAGCATCAGCCCTGACATGATGACGAAAGGATAGGAATAGATGTAAATGGGGAATGAAATAGTGTAAATGTCTTTATTGGACAAAGAAACTAGCAAAAATGCAAAGACCAAATAGTGCAGCGGTGAGCCCCCAAGTCAATTTTTCGATAAAATCAACAGATTTAGCAGCACCAAACATCTGGTTGGCACTCTGGCCTCCAAACGTACTGTCTACACCACCACCTTTAGGGTTCTGGATAAGAATGACTGCCATCAGAAGGATGCAGATAAGGGCAATAATGATTGTGATTAACTTGAGCATGACAAACGATATAATTATTGTAAAGCTTCTATTTTGGCTGCAAAGAAACTACTTTTTTCCGGATATTTTTCAATCAGCTTGAGATACATCTCGATCGCCCGCTCTTTGTACCCCTGAGAAGCCAATAAATTTGCATAAGTCTCTGATATGACCTCTTTTAAAGCACCACTTTCCTGCTTTAAAGCAAAATCGTCGTCATACGGGTGGACATAATCCGCTCCGCCTAGCTCCTTGAGCCACTGAGTAAAAGGGGATAGAATAATTCTTTCCTGATATACGGGGGTATAGACGTTAGCCTTTTGAGAGACCGGCGTATCAACTACAATTTCCTTTGGAGCCGGCTTTTTGATAGGGGCTTTCTTTGCAACTATTTTCTTCGCAGCTATTTTCTTTTCAATGGCTTTCTTTGGCGCTATTTTTTTAGTGGATGCTTTTTTTGCAGCGGTCTTTTTTGCCGTTGCTTTTTTAGCTATTTGCTGCTTTTGAACTGCTTTTGCAGCCTTTCTGATTCGTTTTCCACCAATGGTCTCCTTTTTAATTTCCGTTTCCTTTTGAACTGAAAGATCTGCTTCTGGCTTCTTGTCTGTTTTGGCTGCAGAAGCCTGATCCTTTTCTTTTGACACCTTTACCTTCTTCCCTATCCGAATTCGGGCTGTATCAGGTTTTGCAGTCGGTTCCTTGGAAGATTCTTCTTTTTCAGAAGAACTTTTTTCAATTGTATTTGGAGATGCCTTAGGTTTGGTCGTTACCGGAGGTGTTGTTTCCGGTGTTGCAGGGCTACTGGTAGGCTCTTCTTTTAGGTCCTTTTCAGGAGCTGTTTTGGAGATTGTTGATTTCACTTCCGGTAAAAAACTTTCAAGCCCCTTGGAAGGGTCCGGAGATAGCAGGATAAAATCATGACCTGAGGTAGCAAAGGAGGCACCATTCCCAATTTCAGGATGGAGGGCTTCCGGTATGCCGGGCTCAGGAATATATTTTATGTCTTTGTCTGCCATACCTGTATGCTACCAGTTAGTAAATGCCTGGTTAAAAACGTCCTCAAGAATCTGGTTGAAGATAATAGCGATAAGTTCATCCTGTACTTGCAATAAGTTTTGATCTGTAGGAAAGTCGGCAAAATATGAAAATGTCCTATTCCATTGATCCTTTTCATTCAAATGATTTATATACTCAATATCCACATAAATCGTCAACCTGTTGAAAGAGGTTTGTTCATTGGGCTGGGGGGCAACAGCCGAGACAACATAGTTTTGAATGGCGCCATTGAACTCAATATCAGCATCCGTATCTATGTATTTTAATTTTGATTGTCTGGCGATTTTGTCCTTTAGTAGTTCAGAAAAGGTATTAGGGAGGGTAGCAGGTGCATTTAAAGCTTTTTGCTTGAACGTACCCACATAGAAGGTCTCTTCACCACCGGCGTTAAAAGTATATCCGTTTAACTTAATCGAACACCCCGTGATGAGCGGAAGAAGTATGATGAGTAATAAAAGTCCCTTGAACTTTGTCATTCGCAATGAGTCGTTAATGCTTTTGAATTTAAATGTCGTATTGTTTAATTTTTCGATAGAGCGTTCGTTCTGAAATGCCTAGTTCAATCGCGGCTTCTTTCCTGCGTCCTCCATGTCGTTTTAATGATTTTCTGATCATTTCTTTTTCCATGTCTTCCAGCGCCAGATGATCATCGACGACTTCCGATCGTTCATATTTTTTATCCGTCAGGATGATGGGTTGGCGTTCTGGATGAGCAGCAGTGCCGGACAGTTCAGGCATACCTGAACTTTTCCATGGTTCAGTTGACATATGCTCTTCCGCTGAAGCGTCTACATCAAATGTTCTAAAGCTAACGGTATCCGGCATCCGAAGATTATTGCCACGGATCAATTCAAAGACTAATTGTTTGAGATCGTGCAGATCTCCTTTCATGTCAAAAAGAAGTTTGTATAGTATTTCTCTTTCCTGAAGACTGTCTTTGCCTCTTGTGAGTGCCGGTAGATTTGTTTTGGTGAGGTGAGGTGCAATACTGATGATTGTATCTGCATCAATCAGTTTGTCTTCAGAAAGTACACTGAGTTGCTCGACAAGATTTTTTAATTCTCTGATATTTCCCGGCCAGGGATATTTCATCAGCAGACTTTTTGATTGTTCGTCGAGATGAATCGAGTCCGTATGATATGCTTCTGCAAAATCTACTGCAAACCGTCGAATGAGAATCGGAATGTCTTCCACACGCTCTTTCAAACTTGGAATATGAATCGGAACGGTATTGAGACGGTAGTATAAATCTTCGCGAAACTTACCTTGTTGAATTTGTTTTTTCAAGTCAACATTACTGGCCGCGATGATACGCACATCTGTTTTTTGTGTGGCCGAAGAACCCACGCGAATATATTCTCCTGACTCCAGTACACGAAGTAAATAGGATTGAGTGTCCAATGGCATTTCACCAACTTCGTCGAGGAAAATTGTTCCGCCATCTACGGTTTCAAAGTAACCTTTGCGATCAGCAGTGGCACCGGTAAAGGCTCCCTTTTCATGGCCGAACAATTCAGAATTGATGGTTCCCTGAGGAATCGCTCCACAGTTGACGGCGATAAACTTATTGTGTTTTCGATTGCTTAATGAATGGATGATGTGGCTGAATATTTCTTTTCCAACACCACTCTCACCGGTGATCAACACGGTTAGATCAGTAGCCGCTACACGGATAGCCGTATTCAGGGCTCTGTCATAGACGGCTGATTTGCCGACCAGCCCGAATCGTTGTTTGATAGCTGCAGTTGAACTCATTTATTTTATGGTGTTGAATTAAGGTACTATGTGGCCTATCAATGTGGCCCTATTGGCGGATTCTACAAGCACATGAACATAATCGCCAGGTTTAAGTCCTGATTTTTTAGGGAAGATGATCATCTTGTTTTGTGAATTACGTCCTTTGAAATCTAAATCAGATTTTTTAGAATCGCCTTCGATCAATACTTTATATGTCTGCCCTAAATCTCTAGCGAGTACTCGCTTTGAAACTTCACCCTGTAGATCAACGATTTCACTGAGGCGGCGCTTTTTAACTTCTTCGGGAATATCGTCTGTATATTTTCTGGCGGCCAACGTGCCCGGACGTTCAGAATATTTATACATATAACTCATGCTGTATTCAGCCCAGTCGATCATGGACAGCGTGTCCTGATGTTCTTCTTCTGTCTCGGTACAAAATCCTGAAATGATATCGGAGGTGATACCGCAGTCTGGAACGATCTTTCTGATCGCTCTGACGCGGTCTTCATACCATGCGCGATCATACGTTCGGTTCATCAGGGAGAGTACGCGGCTATTGCCTGACTGCACCGGCAGATGGATATAATTGCAAATATTTTCATACTTCGCCATCGTATGCAGTACATCATCATGCATATCCTTTGGGTGTGACGTACTAAATCGAACACGCAAATCAGGATGCACATGAGCGACCAATTCAAGTAGCTTAGCGAAGGAATAGGTCTCGTTTGTTTCCGGATGTGCCCATTTGTATGAATCTACATTTTGGCCCAGAAGCGTGATCTCTCTATATCCGTTGTCAAACAAGTGTGTCGCTTCTGAAACAATTGTAAATGGATCTCTTGATCTTTCTCTTCCTCTGGTGAAAGGCACGACGCAAAATGAACACATATTATCACATCCGCGCATGATAGAAATGAATGCCGTTACGCCGTTGCTTTGGAGGCGAACCGGATTGATATCAGCGTAGGTTTCGTCCCGAGATAGAAGCACATTGATTCCTTTATCGCCTTCATCCACCTGACCCAGTAGGTTTGGCAGATCTCTATAGGCATCCGGACCAACGACCAGATCAACGAGTTTCTCTTCTTCTAGTAGCGTCTTCTTGAGGCGTTCAGCCATACAGCCTAAAACGCCCACGGTCATTCCGGGTTTGCGTTTTTTGATTTTGTCGATTACCCGGAGGCGTTGTCTTACGGTATCCTCTGCTTTTTCTCTGATCGAGCAGGTATTGAGTAGGACAAGATCCGCGCTTTCAATATCTGTGGTGGAGATGTATTGGCAATCAGCCAGGATGGAAGCGACGATTTCGCTATCACTGAAATTCATCGAACAGCCATAGCTTTCTATGTAGAATTGCTTCAAGTTGCCGCTGCTACTACTTTCTGTATCAGGCGTATAGAAGGCTTCTCCCTGGCGGGATTCATCGATCTCTTTGCTGTTTGATATTGTTGGATTCATATAGTAAAAGGGGCACGAAGATAAGGAATATCTGCCATTTTGTCACACAAATATTACAATAGACCGTTAATTGTATAGCTAATTGGTAGCTGAAAAGGTAGTACTTTTGAAGCCTAAAATTTCCTTTATGAGCACTGACACAGTTAAGCAATCGCAGTATTTCATTGACCTTGAAGCCAAACATGGCGCTCATAATTACCACCCACTCCCCGTTGTCCTCACGAAAGGTGAAGGTGTGTTCCTCTGGGATGTAGACGGAAAGAAATATTATGACTTTCTATCGGCCTATAGTGCCGTTAACCAAGGGCATTGCCATCCAAAGATTATAAAGGCCTTAGTGGATCAGGCAAGTGAGCTGACCCTTACCTCCAGGGCCTTTTACAACAATAAGCTTGGTCCTTACGAAGAGTTTCTGTCCTCCTACTTTGGATTTGATAAGGCTTTGATTGCCAATTCAGGGGTAGAAGCGGTAGAATCAGCTATTAAATTGTGCAGAAAATGGGCGTATGAAAAAAAGGGTTTGGCCGAACAGTCAGCAAAGATTGTGTTTGTGGAAGGCAATTTTCACGGGCGGACATTAGGCGTTATTTCTGCCTCAACGGATCCTTTAAGTACTACTGGATTTGGTCCTTATCTTCCGGGACTTATCGTGATACCATATAATGATAAAGCGGCAGTTGCAGAAGCATTCGAAGATCCTAATGTAGCCGGTATATTGCTTGAACCAATCCAGGGTGAAGCCGGAGTAGTGGTTCCTGATGCGGATTATCTGCCTTATATCCAAAAGCTGTGCAAAGAGAAAAATATCCTGTTGATCGCCGATGAGGTGCAAACCGGAATCGCTCGAACAGGAAAATTGTTGGCCACATGTGGTAATTGTGCATGTACAGGGTTCTGCGAGAACAAACCGGAGATCAAACCTGATATTCTTATTCTTGGAAAAGCTATTTCTGGAGGCGTTTTCCCCGTGTCCACCATCATGGCCAATGATAACATTATGATGTGCATCCGTCCAGGGGAGCATGGTTCTACTTTTGGAGGAAACCCACTAGCCTGTGTGGTGAGTATCGCGGCACTGGAAGTGATCCGGGATGAACGACTTGATGCGAATGCGCAGAAGCTCGGCGAGATTTTCAGAGACAGAATGAACCAAATGATCGAAAAGAATCCGATCGTTAAGCTGGTTCGCGGTAAAGGACTTCTAAATGCCATCGTTCTGGATGATACTGAAGAAGGAAAACTTGCCTGGAACATTTGTGTGCGCTTAGCAGAAAATGGCCTCCTCGCGAAACCTACCCATGGGAATATCATTCGTTTCTCACCGCCTTTGGTGATGACGGAAGATCAGATACACGAGTGTTGTGATATCATCGAGCGAGTGATCGGTGAGTTTGCTAAATAGCAAATGTTGTTCTGGAGGTAATCTCCCATCAACATTTATCAGATATGGTTTGCTGTAATTATAGCTATCTTGGGGATAAGGACTTAAATCCAAAAATGAAACGTTAGACGAATAAGAACCTTTCATTAGCAATAAATTTATAGTCTGATATTCAGCCCATATTGGTCTTCAATAATTAATAAATACCTCATAATGAAAACAGCTAAGTTTCTCAGTTTAGCACTCTTGTTTTCTCAATTATTTACATTCTCAGATGTTATTTCCCAACATAAGTTTGAAGTAGGTGTAAACTTTGACCCATTGGTAATTCCGGTAAATTTTGGAACCTATGTTGAAAGTGGTCCCGGCTTTTATGATATTAATGGAAGAGGAAAGATAACTCAGGCAGGTTCTGCTTACTTCAATTATTGGCCATTCAATAATTTTGGGTTTTCCGCAGGAGTAGGTATTAGAAGTTTTCGATCTCAGATTGATTATAGTATTCCCAATGCAATTGCCGGAGGTTTTGAACCACCACTACATGAGCGCTCTTACCCTTTTAGTGCAAAAGGTTTGGGGCCCACTTTTGCATTACTATGGAGATCTAAAAGATGGCGTGCAAGAATTGGCCTAGAACTTTTTGATTCTTCGAACCAAGAATATACTTCAACTTTTAGGTATAGTTCCTTTCCCATTTGGAAACCGGGCGATGAAAAAACTGGACGGATAACTATTGCTGAACAAGCTTACTGGTATACAGTCCCTCAATCCTATGAATTCCTACTCATGGAGTGCCAGTACTACATTTTCAAAAACACATACATTAAGCTTGGGTTTGAAACCACGCTTACTAACCAGTATCCTGACCCGTATACGCTTGAGATTTGGGGGTATACCGCTGAAAATGCTCCTGATGAACAACTCATGAATGACTACAGGATGAGCAGCAGCTTGTCTTCCTTTTCTATTGGTATTGGCTATAATTTAGGGTTTGGGAGATACAAAAACGATTATACTGATAGTGGAAAATAAGATGATCTACTTTGCAGAACATGCTTCCCAAAGAGAGGAGCGTCGAAATAAATGAGTTCTGTTAAAAGTTGCTACCGTCACCTACAGAATCTAGAGAATCATTTCGTGTATATCCATCACCTGTTCTATCAGCGCCCGGTCTCCATCATTGTAGATGATATAGTCAGCTAAAGGAATCTTGTCCTTGTCAAGCCACTGATTTTTCATTCTTTGGCGCACGTTCTCTTCCTTGGTGTTATCACGCTTTACGACGCGCTCTATTCTGATATCCTCATTGGCGACTACCAAAATCACAGCAGACAACAGATCCGTTAAATTTTCTTCAAACAAAATAGCACTTTCGTGTATCAGGTAAGGCGCGGCAATTTGTTGATCTTCCCTTGCCCAACGGAGCAAGTCTTCATGTACTGCCGGATGTACAATAGCATTAAGTTGAACCAATAATGCCTTATCCTGGAAGACTTTTGCAGCAATTGCTGATCTGTTTAATGTTCCATCAGGAAGGTAGGCCTCATCGCCCAGCAATGCTTTTATGCTGTTTATAATAGCATCATTTTCATGCATGAGTATTTTAGCCCGATGATCAGATTCATACACCGGAATGCCCAGTGTATTAAACATACCCGCCACCGTAGATTTTCCTGAACCAATTCCTCCTGTAAGTCCGATGATTTTCATATCCATGTAAAGTTGCAAAGAATAAAGAAAACAGGCAGTGTATTCTTTATTCTTTGATTCAATTAGCAAATAACATCTTCATCGATAAAATCAATTTGAAAGGATAAATGTTTCGCGTAATCGTCAATAGCCTCAAAATCCATTTGGCTGTAGACCTTCAAGTGAGCGAACAAATCTTCCTGGGCTGTTGATTTATTCAAGCCAATAGTGATGCTTGCTGTTTCAGTGAAAGCTTCATCCAGTACGGGTATTTCGTTCTGTTTGCAGTAATTGAGAAAATGTGGAAATGCTTCATAGCTCATCAGGAGCTCTGCTTTTGTAAACACTTTTCGAGTCACCAGTTTACTGCTATCAATTGCATTTGCTGTACTTGTTTTGTATGCCTCTATCAAACCGGGAATGCCAAGTTTAGAACCTCCAAAATATCGAACAACGACAGCACAAATATTCGTTAGATCATGTTTGACCAACTGACCGAGTATGGGTTTTCCTGCAGAACCCGAAGGTTCTCCATCATCACTCGATCGTTCTAAAGA
>JBBKXT010000228.1:0-3101 GCA_037969625.1 Saprospiraceae bacterium
CCATGATGATCCTCATCAAGCACTTTATGCACATTCTTCAAATCAAAATTGTCCTTTGTGTAATGCTCCCATGGAAGATCAAGCATCAACTCCAAATAATTGAGTTGCAAACTATATTCAGAAACTTGCGGATTGATTCTTCTCACTTTAGCGATCTCTCGTTCGAAAGCAGTCTGAACCGTTTTGCTCCATTTCTTCTTTTTACCTTTTTCAACAAGGTTTCTAATTTCTGATTCCTGTGGATTCTGACCGAGTTCTTCCTGGATTGTTTTGAGTTGCTGACTTAAAAAATAATCGCGCTGTTGTTTTTCAATATCCACTCGAACTTTCGAATCGATCTGACTTCTGAGTTCAAGCATTTGCATCTCATTGTGCATCAACTTAAAAACTTCATTGGCCAATGACTCCAACTCTTCAATCTCCAATAATTCTTGTTTTTTCTCCAATTCGATATTGAGATTAGAAGAAATAAAACCCAGCAGATGAATATCGCTTTTGATATTGCGGATCATGACCACAGCTTCTGCCGGAATATTGGGGGATAGTTTTATAATTTTTTCTGATAGGTCGCGAATAGAGGCAAGGATGGCACTAAACTCGACTTTGCCTTTAGGTTGAATATAATTTCTGGGTGTCACGCGCGCCACCATGTGTGGTTCGACAGAATCCATTTCAATCATATTAAATCTTGACCGGCCTTGCAGAATAGCTGTGATAGACCCATCCGGCATTTTCAACACCTTTAAGATTCTTGCAAGCGTTCCAACGGTGTATAAATCTTCTACCTCCGGATCTTCCGTCTCGACATCCTTCTGTGCCAATACGGCAATCTGCTTGTTCGTTTCGTGTGCCTTTCGCACGGCTTTCATAGACTTCTCTCTTCCAACCGTGATTGGAATGACAATACCTGGATAGAGCACTGTATTTTTTAGCGCCAGAACGGGTATCAGTTCCGGCATATCTTCCCCACTATGCGGCTCATCATCCTCATCGACCGATATAATCGGCATAAATTCGCTCTCCTCCACCACATGGCTATCTACAATAAGATCTTCAAACATATAATTCAATAATTTCTCAAAAATGCTTCTTTTCTAACGATTTATGGGGTTCAATTACTATTCCACAGCCGTATTTCTGCCAATAGAGCAAAAAACAGACATTATTATATGCCATTTAGTCAGGGTTTGCCTGGAGTTAAGGCTTAAGGGTAGATGGTAAAGGTCCGTTCAATGCGTTTAGATCTCCTTCTCCGCCTGAGGCGGATTCGGCGATTAAAAAAAGTTGAGTATTGTCACCTCCGGTTACAAAGTTTAGAGAGTTTAGTTTAACTTCTCTTTACAGCAGCAAAACTCATCAGAAACAGGTCCATCAAAAAACTAAACTTCCTAAACAGTGCCGCCGGACAGGCGGTAACGCTAAACTTTTTTCAATCGCCGAATCCGCCTCAGACGGAGGGAGAAGGAGATCTAAACTCAGTGCCCACTAGAAATAGCTGTCTCATTGGAATTACACGTAGCACATTAAAATATTACCAACTTGCTGTTGTTGGAGAGCCTGTCCGCCATTCTGCCTTGCCGCGAAATTCAATTCTCCAATTTAACTATATCACTTATCACCCCTAAACGGCCTCCTCTAATTTCTCATCCATTTCTGTAAATGATCCATTCGTCTCATCGAGATCATAGCGGAGGTTTTCAATGATAAATTCCTGGCGACTTGGGGTATTCTTTCCCATGTAATATTCGAGGATATCATCGATGCTGGTATTGTCCTGGATGAGTACCGGTTCAAGGTGAATGTCTTCCCCAATAAAAGCACCAAATTCATCCGGAGATATTTCTCCCAATCCTTTGAATCGTGTGATTTCAGGTTTTCCACGAAGCTTCTTTATGGCCGCTTGCTTTTCCTTTTCATTATAACAATAATGGGTGGCTTGCTTATCTCTCACGCGAAACAATGGAGTCTCCAAAATAAAGAGATGTCCTTCCCTCACCAGGTCAGGAAAAAACTGAAGGAAAAAAGTCAACAACAACAATCGAATATGCATACCGTCGACATCCGCATCCGTAGAAATCACCACTCGATTGTAACGGAGATCATCAAGTCCGTCTTCAATGTTCAAGGCATGTTGCAAAAGATTAAACTCTTCATTCTGGTACACCACTTTCTTTGTCATACTATAACAATTCAATGGTTTACCACGCAATGAAAACACGGCTTGTGTTTGTACATCACGTGCTTTGGTCAGCGATCCTGATGCAGAGTCTCCTTCCGTAATAAAAATCGTTGAGTTGTTTTTGGCACTATCATCCACCCGATTGCTGTCATTAAAATGTATGCGGCAATCCCGTAGTTTCTTATTGTGCAAATTGGCCGATTTAGCGCGTTGATTGGCTAATTTTTTAATGCCTGCTATATCCTTTCTTTCTCTTTCTGATTGTTGGATTCGTTTCAACAAATCTTTGGCTACCTCCGGATTTTTATGGAGAAAATTATCCAGTTGATTAGTGACAAAATCATTGATAAATGAACGAACGGTTACGCCATCAGGAGCAATGTTATTCGAGCCTAATTTTGTCTTGGTTTGTGATTCAAAGACTGGTTCTTCGATACGTATACTGAATGCGGCTATGATGGAGCTTCGAACATCCTTTGGATCAAAATTTTTCCCAAAATGATCCCGAACGGTTTTTACGATTGCTTCTTTAAATGCGTTCAGGTGTGTTCCACCCTGCGTGGTATGTTGTCCATTGACGAATGAGTAATATTGCTCGCCATAATGCTGCCCATGGGTCATCGCCAATTCGATGTCTTCACTCTTCAAGTGAATGATTGGATAGCGTACAGCTTCGGTGCCGGTTTTTCTATTGAGCAGATCTAAAAGTCCGTCCTTTGAATGAAAAATCTTTCCATTAAATTTTATTTTCAATCCGGCGTTCAACCAGGCGTAGTTCCAAAGTTGTTGTTCGACAAACTCATCTCGATACTTATACCCTTTGAAAACAGCTTGATCCGGAGTGAACGTAAACAAGGTACCGTGTTCTTCTCCTGATTTAACAATCTTGGATTCGGAAGAAATATTTCCTTGTTGGAAAGTT
>JBBKXT010000229.1:0-7195 GCA_037969625.1 Saprospiraceae bacterium
TTTCGCAGTGATTTTAAAAAATATTGATCCTGAAGAAGTTTTTCATAATTGGTCAGACCGACATATTCCATGGGGCTGATGATGTTCCATTCATGAAAACTTAGATACAATGAAAAACCCACCGGAAAGAGCACAAACACAAGTATGTGCACCAGGTAAGGAGACACCAGCAGATAGGAGGATATGTTTTTGTTTTGCTGCATTTGTCTCCAGTTAATTTTTCAGATACAGTAAGTCAACGGCTTTGGCTGCAGCAGCAATGGCCTCTTCGGGTGATTTAAGGCCATAGACGACACATGCTTCGTATTCCTGTGAGATGATATCAAGCACCTCTTTCATGTATTGTGCACTGTCCATTCCGCGCACATACTTTGCCTGGCGAGCGAAGGGAATTAACTCAGGATGTTTCTGGAGATAATCCACAAAAAGAGGATTTGACTCCAGGTCTTTTCGTCGTGGAAACTGGCCTGACAAGGCGAGAAAATCTCTATCCGCTTCCGGTGTCAATAGGGTCTGTAAAAACTGCCAGGCTGCCTTCGGATTTTTACATGTATTGAAAATGACCATATTCTTTGGATCGCCGTAGGAGTATGCCGGACCGGTCATATCATCTGGGATGGGCATATGAATAAAATCATATTCAAAGCCTTCGGGTTTGAATCGTTCATTTTGCTGAATCGTCCATGGACCTATAAACGTAGAAGCAATGCGTGAGGCAAGGAAAGGATCACTTTGCCCTTTTTGTTGTTCTCGAGGAAAATAATCGCGTGCATATAATTTTTGCAGAAAAGCAAACACGCCTATACCGTGTTCGTTATTAAAAACTGCTTTACCGTTTTCCACAATGGGTGCACCGCTCGAAGAGGCATAGTATAAAGGCAAAAAATTAAAAAATCGTTGCCACCATATCGGGTTTACTTCGCTGATGCCCAGCCATTGATTTCCGAGATTTGCATTGGCTGCATGTTGTTTGATTTTCGCCCCTGCTTCGAGATAAGATGAATAATCGGAAGGTACTGTTTCAACACCTGCAGCACGCAGCATCGCAGGATTGTACATCATCATGATGGGATTTACTTTCCACGGCACCTGATATATATGACCATCTATAGAAGTAATTTCCTTCACCACTTGAGAATCACAACGTTGGTATAAAAAATCCAGAAATCCTTCGAGTGTATCAAGTGCGACCAACACCCCACTTCGTGCAAAGTCTTCTACATCTCCTTGCCACATATTTGCATAAATATCTGGTGTGGTCTTGCCCACAACAGCCGCCAATAACACTTCTTCACTGGATTGTCCTTCCGGTACAGGTTGAAAAAAAAATGGGATTTCCGGATGGTTTTCGTTCCACCGATCTACATACTGTTGCGTAAATTTTATTTCCTCGGGATTACTCGATGACCAGAATACAAAAGTGTTGTCATCCTGCTGTTGACTACGGCAGGAAGCCAGGCCACAGAGCACCACACTAATAATATATAGACGGCATAAAAAAGACATCATTGGAGTATTCTATCCTTGTAAAAAAGGCATTGTATTTCGCTTCATGACCTCACAACACGGGTATAATATTGTGGAGGCTTATTTCCTGGTCTGACGGAACTATCTTGTGGGATAAATTGTCCCGGGGTGATTTGTTTGTTCCAGTCAAATTTATTATTCTCCTGGTATGTTTTCCTAAACTGCATAGGAGAGCACTGATGGGTATTTTTAAACATGCGGTTAAAATTTGCCATATTATTAAAGCCTGATAAAGAAGCAATACGACTAATCTGTTCATCTGACTCAATCAGCAACTTACAAGCATGTTCGAGGCGCATAGATATCAGGTGTTCCGAAAAACTTCTATTGGTCGATTTTTTAAAAAAGTGACTAAATGCTGAATCACCAAGATTAACTTTTGCTGCAACATCGGACATCTTCAAACTACTCTCTTGGAAATGTTTCAGCAAGTACTGGTAGGCTGCATGTAATCTTTTGCTGTTGACTTGAACCGGGTTCACGTTAAATCCTTCACTGGCCAAATATTCAAACTGTCTTGACTTAGACAAATAATCTAGGAGCAATAAAAAAGATGTTGCACTTTCTACACCCGTTAATCCGGTCAATCGACTCATCTTCTTTTTGGCTTCTACAAGTGTCTTCCCATAAAATCGGATGCCACGACCCGAACTGAGGAGAAAGGCCTGTATCAGTGCAAATGGTTTTTTGGCCAACAGTGCTTTGTCAAATAAATGCATGTCAAACTGAACCGTCATCACACGGCATGGGTCCTTTGGTGTGCCTTGCTTGTCTCTATCGTCCCATTTATGAAACAAATAGGGACCGATCAAAACGAGATCTTCTTCCTTGTAACACTGAGTGGAATCACCTACAATCCGATTTCCTGCACTTCCTGACACCTGGGTTAATTCAAATTCCGGATGATTGTGAATTGGATACTCAAAACCTTTGTTAACTGAGTCCATGATCACAAACAAATCCGTTCCAGTGACCGGTGTAATTTCCTGATATACTTTCATAATATTAACACATAGTGAAATATGATTAATCATATTTTCATAAAAATACCAATCTTTTCACTTAAAGTACATATTTCCTGATTTGATTCTTTGTAGTTTCACCTACATAATCCTGCACATTATCCCCTGGTATTGCTTTTGCCTGACTGGACTCAGTTTTCTTAGTAGTTATTTAAAACCAATTGCATGACTCGAACTATACTGAACGCAGCTAAAATTTATTTGACAGCAGCTTTTATTTTAATTTCAATCCTTGCTTCGGCTCAGAGCCTGAGCATTTCCGGAAAAATCTTATCTGCTGAAGATCAACTTCCCCTGATTGGAGCCAATGTGATGATTGTTGGGACGGACGTTGGGACGGTAACCGATTTTAACGGTGTCTACACCATCCTCGCCGAAGCGGATGCAGTGCTCCAATATAGCTATACTGGTTTTATCTCTGCGAAAGTAAAGGTCAATGGAAGGACTTCCATTGATATGATTCTTCAGTCGGACAACCAACTTCTTGACGACGTAGTGGTCGTTGGTTATAAAAAAGAAATCAAGAGTAATATATCCAGCGCTATCTCTACTGTCAAAGCTGAAAACATCAACCATCTTCCACTTTCCGGGCTTGATCAGGCGCTTCAGGGACAAGCTGCCGGCGTACAAGTCACGCAGGTCACAGGTGCTCCCGGTGATGATATTGCCGTCCGTATCCGGGGAGCCGGCACATTGGGAAACAACAATCCTTTATATATTATAGATGGCGTTCCAACTACAGGTAACATCAATATGTTTTCAATCGCGGACATTGAGTCTATAGAAATATTGAAAGATGCTGCTTCCGCTTCTATTTACGGATCACGAAGTGCTAACGGGGTGATTGTCATCACTACTAAAAAAGGAAAAAAAGGAGCTCCTGTATTTAGTTTCGATTCCTATTATGGATTCCAGGATGCCAATCGACTTCCTGACCTGCTTAACACTCAAGAATATCTTCTGATCCGAAACGAAGCTATCAATAATGCCAACAGCTTGCGTGATCCTGTCCGTCAATTAGACACCTATGATATAGGTATACTTGATACATTGGGTGAAGTGAACTGGCTGGATGAAGTCTTCAACACAGCGCCTACGCAACGCTATACACTCTCAGCGGCTGGCGGAGGAGATCATGGCAGCTTCTATCTGATGGGCGAGTATTCAAGTCAGGAAGGTGTATTTAGGAAACAACGATACGATAAATATCTTCTTCGCTTTAATGGAGATATTGGTACTAAAAAATTTAGAGTTGGTAACAATATTTCCTTTTCATACACAGATCGTGATGTCATCAATAGCTCAGGAGATGGCGGCGGTCCCGGTAATGAACTGAGTGGAATCAGATATGCTTTGATTGCTGCGCCCGTCTTTCCGATCTATGATCAGAACGGGAATTATATCAACACATCTGCAACACTCGGCGACCCAACTTTGTATGGGGATGGCAATGCTAATCCACTGGCCTTCATCGATGCTACAGACTGGAATGTGCAACGATATCGTTTTTTTGGAAATGTTTTTGCCGAATACAACATTCTTGACAACCTGACCTTTAGAACAAACCTGGGTGCTGATATTCTTTTTCAGGACGAAACAATCTTCAAGCAGCGACTTTCTGCCGCTGTTTACGACCCGACATCTCTTAGCCGGGGGAATGTCACCGATCGAACATTGATCTGGAACAACACCATTGATTATTCAACCTCCCTAGGCGCCTCAAAATCACACAATGTGAGTCTACTTCTTGGCATGGAGGCTATTGACAACCGGACTGATTACCTAGGAGCGTCTGCAAATAATTATTTTCTGACGGATCCGAATTTCCAGTTTATCGATAATAGTGTGACACAAGAACTCGGAGATATTAATGCATCCGGTATTGCTACCGAATGGGGGCTTCTATCCTATTTTGCACAAGCCGGATATAATTACAAGAACCGATATATCATCAATGGTTCGGTGCGGCGTGACGGTTCCTCTCGTTTCGGAAAAGAAAACAGATATGCCGTTTTTCCTGCCGTATCTGTGGCATGGAACATGTCAACAGAATCATTCTTTGACAACATCGATTTCATCTCCCACCTTAAACTACGCGCGAGTTGGGGGCAACAAGGAAACCAGGAAATTGGTATTTATCCATATAGTTCCTTAGTGCAAACAGGTATCATCGAATATCCTTTCGGAGAACAAATTGCCACCGGTACTGAAATCGTCGAAACCGGAAATGAAAACATAAAATGGGAGACTACGACACAAACTGATTTTGGCATTGACATGAGCTTGTGGAACGATCGACTGTCCATCATCGCTGATTACTATATCAAAACAACGGATGATATCCTTGTTCGGGTGCCATTACCACAATCTGCAGGTGCTTTTAGTCCTCCCTATGTCAATGCAGGAACCGTTGAAAACAAGGGGTTCGAATTTGCTATTAACTATCGAAACAACCTCAATGAATTACAATATGAGATCGGTGCGAATATCGCCACGATAAACAATAAGGTAATTTCCATTGCGGGCACAGAACCTTTGCTTGGAGGATTTGGATTGTCAGATGGCCCGATCACACGTACTGAGCCAGGCTATCCTCTGGGTTCTTTCTATCTCTATAAAATGGAAGGGCTCTTTCAAAGCCAGGAAGAAATTGATGCAAGTGCCTTTCAATCTGTTGACACAAGACCCGGAGATGTTCGATTTGCGGATATCAACGGAGACAATGTGATCAATGATCTTGATCGCTCCCATATTGGAAATCCTTTCCCTGATTTTACACTTGGCTTTACGCTTTCTATACGTTATAAAAACTTTGATCTTTCGACACTCATCCAAGGGGTGTTCGGAAATGATGTGTATCACCTGTATGGAAACTTTGCGTATGAAACACAACTTCGTGGATTTAACAGCTACTCCGCTATTCTGGATCGATGGACCCCAACCAATACGAATACAGATATTCCAAAAGTTAGTGTTGATGATCGCAACAATAACCGTCGAATCTCCACTCGATTTTTAGAAGATGGTTCTTATGTGCGTGTGCGTAATGTGACACTTGGGTATACGTTTACCAATATGCTAAAAACCGATAAAATAAAAGAGCTGCGTCTTTACGTCTCTGCGCAAAATCTTTTCACATTTACCAAATACACAGGTCTTGATCCTGAAATACAAGCCAATACCAATGATACGCAAGGGTATAATGTTTCCCCTGATCTCGCGGTCGGTATAGACTGGGGATCTGTCCCTGCACCCCGAACTATTTTATTTGGTATGAACCTCAAATTTTAAAACATGAGAAGCTATCTATATACATCCGTTCTTTTTATCCTGCTCTGCACCTCCTGTAGCGATATACTTGACAAAGAGCCATTAGGCCGACTGGACGCAGACAATTATTATAAAACTGCTGATGATGCAATTCAGGGCGTTAATGCTGCGTACTCTTCACTGCTCATGAACAATAGTAATAATAATTTCTACTGGACATTTGGTACGCTCGCTTCTGATGAAGCCCTTGCAGGTGGTGACGGATCACGTCCGGGAATTATTGAAATTGATATCATGAAACAAACCGCCTCTACGCAAGAGATAAATGATTTCTGGAAACTAAATTATGCCGGTATCGTACAGGCCAATACGGTGATCACCAAAACACCTGATGTCGATGCGGATGATGCATTGAAAAACAGAGTTATCGGTGAAGCACTTTTCCTGAGAGCGTACTATCACTTTATCCTTATGCAGGTATTTGGTGATGTTCCTTTGATACTTGAAATACAAAACCCTGATGAAGTGCTGGTCACTCGTACACCAAAAACAGAAGTGTTGGAACAGGTAGCCTATGATTGTGAGATCGCAGCATCTATGTTACCATTGTCATACGGAGGCAGTGATATTGGTCGGGTGACGAAAGGCGCCGCTTTAGCTTTGGCTGCAAAAGCTTATCTGTATCTTGAAGATTATAATTCAGTCCTTAGTCAAGTTGCATCGATCAAAACTTTGGGCATTTATGCACTTCAGGCTGATTACAGAAACAATTTCTATGACTCCACACAAAATAATAGTGAGTCTGTATGGGAAATACAACATGCCAATCTGGAGCTAGGGGTGGGCAATCAACTCAACCAGTGGTGGCTCTCGAAAAAAGTGGTCGATGGCTATGGCTTTGCAGAAGTGAGTATGGCGTTTGTCAATGCCTTTGAGGTGAATGATCCAAGATTGAAATTTACCGTAGCACGTCACAATGAACCATATTTTGGCGTGACCTATAAAGCTTCCTTTTCTACCACCGGCGCCAGTCCAAGGAAATATCTCCAGGATGCAAATGAAGTAACACAAAAATCTGATGGCGGAATTAATTACACAGCCATTCGCTATGCAGAAGTTTTATTATGGGAAGCAGAAGCGCTCGCCGAACTAAGCAGAACCTCTGAGGCTTTAGGTCCACTCGAAGAAGTAAGGGCAAGAGCACGTGCGCAAGCCACAGATCCAGCTACCGCTCTTCCGGAAATAACAACTACTAATCCGCAGGAATTGATTGATCTCATACGACATGAGCGAATGGTAGAACTTGGTTTTGAAATGCATCGCTTCTTTGATCTGGTCAGATGGGGCATCGCGGCAGATGTCGTTGATGATTTTGT
>JBBKXT010000230.1:0-19260 GCA_037969625.1 Saprospiraceae bacterium
GGGGTTATTGAGTAATTAATCAGAGTCGAAAGGTGTTTTTGCTTGCTGAGGGCTAAAGCCCTGGGTTCTTCCTTCTTACCCCGAGCTAAAGCTCGGGGTAATTGAGTAATTAATCGGAATCGAAAGTTTTTTTTACTTACTGAAGGCTGAAGCCCTAGGTTCTTCAATAGCGAATGAGCAGCACAAGGTTTTTTCTTCACCAGACTATTAATTGCCTCGGGCTTTAGCCCGGGGAAAGGGGTTATTGAGTAATTATTCGGAGTCGAAAGGTGTTTTTGCTTGCTGAGGGCTAAAGCCCTGGGTTCTTCCTTCTTACCCCGAGCTAAAGCACGGGGTTATTGAGGAATTAATCAATGTCGCAGGTCTTAATACTTGCTAAGGGCTAAAGCCCTAGGTTCTTCAATTGCGAAGGGGCAGCACTAGGCTTTTTCTTCACCAAACTATTAATTGCCTCGGGCTTTAGCCCGGGGAAAGGGGTTATTGAGTAATTAATCAGAGTCGAAAGGTGTTTTTGCTTGCTAAGGGCTAAAGCCCTAGGTACTTCAATAGCGAAGGGGCAGCACTAGGTTTTTTCTTCCCCGGCCTATTAATTCCCCTGAGCTTTAGCTCGGGGCTAATCGCAACGTAGCAAAAAACTTACGGAGCTCAGGAAAAGAAACTGTTTTGTCAGAGAAATATTCGAGTGCAAGGGCGGACTCTTCTTCTGTGGCCTCAAGACGAAGTAACATATTGTGCAAGTGCATACGCATATGCCCTTTCTGAATCCCGGTTGTCACCAACGAACGAAGCGCTGAGAAGTTCTGCATAAGACCGGTGGCAGCAACTATTTCCATCAAAGTGGAAGCATCGGGATTGCCCAACATTTCAAGGGATCGCTTGGCTAATGGATGTAGTGAGGTGAGCCCACCAACTGTCCCCAATGCCAATGGAATCTCCAATTCAAATCGGAAGATACCATCATCAACTGTGCAAGTCGTAAGTCCTTTATAACGTCCACTCCTCGATGCCCATGTGTGCCCACAAGCTTCAACCGCACGGAAATCATTTGCTGTAGCTATGATCACCGCATCGATGCCATTGAATATTCCTTTGTTGTGCGTGGTCGCCCGATACGGATCAATCTGCGCTATGCGCACCGCTGTATAAAACCTCCTGGCAAATTCTTCCGGGCCAAGCCCCCCTTCAAAATCTCCAAGTTGTGCAACCGGACATTCTACCCATGCGCGAACAAGACAGTTAGGTGTGTAATTTGACAATATTGACATGATCACTTCCGGCACCAAAACATCTTCGAGCATATTGCTTTCAAACCATTTCGGCAAAGCTCCCGCACAACATTCCAGCACAGAGTTAATGAAGTTTGCACCCATCGAGTCACGAGTGTCTGCCTCCACGACCAACTGATAATATCCTGGTTCGCGATCACACAGATTGACTAAAGAGATATTTCGAATACCACCACCTCGTTCATCCATGCTTTTGGTGATGTCTTTGCAAACAGAAATTAAAAAAGAAGCCAACTCCTTTTCTTTTGACGCAAGTAAATCACCATCACCATACCATAGAAAGTGTACCTGCCCGACCTTCAATGTATCAATCACTTTGGTTTGAATACCTCCTCGGTCTAACCAAAATTTCGCCGCACTTGCTGCTGCTGCCACCACAGAACTTTCTTCTGTCACCATCGGTACACAGTAGGTTACCCCATTGACCAGAAAGTTTGGCGCAACACCTAAAGGCAAGGGATAATTGCTGATCGTGTTTTCACTAAAACCGTCCAATATCTTTTGTTGATCTTCATTGACCAGCAGGTAACTGGCCAGCTCTCGTTTGACAGTCTCAGGATCTTTAAAGAAGTTCTCCACCAGCCATTTGATCTTGCCTAGTTTAGAAAGTTTTGAAAACCCGGATATCGTTTTTTGTTCCATTCTGCTATTTCACCTTCAGATATGTGTGCGCCAGTTGGAGTCCTTCTACCTGGCTTAGAATGTAATTGTCTAATGCTTCCTGGCTCTCATTTGCATATTTCAGCAATCCACTTGCCTGTCCATAAATAGCTGAAGCATTTATTTTATTCATCCAATAATATCCATCCAGAAAAGTGCGAATGCCTCCGGAAAGAATAAACTCTTTACAAACCACGGCATCGCCATTTTTCTCAATGACATAATTTATAAAAGCGACCATTTCTCCAATGGAATGTCCGATAGCAGAAACAGGTCCAAAAGCTTCATGCTGATCTTCAGTCGATCGAAGCAGCTCTAATTTGGAGAAATTTGTTCCTCCGTGAGCCGCTAATTCTAAAGCTGCAATCGGCATTTTCAATAAGGCTTCAATACTTTTTGGTCCCATGCCTTGTCCTACTTCTTTGACCACCACCGGAAATGAAAAATCTTCCAATAATTGAGCAAGAGTCTCTAAAGGCGAATGCGCTATAAAATCACCTTCCGGTTGTAACCATTCCTGTAATGGGTTGATATGTAAAATCAATCCATCCGCTTGTAGCCGATCCAACAATTCCTGAATATCATCCTTGCGATCCTGATCGAGCAGATGCTCTACCTGGGCAATCCCCAGATTGGCATAAAAGGGAAGATCCGGGCCAATAATCTCCCGGACATTAAAATCTTGCAATCGTTCCATGCTATCCAGCAAGGGTCGACATGAACCAAGTCCCATCCCCAGACCGAACTTAGCACAACTTGTTGCCAGCCGTCTGTTGATCGAAAAAGCCTTTTCTGTGCCTCCTGTCATGCTGCTGATCCAAAGCGGTGCTTTTAGGTGTTTCCCTAAAAAAGTCACTCCCAGATTCATATCTGTCGATGGATGGCTGGCCAGCATGGGTTCGTAATAAAACCGATTATCCGGTCCTAAATTCCCCATATCGGCCTTAAACGCAAGGTCTATATGATCCTGTTTACGGTCATTTGAAGCTATGTCGGAGGTGTTTTGATCCATATATGCTTACAAAGGTATGATTTCAGATCGCAGTATGAGGGGTTCATATTCTTTATCATTGATTAACAAGAGAATAGGTAAATTAATCACAAATGTCAAAGGAGGACGCCAGACGCCAGACGCCAGATGCAAGACTTTGTGAAGCGGGAAGCATTCGCCGCCGCAAAGGCTATGGCGAACAAAGGAAGCATTCGCCGCCATAAAGGCTATGGCGAACAAAGTAAGCAGGTAGCGCATAGAGCGTTGATTGTTCAAGGGTACAGTGTTGAAAAGGTTGAGCACGCGGCGCCTTTGGCACTTGTTGTTGAGAAGGTTTAGTTTTAAAAGGGAGTATTCAGAAAATCACTCATCACTTCATCACGACCCTGAACTATCCGCCTGAGGCGGACGGAGTGCGGGGTAAATGCTGCGCTCCGATCACTCCATCACTAAATCACTCCTCACCCATCACTCAATTCCCAGCTTCCGGGACCAATCTTTTGAAAATATACCGCGTCACAAAGATTCCCTCATTATCGCCTGTTCCGGAATCACTCTCGACACCGGTAGAAACAAAAGCCAATTCCCATCCGACATTGGCCATTGCATTTAACTTACCAGAAATCAATGCGTCATTGGAGGCGACGTTTTGGAAATTAATTCCACCAATGCTGTAGAAGTTGAGCATTTTGGTTTCTTCGAATTCGTCAATTTTGATATCGGAACGCTTTACACTTCCCATTTCGCTTGCGAGGCCATCGGTGCGTTTTGTTGTAAAGTTGGCAGGATTCAAATCTTGCTGATTGGAAATCATTCTGGAGCGACCCAATCCGGCAGGGATAATTGATTCGATGCTCGTTACCACTGCATATTGATATTGCTGGGCAGAAGCATCTGATGCACTGATTAAAAAAAGAGCGGCAATTAAAATAAGGTTTTTCATAAGATGTTTATTTTAAAATTAAAGATAGCGTATTTCATTTAAATTGTTTAATGTGTTTAGTCGAGATTTTAGACGCGAGAGGCGAGAGGCGACTCTTCGAGAGGCGATGCGCGATAAAAGATTTCAGACGCGAGACTTATTCTTTCTCCTCAAGATAAGCTTCTAAGCTTCTAACCCTTTAACCTTACACATTAAACCTTCAACAAAAATAAGACCTGCAACTTTCCAGCATATGTCACGCCAGAGAAAATTAAGTCTGGCGTCTCGCGTCCTTTTTTCGCAACGTTCACTAACTCACTTCTCCTTTTTCACATATATGGCATCCAAGTCGCGGCCTAATCCATCGTAATCTAATCCATAGCCAACAACAAACTCATTTGGAATAGAAATGCCAACATACTTTAACACTGTCGAGTATTGATACGCCTCAGGTTTTTTCAATAAACATGCAACTTCAATAGACGCCGGATTTTCTGCTTTTATTTTATCCAACAGATGATGGAGCGTATGGCCGGTATCCACTATATCCTCGATGATGATAACATGCTGATTTTTTAATGAGGACTGCCAAAGAAAATGTTCCTTCACCTGACCAGATGAAGCGGTTCCGGCATAAGAACTTATCCGAATAAAATCCAATTGAAGGGGAATTGATATTTTTCTTGCCAAGTCAGCAGCAAAAACAAAAGCACCATTTAGCACCACTAATAACATCGGATTAAGATCACGATAGTTGCCATCGATTTCCATTGCCAACCGGGAAACGGCTTGCTCTATTTCCTTGTCAGAAATAAAAGGAACGAATTTTAAATCATGGAGTTGAACTTCTTCCATTTCCAAAATTGAAATTAATAAAAACGAGTGAAGCAATACGAATTAAAAAAATAGCAAATCTAGTTGCCCACACCATACTGGTCAATCAAAAAAACTAAAGATGTCAGCGCTGCTGCTCCTGCTGCCAACTCACGGGGATGCACACTTTCAAGCACATCCCGTTCGGAATGATGATAATCAAAATACCGGGAGTTGTCCGGACGCATGCCCATCATGACCGCCACGATTGGCCGCAAACCACTAATATCAGCACCACCGCCTCCACGCTTCAATTCAATATCATAGGGTTCTAATAATTCCATAAATCCGGACATATGACTTAGCGCAGTATCCAGCGAAGCCTGTTCGCCAACCGAACAACCAAAGGACTGCGGTGTAAAACCACCGGCATCTGATTCGATAGCAGCAAGGTAAAATTCATTATTCTTAATGGCTTCTTCTGCATACACTGTACCACCGCGCAGACCATTTTCTTCATTTATAAAAAGGACACATCGCAACGTACGACGTGGTGTGTAATTGTTTTTTACCAATCGATAGACTACTTCCATCGAATGCATACATCCACTGCCATCATCATGCGCACCTTCTCCTACATCCCATGAATCAAAATGTCCACCCACCAAAATAATTTCATTCGGATGCGTTGATCCCTTTAACTCACCGATGACATTGTAAGAAAGGATATCTTCTTTCATTTCACAGGTTGTTCTGAGAAAGAGTTTTACTTTGCCTTTTTTAAGTGCTTCACTAAGGACTACTGCATCGTTTGTACTCAATGCGAGGGAAGGAATGTTGCGTATGTTTTCAGAAAGTCGGGTCATGCCGGTGTGAGGTGAATCATCTTGATCCGTTGAAAGAGAACGAATCACTACTGCCACTGCACCGCGCTCTGCGGCTGCAATGGGACCAGTCGTGCGTTGATCAGCAGCACCACCGTAAGCAGAGAAAGTACTCAACTGCCCTAAGTCCATGGGCCGATTAAAAAACACAATCTTTCCTTGAATCTGTCTGTCAGATAATTCCTTTAACTCATCTAAGGATTGTACTTCGAGAACTTCTGCCTGAATACCGCCCGGCCCTGTGCCCGGTGAGTTTCCAAGGGCAAGTGCATTCAGTGATCGTGACTTACCATTGCCGGAAAACATGAGTACTTGTTCCTTCTCTCCTCGGACCCACTGCGGCACCATCACCGGTTGGAGCCAAACACTATCAAGCCCGAGCGTATCCATAGTCGCCTTTGCCCATTCGATGGCTTTCGCACTGTTTTCAGAGCCACTGATGCGATGTCCGATATCCTTTGTGAGTGTTGTCAGCCATTGATAGCTTTGCATTTCCGTATAGGATTGACGATAAATATCCCTGATAAAAAATGCTGCAGAGTCTGTAGACACCTGTGCCATACACTGCACAGAGATGAAACTGAGTAGAATAACAAGTCTTTTTGTCATGGTGGCGAAGATAGCAAAACGGGAGGAGGCGGAGGGCAGAGAGTAGAGGGCGGAGAGCGGAGGGCTGCGTTTACTCTGCATAACTTCCGCCTCAGGCGGATGTGAAGGGAAAGACCCGATACACTTATTAGGTTTCTTGTTAAATCAGTTAGAATTATAGGCATCATATACATTCCATGCCCAAATAACAAAAGGAACAATAATCGTCCACCACAAAAAGAATGATAGAATACCGCCAACTCCCCAAATCAATATGGCTTTAATGATTTGTCCTTTGATCAGTTGTCCGAGACCGGGAATAAAAAAGGACAATATTGCAGGCATTCCATGTTTTTGATTTTCCATAATTAAAATGATTTAATTGGTTGTTTTATGAAGATATAAATTCCCTAAAACAATAGGGCAATGATTTCTTTTCAAAAAACTAAAATGCATAAACACCTTGAACCGATGCGTTTACTTCCATTGGGTAAAAAAACCAAAACAGACCAATATGCCTATTTAGACCACTTCTAAATACCCTGCCCTCCTTTCTCTTTCACCTCATCCTCGGGTACCTTTGTCAGGCAATGAGACCTCGCTATCTTGCAGGCTCTATTAAGCTAGATCAACTTATGAACTGGATTACCCGATTTCTTACCTCTTCCCTCGGTCAAAAGGTGACCATGAGCCTGACAGGCATCTTTCTGATTCTCTTCCTGATGGTCCATATGTCCGGAAATCTTCAGCTCCTCGCCAATGATGGCGGCCGGTCTTTTAACGTCTATGCAGAGTTTATGTCCGAAAATCCACTGATACGAGTGGTTTCGATAGGATTGTACGCATTTATTATCCTACACGCCATCCAGGGAATTATACTGGCTATTGCCAACAGAAAAGCTAAAGGCAGCACCCACAGTACGGGAAAAGTAGCCGGCGCTACATGGGCTTCGAAAAACATGGCACTACTTGGCATCCTTATTTTCGCGTTTTTATGCCTTCATATGGGTGATTTCTGGTTTAAAATGAGATTTACAGAGCAACTCCAGATGGTTACTTATGATGGCCTGGATCATGCTGTACAAGATATCTACAGCCGAGTGCGTATCGCCTTTCAAAATGTCTGGATTGTCATTGTGTATCTCGTAGGTGTTTTTGCATTGGCCATTCACTTAGTCCATGGATTCCAAAGTGCATTTCAATCGCTGGGTATCAATCACAAAAAGTATACACCGATGATCCATGTGATCGGATGGATTTATACGATTCTGATTACTTCAGGTTTTGCCATTATGCCTTTATATTTTTTCTTTCAGTAAAATAGTTTGTTTCCTCCTTGTGAAACTCATTTAGAAATAATTCATCATGAAAATATTAGACGGTAAAGTTCCTCCCGGCCCCATCGCTGAAAAATGGGAAAATTATAAATCAACGATTCCGTTGGTGGCCCCAAATAATAAACGCCGACTGGATGTAATCGTCATAGGAACAGGTCTTGCAGGAGCCTCAGCCGCCGCCTCTTTTGGTGAGTTGGGATATAATGTAAAATGTTTCTCCTTTCATGACAGCCCACGACGCGCACACAGTATCGCCGCTCAAGGTGGAATCAATGCGGCAAAAAATTATCAAAATGATGGTGACAGCGTACACCGTCTTTTCTATGATACCGTCAAAGGAGGCGATTATCGCTCCAGAGAAGGTAATGTGCATCGACTGGCAGAAGTTTCAACAAATATTATCGATCAATGCGTAGCACAAGGCGTTCCTTTCGCTCGTGAATACGGAGGACTTTTAGAAAACAGATCTTTTGGTGGCGTACAGGTTTCCCGTACTTTTTATGCCCGTGGCCAAACAGGACAACAACTCCTTCTTGGCGCCTATCAAGCGCTTTCAAGACAAATCGGGTTAGGCAATGTTGCCATGCACAATCGCCACGAAATGATGGACATCGTCATGGTGGAGGGCAAAGCACGTGGCATCATCGCTCGCAATCTGCTCACCGGAGAATTGGAGCGCCATTCAGCACATTGCGTCGTCATGGCTACTGGTGGTTATGGTAATGTCTATTACTTGTCCACGAATGCAATGCTTTGTAATGTCTCTGCCGCATGGCGAGCCGTTCGACAAGGCGCTTATATGGCCAATCCTTGCTACACACAAATACACCCGACATGTATTCCGGTTTCCGGTGACTATCAAAGCAAACTCACTTTGATGTCCGAGTCGCTGCGTAATGATGGTCGTGTATGGGTACCAAAAACAAAAGAAGATGCGGAAGCTATTCGTCAAGGTAAAAAATCTCCTAACGATCTGAAAGAAGAAGAACGCGATTACTATCTCGAACGACGCTACCCTGCTTTTGGAAATCTGGTACCAAGAGACGTTGCTTCAAGAGCAGCTAAAGTTGCCTGCGATGAGGGTTTCGGTGTGAACCCAACCGGCCTAGCGGTGTACCTCGATTTTGCTTCAGCGATCAACCGTTATGGAAAATCAGAAGCGAATACACAAGGAAATAAAAATGCGGATGCGGATACTATTCTTAAATTAGGTGAAGCGAAAGTTGAAGAGTTGTATGGCAATCTCTTTGAGATGTATGAAAAAATAACAGGAGACAATCCATACAAAACACCAATGATGATCTATCCGGCCATTCACTATACAATGGGTGGACTGTGGGTAGACTATAATCTGGAAACAAATATCCCGGGGCTGTTTGCTTTGGGCGAATGTAATTTTTCTGATCATGGTGCAAATCGCCTTGGGGCAAGTGCTTTAATGCAAGGTCTTGCGGATGGCTATTTTGTCATCCCTTATACAATCGGCACCTTCCTATCAAATGACATTCGGACACCATCTTTCAACACCGATAGTCAAGCATTTATTGATGCCGAAAAAGCTGTGGATGACCGAATAAAAGGTCTGATAAACATCAAAGGAAACCAGTCTGTTGAGACTTTCCACCGACGCCTTGGTCATATCATGTGGAATCACTGCGGCATGGCGCGCACAGCAGAAGGCCTTGAAAAAGCACGTAAACTCGTTCGTGAATTACGCGAAGAGTTCTATAAAGACGTCTTTGTACCCGGTACCGACGATGACTTCAATCCCGAACTTGAAAAGGCGTATCGAGTAGCTGACTTTTTAGAAATGGGCGAGCTCATCATCATGGATGCCTACAACCGAAATGAATCCTGTGGTGGTCACTTCCGTGAAGAATATCAATCAGCAGAAGGTGAAGCACAACGCAATGATGATGCCTACACCTATGTTGCTGCCTGGGAGTGGAAAGACACCTCAAGCGAACCTATCATGCACAAAGAAGATTTGAAATTTGAAAATGTAGAATTGAAGACACGGAGTTATAAATAAGTCGCCGCCGCCAATTCCGATCCATCGGAAAAGGCGACCAAAGTGTGAGCGTCGGAGTCCAGCGCAGACCTTGTATACGGACGAAGGAAGTTATACAGAGGGAGTGATAAGAAATAATCAGTTAAAGAAATCGTAATTCGTAATTAATAATACATAGGTAATGAGCAATATGAAACTGACTCTCAATATATGGCGCCAGAAATCAGCGAATGATCCGGGCACTTTTGAAAAGCATTCCGTTGAAGCGGATGAGCACATGTCATTTCTCGAAATGCTGGATGTCCTTAATGAGACATTGGTAGAACAGAAAAAGGAGCCTATTGCTTTTGAGCATGATTGCCGGGAAGGAATCTGTGGGGCGTGCAGCATGGTCATCAACGGACGTCCACACGGACCTTTGAATGGAACGACCGCTTGTCAATTACACATGCGGCATTTTACTGATGGAGATCAAATATGGATTGAACCATTTCGTGCCAAAGCCTTTAAAGTAGTTCGAGACCTGGTCGTCGATCGCTCATCATTCGATAGAATCATTCAGGCAGGAGGATATATCTCCGTCAATACGGGTCAAGCTGTAGATGGCAATACCATCCCGATTGAAAAAGAAAGGTCTTCCGAATCGATGGATGCCGCAGCTTGTATTGGATGCGGTGCTTGTGTAGCCGCTTGCCCCAATGGTTCGGCGATGCTCTTCACTGCTGCCAAAGCTGCACACCTCGGCATACTACCACAAGGAGAAGTCGAAGAAGATCGTAGAGTGCTATCGATGGTTGCGCAAATGGATAAAGAAGGATTTGGTAAATGCTCCAATACGTATGCATGCGAAGCAGAATGTCCTAAAGAAATATCCGTTTCAAATATTGCTAGGTTGAATCGGGCCTATTTAAAGAGTTCGTTGAAAAGTTCGTTGTGAGGTTTAAGACGCGAGACTTTTAGACCTGAGACTTTCTAACCTTCCAACACACTACACTTTCATTTTTCATAGAGCATTCTGTGGAAACAGAGATGCAGGAGCAAACTCCGTCCCGATCGATCGGAATCGGCAAGTCACGCGGATACCAAAGGGATCTAATTTTGCGCATGTGGATAAGACACTGCCTTTGCGAGAACCAATCAAGTACAATAGTGGGACATTCCTTTGCGCCTTTGCACCTTTGCGAGAACCTATCAAGTACAGTAGTGGAGCATTCAACTGCGTCTTTGGTCTCTGCCTCTGCATGAAATTATTTCTCAAATCACAGTAAGGTCAAATTCCTTTATGCATTTCTGCTCATTGTAGCATCTCCTATAAAACAAAACATTTTTACCATGCGCTTTTTAGGAATCATTTTAATCGTCGTTGGGCTGCTTTCAGCAGGAGTCTATTTTCTAGACATGAATTTCATTTTTCTTAATTGGATCAATCAATGGGGCGACAACGTCGCTTGGATGATTAGAGGTGGGATGATTGTACTGGGGTTGATATTATATTTCATAGGCAAGCCAACGGATGAGGAGTAATACCATCCTCATCAAAAAGAGGTATAAAAATCGTATACATTGCGAATTTCGAAAGAAATAACCTTTCACTAAACCCTCTCAAAAACAAGCGTCGAAGGCGCTGAGCGCTAAACGTTTTAAACACAGATTCCTCATTAAAACTTATCTTGTCGCTTTCAAATAAAAGCGCATGAACATCAAATTTTGTGGAGCTGCTCGAAACGTTACCGGAAGCGCTCATTTACTTACACTGGATAATGGCTTTAAGATCCTTTTGGATTGCGGTCTGTTTCAAGGAAGCTACAAGAAAGACCTGAAGAACAATAGTGAATTTCTTTTTGATCCTAAGGACATTGATTGTGTCGTTCTGTCTCACGCACATATCGATCACAGTGGGCGTATTCCGATGTTGGTCAGAAGAGGGTTTAACGGTCCGATTCATGCCACACATGCGACACGAAGCTTGTGCTCAATTATGCTCATGGACAGTGCATTTATTCAGGAGAAAGACGCAGAGTACTATAATAAAAATCATAGGAAAGATAAAGACAAACCTGGTTTTGAATTTCGCGAACCACTTTACACCAGCCAGGATGTTGATACGGCAATGCGTCTGTATGTGGGTTATAGTTATGACCAATGGCACAAAATCCACGACGATGTTCGCGTCTTGTATTCGGATGCCGGACATATCCTTGGTAGTGCTTCTGTAACCCTTGAAATCAAAGAGAATGGAAAAACCACTATGTTTGGTTTTACCGGCGATATCGGTCGACCGAATCGCCCCATCCTTCGCGATCCACAGCCTATGCCTGAATGTGATTATCTGATATGTGAATCCACTTATGGTGATCGACTCCATGAATCAGCGCCTAATGAAATGAATCGATTTCTAAAAGTCATTCAGGAAGCGTGTGTTGAAAAACAAGGGAAGCTGATCATCCCCGCTTTTAGTGTTGGGCGCACTCAAGAAATTGTGTACCTCCTCGATCAGGCACATACCGCAGGAAAACTGCCTTCAATTCCAGTTTATGTAGACAGCCCCCTGGCTATTAATGCCACTGCGGTTTATGGTTCCCATTCAGAATGCTTTGACAATGAACTCCACCGATACCTGCTGATTGATGACAATCCATTTGGCTTTAATAGTCTGAAATACCTCCGCGACGTAGAAAGATCAAAAGCACTAAATAATTCGCACGAAGCATGTATCATCATCTCCTCTTCAGGTATGATGAATGCAGGCCGAGTCAAGCACCACTTGTTTAACAATATTGAAAATCCACGTAATACCTTTTTAATCGTCGGCTATTGTGCTCCCGGAACGCCCGGTGCAAAATTGCGGGATGGAGCCGCTAGTCTTAAGTTATTCGGCAAAGTGGTTGAAGTAAAAGCTAAAGTAGAAATGATGGATTCATTTTCAGCCCACGGCGACAGAGAAGAAATGAAAGATTTCCTTCAAAATCAAAAGAAAAAAGTAAAAACGATCTTTCTTGTTCACGGAGATTACAAAACCCAAAAAGTCTGGAAGACTACTTTGAAAGAGGATGGTTTTACAAATGTGGATATTCCTGAGTTGGGAAATATTGTAAGCATTGGATAAGTGAAAAACGAAAAGTGAAACGATACGCAACACGCGAGATTCGACACGCGAAATTCGAGCCGCCAGATACGAGTCATGGGATATTAGGACCGAAACGTGTATTTACTCAACTCTCAACCACTGACTTCTCACCTCTCAACCAATGCAAAGGCAAAAATTATGAAAGAAAATAAAATATTGAATTACATAAAAGACGTTTTAACAAATATGCCATCAGGCTGGTTGAATCTAACCACCCATCGACTGGATATCTATGATGAAACATTGGCCAAAACACAGTTTTTGGAACAATTTGAAACCCTGTACAAGGACAATAATGCCGAAACATCGGCACTCAGTGAATTACCTACAGCCTATGACTACATTCGGTTGGGTCATCCTTTATCTTGTTTGCTCGAATGGACCATTGCACACCTGCATCAAATAAAACCAGCTTTTGTCATAAGCTTTTCATCGAGGATGGCTCCTATTCTAGCTGTGCTAAGAAAAAATTTATTGGATCATAAAAACACTCAAATAATTTATACCGGTGAATTACCTCATTTTTTAGATGCTGAAATACTAAGGCAAATTTATGGCTACAATTTTGAATTGATAAAAGCAGAGCATCTCGCTGACGCCTCCGGGTTTAATGGCAGCACTGTTTTTATTTCGCAAAAAAATGAAATTGGTAGTATTGACATTCCTGAAAACATTGACTTCTTGATCACAGTGCATCCTTATTTGGGAAGTATTCTTGTTGTGAATGGCGAACATAATGAAAGCTACATTTCCGAAATTCAACATGTCCGAAGAAGAGAGACCATTGCCATGACACCCGCCAACTGCCTGGCTGCATTAAATTTTATGACGACCAAAAATTCTTTAGATTTTAAGGATAGTAAAGTCAGGGCGAACAAAATATGTATTCAGGATTTGATTCAAGAAATTACCGATGCCAATACCAGGGCAATAATTGGTTCTAGTGGACTATCGATTCAATATGCGATTATGATGGGACTTATTCACCACGCACTGGAAAATCACAAAGGAAAAGCGATTAAATTTATTGTTCCGCCAAATTGCTATGGTGGAACAAATGACCAGGCAAGGCGAGTTGCTGCTTGCAATGACAATGTTGAAATTGTGGATTTGCCCGTTGATGGCGATAACGATATGGTTCAAAGTATTGATACCGTTTTGAATAAAATTGCTGCCGAAGATGCGATCCCATACATCATTGCCGAGATCCCCACAAACCCCAGAGTCGAAGTACCCGATCTTAATAAATTAAAAGAAGTTTTGAGTGCAGTTCGCAAAACAGCTTCCAAACAAAAAGCTATCGCTCCGGTTTTTATTCTAGATCAAACATTTTGTCCAAACGTACACTTTTTAGGGGAAGAGGATATACTCTCTAACGTTAGGACTATCTCCTATGTGAGTGGATCGAAGTTTCCAAGTGGAGGTCAATGTACTGCAGGCTACTGTGTCGCCAATAAAAAAGCCGAGGCGTTGATGGAAAAAATAGAATTACATCTAACCCTCTGCGACAACGAAGCGACAGCTCTTCAATATGAAATACTGGCCAAACAAATGCCATCCATGAATCAAAGAATTGATGGCGCCTACAAGAACACACGTGAATTTGTAACCTTCATCAAGGATGTTTTGCCAACAGCAAAAATAAATTTCGTTTCTGATGAATTGGCAAGCAAAGGATTTACCCCTTCAGTGTTTTCATTAGACCTTCCTACTAAAGGTGCGACCGATGAAGAAAAAGAATCTCATAAAAGAGCATTAAATCATAGGTTAATCAACTCAATGATTACACAAATCCCCAAGGAGAGCAAATACTGTGTGAGTTATGGGCAGTTAGCCGGATGCTATTGGACCATCCCTGCAACATCCACGCAAGGAACGACTAAAGAGGGCGACAAAGATTATATTGTCCGTGTAGCTCTTTCTCCCAACATGGATCTTGCACTGCACAAAAAAGTGTTTTTAGATTTTATTGGTGAGGAGTGAGTGTCGGAGCTCATGGCAACCGCTGCGCTCCGATTTTTACTTTTCACTTAAAACAATTGCTTCTCTCTCCTCCTTCAAGGTCTCCTCCTTATCTGCAATGCCTCCTCGCTCCTGATTAAGTGCATTCAAAATGATCTCCACATTTTTTCGAGTGCCTGTGACATTGACAAGTGATTTTGCGATTTTCGCCTGGACAAAATAATCAGTGATTAAATTATCAAAAAAGACATTGGCGAATTTGCCAAAATCTTCCATGTCCATATTGAATTGAGGCTTATAGTCCGCATAGACATCTTTCAGTTCATTCCCAAAATGAATTAAAGCATGGCGAGATTGATACGCCATTTTACGGGCACTGTCGATGGCGCTAAATTTTGTTCGGCTCGCACCTGGATAACGTCCACCCCACTTTTGTTGTTCTCCCATTTTGCGGGCTGCGATTAAAAACTTTTCAGCCTTCATCACAAGCGTCAAAGCTGCTTCTCCGGCAATATAAGCCTCCTCGACTTCTACGCCAAACTTACTGAGCTTATCAGCCTGCGCGTGAATACCCTTTAATTTTTTCGCTTGATCTGTGTTGAGACGCATCAATTCCTGCTCACGCAAGTTCATGAGTCTCTTTACTTTGCTTGTAGTCGCTTGTTTGCTTTCCTGCTTCTTCTCCAGCAAATTGAGTTCGAAGCGGATGAGTTCAACAGATTTGTATAATTCGTTAAATCGAAGTGAAGCGCGGAGGTAATCCTCTCTTTCTTTTTCCAATTTCTCCTCGCGATCCCCGAGAAACTTTCTAAACATCGTTGTCAATCCTTCCTTCTCCAGTATTTCAACATCACGCTGTTCTTTGACAAGTGTTTTCTCCATGAGCTGAAGTGCTTTCTCTTCAGATCTTAATCGATTTACTAATTGCGTAATCCGAATTTCAATCTTATTGATACGCTCCAGTTTTCGAATACTTGCCTGTAACTGTTGATGGGTTTTGCTCATGATCCTGTAAACGTTATTCTTCGCAAAAACTTCTCTGAAGCATCAATATCTGAAGCATGCGATCGATCCCTTGTCAAAGGCTGAACCATCATTCGATACGCTATATGTTTTTCTTCCAGCTGTGGGGATGATTTTTTAGGTCTTCTGTTTTCCAATGCTTCACAACTGATCATCCATTCGATGGATAATAGTTTCCAAACATTATTGACGATTTCAAATAATTTGATCCCTGCATTTGCGGCCATACTCACATGATCTTCTTGACCTGCACTGGTGACTATAGAATCCGTAGAAGCCGGATGAGAAAGTGTTTTGTTGCGGTTGACTATCGAAGCCGCTGTATACTGACAAATCATCATGCCGGATTCGAGGCCTGGATTTTTGGCAAGCATGGGTGGAAGATCGCGCTGCCCATCCAACAATAAATAAGATCGTCGCTCAGAGATACTACCCAATTCAGCAATCGCCATACTGAGAAAATCTGAAGTCAAAGCCAATGGCTGCGCATGAAAATTTCCTCCGGATACAATACGTACTCCTTCGTCGGTGCCTAAAACAAGTGGATTATCTGTAACGGCATTTATCTCTTTATTGGCGATACTCGTCGCATAGGCGATGACATCTCTGGAAGCACCATGCACCTGTGGCGCGCATCTGAACGAATACGGATCTTGCAAATGCTTTTTCTCCCCGGTATGAATTTCACTTCCGTCCAACCATTTTCGCAAAACAGCTGCTGATTGAATTTGACCAGTTTGTCTTCGCACCGCATGAATACCTTCATCCAAAGGGGAAGGATGCCCATCAAATGAATCTATGGAAAGAGCCGCCACCATCTCACAAACCTCCGAAAGTCGGGAAGCATTACTAAGGGCATACACTAACCATGCAAGTGAATATTGCGTGCCATTGATCAGTGCCAAGCCTTCTTTGGCGGCTAAAGAAAGTGTATCCATTCCAGCCATCACCAAAGCTTTAGTGGCCGGCATTTGTTCTCTTTTATAGACGACCTCCCCTTCTCCAAGCATCGGAAGACACAGGTGTGCCAGAGGCGCGAGATCTCCTGAAGCACCCAAAGAACCAAACTGTGGCACGACTGGTGTCATATGATGGTTATACATATCGAGCAGGAACCCAACGGTCTCCTTTCTCACCCCGGAATGTCCTTGCGCCAGACTGATGATCTTCATCAGGAGGGTGAGTCGCACGATTCCATGCGGAACAGCCGGACCAACACCACAGGCATGTGATCTAAGGAGGTTTGTTTGTAATTGTTCGAGATGATCATCACTGACGGTGACAGAGTGCAGCGAACCAAAACCCGTATTGATACCATAATATCTAGTACCCGAATCTGTCAGAAGCTTTTCAAGTGCTGCTCTGTTTTGGCCAATTCGATTCCAGACTTTTTCCGACAAGGCCAACTGGCCTGCAGAGATAGAAATTATGTTTTCAACCGTCAAATCCTCCCCGTCAAATACGTATTTATCCATGGGCTAAAAATAATCATACCTTTTGGCTGAAGTTAATTTGCTTTACCATTCCGTTAAATGAAGGTTAAAGAAACCCATTTATACTATTTTTTAAAATGTATTAGTCACTTTTAATCTGGTATTTAACTCCATAGACAGGGTATGTACCGATTTGCTGTTATGAAACTTTTCCAGTAATTCTTTCGTCTTAAATGCAGTATGAGAGCCAATAATTGAAGTATTTTTGGCGTCTCTACAAGATCAACTCATTATAACACAGCTTAACCATGAAGAAAATAACATTTCTATTCCTCCTATTTACGCTTGGAACAATCACAACTCTCAGTGCTCAGCGTATTGCCATTGTCGATATCACACGGGTGCTTGAAGAAATGCCTGATTATAAATTGGCACAGACCGAATTGGATAATATCGCTGCTCAATGGCGTCAACAGATTGCCCTGGAATATGACCAGATAAAGGCAATGTATAATAAATACCAGGCCGAGCAAGTCCTTCTTTCTGAGGAAGCCCGTGCCAAAAGAGAGGAGGAGATCATGGCGAGAGAGCAACAAGCCCGAGATATGCAAAAGGACAAATTTGGTGCTCAAGGGGCTCTGTTTCGCAAGCGTCAGGACTTAGTACAGCCTATCCAGGAACGCGTCTATGGGGCTATTCAAACGTATGCGGATGATCGAGGATTTGACTTTATCTTTGACAAAGGTGGAAGTTCGGGGCTCATTTTTTCCAATGATGATTACGATAAAACAGATGATATCATTCGTCTGGTCAATAAATAAGCAACTAATCATTAGTTTTGCATCCATTTTTAAATCAATAACAGTAACCAACACATGAAATCAATTCTGAAAAACGTATTAATTATAGGTATCGGCGTACTGCTGAGCGTGTCTCTCAATGCGCAAAAATTCGGCTACGTTGATTCCGGCGCCATCCTCGAGGCCATGCCCGAAGTAAAAGAAGCAGAATCCAATCTTGAGGCCCTTGGAAAACAACTCCAGGCAAAAGGTGAAAAAATGCTCCAGGACTTTCAACTAAAAGTGCAGGATTTTCAGCGCCGAGTGCAGGCAGGTGATATCACACCAAAAGATCAGCAAACAGAAAGTGCGGCTCTGGAAGCAGAGCAAAATACAATCGTTCAGTATGATAACGATATGCAACAGCAACTTGGAAAGAAAAGAGAGGAGTTGCTAACACCAATCTTGGACAAAGTCAAAACTGCTATTGATGCAGTCGCCAAAGAAAACAAATACACTTATATTTTCGATGGCAGCCCGGGTGTGGGCGTGATTCTTTATGCTGACGAAAGCACAGACATCACAGGTCTTGTCAAAAAGAATCTGGATATCCAATAAGATACAAGATTTATAAAAATAAAAAAAGTCCGGATGTCTTACATTCGGACTTTTTTTTATTTAGCGCTCAATTAAAATATCCACTTTCGATTTATTCTTCTTCATCGGCACTTTGTGTCAACTTTTTATCATCCACACGCTGATCTAAAAAAGCATTGAGCTTATCAATCGAAAAGGTGGATTCCATTTCACCGAAAGGATTTATTTTTAAATCAAATCCTTTCAGTTCTTCATGAAATTTTGTTTCTTTTTTTGACGGAGATCCCGGTTTGTTTTTCTTTCGTGGCATTGGATAGTTTTACTAGAAGTAGATGATGGGGCTTATGTTTAATAAACAACTATTTGGGGGTTTAAAGTTCCTTGGAAAAGGTTAGAGGGTTAAGAGATTAGAAGGTTAGGAGGGTTATGAGGCTTAAGTGTTTGTGTAAGCTATGCCATGCGAAAAATCAAGTCTGGTGTCTGGTGTCTCTTTTGATAGAGGTGAGGATCGAGTCCGCCGCCGTTAAGGCTAAGGTCTGTTGCGCCACAGCGACGGCGCACGGCCATAGGAGGATAATAATCTGCGCTTTCTTTTTTTATTTTCTGCTGTCCCGCTGAGCGGGAGCGGGAAACTTTTTTTCACTCAAAGTCGCAAAGTTGGATTCTTCATGATTACCTGCCCATTTTTTTTTGTACGCAGAAGCAGAGACGCAGTTTAATTGACTTCCTGCCTCCCGATTCCTGCTCTCTGCCCTCACGCCTAGCGGACGTGATCTGCCCCTGAACTACCTCCTTTTTCGGAGTTCAGGGCAAGCGCTGAACTACCTCCTACTTCGGAGTGCAGGGC
>JBBKXT010000231.1:0-3900 GCA_037969625.1 Saprospiraceae bacterium
TTTAACCACATGGGGATTAATTTTTTTCTATCCATCATCTTCGCTAAGTATGTGTCATCATCAAGAGAAGTGATTGTTTTTAACAGAGGCATCGCGATAAAAGGAAAAACGGTCATACCTAACAGGCTCATCAGGAAGTGGAGAGGATCTATCTCCGGGCGTCTTTCTTTCAGTTGCTCAATGAAGGAAGATTGGGTAAACAAGCCGCGGATTTGAATGGCTTGACTGAAATGTTGAGGATGTGTTCTGATCTCGCTCAAAACAAAAATCGGTAGGTCCGGATTTTTAATGAGCATATCGATATAATGTGATACGAACAGTTCAATTTTCGTTTCCAGGGTTGTGGTGGTGTTTGTAAAAATTGGTCCTACTTTTCCAAAAAACTCCTGAAGTTTTTCAAGCATAATCCCATCAAAAAGTTTCTGTTTGCTTCTGAAATAGTAGTTCAGGAGCGCCAGATTGATGCCTGCTGTTTCTGCGATATCTCTGGTGCGGGTGGCAGCAAAGCCTTTTTGGGCAAAAACGATTCGGGCAGCTGCTTTGATCTTTTCTTCTGTAGATAGTTCGTTTTCAGCTCCCGTGGCTTTGGCCATTTGCTTTTTTTCTTTGGTCATAGGGCAAAAGTAGGGTTAAATTTAAGAATTAAACAAATTATTTAATCAAATGATTAAAACAAGTCTTTTTTATCATTAAAATCCGGCTCTAGCCAGTCGAAACCACCGGTTATAGCCTTTGCTGATAATATCACAGCCTGCAGCGCGAGGCCGACTTCAATTTCCTTATCTTTGAAGTCTGATTTTTAATCAAACTGATATATACTCCAATGGTGAATAGAGTGATCCTCATCGGCAATCTGGGCAGAGACCCTGAAATACGTTATCTGGAAGGTAATGTAGCGGTAGTCAAGTTTTCTGTCGCAACCAACGAAAGCTATAAAGACAAAGCCGGTGAGTGGCAGACCAATACCGAATGGCATGAAATCGTGGCATGGCGCGCCCTTGCGGAGCGAGTAGAGAAGCAGCTTCATAAAGGCAGTCAAGTTTTTGTAGAAGGAAAGCTAACTCATCGCAAATACCAGGACAAAGAAGGCAACGACAAGTATTTCACAGAGGTCGTGGCTAACAATATAAGATTACTGGATCGCAAAGATTCAAAAGCTGATGGTGATTTTGGGCAGGATAGTGGCAGCAGCTCGACTTCCGGTTCTACAGGATCCGGTGATACCGGAAGCCAGCAAAATGGCGAAGACGATCTTCCTTTCTGATCCGCTGAAATTTTCCATTTAAATACCCCATTTTGGACACCGTACCTAGTTCCTTTTTATTTATTCTCGCAATTCATTGGGGGTTGGTTTGGGGTATCTTACTTTTAATCGTTCTCCTCGGATGCTCGGCGCTTATTTCAGGATCTGAGATTGCTTATTTTTCATTGTCCAAAAATCAATTGGGAGAAATTGTCGATGAAGACGAACCCGTATGGAAGCGAATCCTTTCCTTAAAAGAAAAACCAAGAAGATTATTGGCCACGATTCTGATTAGTGGTAATCTAGTCAATATTGGGATCGTCATACTTTCTTATTATCTTTTTCAAATTATCGCTCCCGATGGTACTTTTTATTATTGGGGAGAATACTGCCAATCATGGGACATAACAAGCTGGCTGACCGCTGATCAATGGTCTTCGTTTTTTAATTTTCTAATCTCCGTTGTCGGCATCACTTTTATGCTGGTATTGTTTGGCGAAGTAGTCCCCAAGATATATGCCAACCTCAACAATATAGCTTTTGCAAAAATCATGAGCACGCCGCTGACGGTGTTGATGACAGTAACGGCCCCACTTAATAAACTTATGGTCCGATGGGGAAATATTATGGAGAGACGACTCGGTGGCGAAAGTGCGATCAGTGCCAACAAAGTAGACATTGACAGAGCCATTGATCTGGCCGTATCCCATCACAAAGATTCTAAAGTCGAGGCAGAAATATTAAAATCAATTGTGAGTTTCAATGACGTCGCCGTCAAGCAAATCATGCGTTCCAGAATGGATATCATCGCACTGGATACGGTCATGACGCTTGAAGAAGTGATGGTGATCGTCAAAGAAGGAGGCTATAGTCGCCTACCGGTTTTTGATGAGCAATTGGATAATATAATGGGCATGTTATATATCAAGGATCTTATAGGCTATATTGATGCTGATCCGCCTCCGCATCCATGGCCGGAGTTGGTCAGAAAAGAAGTTCTTTATGTTCCGGAGGCGCGAAAAATAAACGAACTACTCAAGGACTTTCAGCGTGAACGCTTGCATATGGCGATTGTAGTGGATGAGTATGGAGGTACTTCAGGGCTCGTGACGATGGAAGATGTCATTGAAGAGGTGATCGGTGAAATCAGAGATGAATTTGATGAAGGGCAGGAATATGAGTACAGACGCCTGAGTGATACAGAATTTATATTTGAAGGAAAGACCATGCTCATAGATGTCTGTCGTATAATCAATGTAGACAAATCAAGTTTTGATAGTGTCAATGGGGATGCTGATTCCCTGGCAGGCCTATTGCTTGATCTTCATGGTCGGATGCCTGTCAGTGGTCAAAAAATTGAGCTACCGCCATTTTCATTTACTGTACTTTCTGTGACCCCAAAGCGAATCGAACGTATTAAAGTCCAGATAGACAAATGAATCGAATAGTCATTTTTATATTTTTGATATCCATGGGATTCGTTGCCTGTAAAAGTGATCCGCTTCCGCCACGACCGCGCGCGTATCCACGGATTGATTTTCCGGAACGGACGACGACTCGATATGAAGTGCAGGATTGTCCGTATACGTTTGACTTTCCTGCGTATGCGCAGATCAGTGAAAAAGAAACAAGCTGTTGGTTTGATTTATATATGCCGACGTTTGAAGCCAGGCTACATTGTAGTTATGTGCCGATCACGGAAGAAAAGGGTTTTACAGAACTCGTTCGTGATGCATTTTTGATTGCCGGCAAGATCAATGAGCGGGCCAACTACATGACCGAATCCCGGGTGCAGAATGCGCAAGGCGTAGGAGGTCTCATACTGGATTGGACCGGACCGGCAGCTTCGCCGGTACATTTTTATCTGAGTGATACCACGACTCATTTTTTCAAAGCGGCGTTGTACTTCGATACGAAAGTTCAGCCGGATAGTCTCGCTCCGATTGTGCAGTTTATCAAGCAGGATATTGATAGCTTGATTGCGACCTTTGAGTGGAAGTAGATAGGATTGTTGAGAAATAAAAAACGCCTGTCTTTCTTTCAAGACAGGCGCATCAAAACAAAACGAAAAACCAACTATATTTTTATTGGACTTATAGTCCTTTCTTTAAACGTACGGGGATGTCTAAAAATTTGCCATTTCGGTAAACTTTTAAATCTATTGAATCACCCACTTTTGCCAGATCAATATTCTTTTTCAGATCATCAAATGTTTTCAACTTCTTTCCATCGAGCTCTACGAGGACATCATTTGGTCGGATCCCGGCATATTGTGCTGAGCTATTTTCGACGACGGTATTGACCAAAAGACCTTCTTTCATCTTGATCCCCTGCTCATCAGCAAAGTCTTCGTCTAATACAAACACTATAACGCCCAAAGATGTTCTCTCTATATTCCCTCCATGTGTAATTATGTCGGTTGCTATACGATTGGCAAGATTTATGGGGATGGCAAAGGAGTATCCGGCATAACTGCCTGTCTGCGATGCAATCGCTGTATTAATCCCTAATAATTCACCATTGGCATTAAGTAGCGCGCCGCCACTATTACCTGGATTGATGGCAGCATCTGTTTGGATAAACTGCTCTATGGTTTTTTTTCCTTTTATGATATTCAGGTTTCGCCCTTTGGCGCTGATGATTCCGGCCGTCACCGT
>JBBKXT010000232.1:0-6784 GCA_037969625.1 Saprospiraceae bacterium
ATCGCACCGAATCTGCAATGTCAAAACGATACTATTTTTATTCATCCTTCCGGACTTGAAATGATTGATGTGGCCATGACCAATGTATTGTTGTCCGGCGACGATGCTTGTGGTATTGATACCATCACGTTTGATCCGCCTACTGTCAGTTGCATGGATAATGGACAGAGTGTCTCTATCTCGATTACGGCTATTGATGAAAATGGAAATACAAGTGAATGTCAGGCGATACTTGTCGTCAATACGCTTCCTTTAATGCCATTGTCTGAAAGTCAATTGTGTGATGATACGTTACGACTTTTTGCAAATCTTCCTTCCGGACCGGATTCGATTTTTACTTTTTCCTGGACAGGACCTGATATGTTTTCTTCCACCGATCAGAATCCTATTATTCCGGATTCCGATACCACTCACTCCGGGACTTATATTCTAACCATCGAAAGTGAAAACGGATGTACCGCTACAGGAAGTGTAACGGTTGTTGTAGAAGAATTAGGCACACCGGTTATCACAATTGATCCGGATACACTTTGCGTGGGTGAGATAATTACAATCTCTACACAAACATTTTCAGGGGATGTCAACTATCAATGGTTTATTGAATTACCTTCCGGTGATACCTTGGAGACCAGCACCAACGTTCCTGAATTTATTTTCATGCCCGACATCGCAGGCACCTATTTCGTATATGGCATTCTATCACAGGACACCTGCGTTTCTGACCCCGGCGTTCCTATTGAGTTTATAGTGGTCAATGCACCTGATGCCACTATCCTAGGTGATGTACAGATTATATGTGTTGATGATACTTTATTTCTCATTCCTGCTATGGTTTTTGACAGTCTGCAGTACGCGTGGACCGGCCCAGCAGGATTCGAATCTTTTGAGCCAACACCACCCGGAATTCCGGCAACAGACATTGATTCCTCGGCGATATTTATTCTTACGGTTTCAAATGCATACTGTGCTTCTACCCCGGATAGTCTGCATGTATTGATACAACAACCAATAGCGACGCCTGTGATCAGCGGAGATACATTTGCATGCGAAGGCGGAACGATTATTCTTAGTGCCATGTCATCACATACGACCTATGAATGGATTGATCCACTCGGCAACTCTACGATAACGGATACTGATTCAATAATTATTTCACCAATCAGTATGGATCAATCCGGTGGCTGGACAGTGATTGCATTTGAAAATGGTTGCGCTTCTGATACTTCGGATGCTTTCATGATGACTGTGGATACAGCTATTCAGCTTTTGATAGAACTTGTACCTGTTGTATGCGAAGGAGACTCGATCACACTTTCTTTTTCTCCGGTCATAACTGGTGACTATGTCTGGTCAGGGCCCGATGGTTTTAGTTCTACTGAAATCACACCCACCACTCTGGCAAATTCAGGAACATATTATATCACGCTCATGAGTGAAACAGGTTGTAATGCCGTAGATTCAACGGAAGTGATGGTTGATGATTTGCCGATGATTACTTCGTTAGTTTCTGATGCTTCTGCATGTGTCAATGGTATTGAAGCTTTGACTATTTGGGCTGAAACACAACCGAATTTTTCTCCTGAATACATGTATGAGTGGAGTGGACCTCCGGGATTTATGCTTCAGGATTCTTCCATTCGAATTGACAGTGCTACATCTTCCGCCAATGGTGTGTACACACTCGTTATCACCAATGGCGTGTGTATATCAGACACTGCGATGTTCACACTTGATGTAACCGATACACCGGCAGCACCGGAAATTTCAGGAGATAATGTTTATTGTCATGGCGACAGTGTTTTCCTTTTTATTGATAACCCCATCGTTGGTGGCATGTATTCCTGGACTTCTTCAGATACAAATGTGGTCATCGTCAGTCCGGGTACTTTAATCATTCCAAATGCAACGCAGGCATGGAATGGCGTGTATACGGTTGACCTGACCATTAATGGTTGTGCATCTACTTCTTCATCAATAGCGATACAAGTAAGGCCTGCTTTGTTTCCACCAAGTATCACTTCACCACCAAGAGTTTGCGAAGGAGATAGTTTGATTTTAATTTCCACGGCACCAAATGGATCCATGTCGCATTGGATTTCTTCGAATGGATATGATAGTTCAGAAGATCAACCGGTCATTTATCCTGTGACATTAGGTGATGCGGGTACGTATCAATTGATTTACACGCTCAATGGATGTCCATCACCACCATCCAATCCCTATGATATAATCGTTATACCATCTCCAGTAGCGCCAGCTATGACCGCTGATGTTACTTCGGTTTGCGTTGATGATCCTAGTCCAATTGCTTTGTGTATTGAAGCAACTTCTATTATTCCCGGAGGCACCTACACGTGGCTGTTAAATGGTTCTAATGTTATTGCTGGTCCAACGACAGATAGTTGTATATCGATCAGTGGTGGCATATTAAGTGGCGGCACAAATAATATAACTGCACACATATCGATTGCAGGTTGCGCCTCTGAACCGGGAAATATTGTACAAATAACCGGCGATGAAATCCCATCACAAACAGCAGATGCGGGACCTGATATCACCGTTTGCCCGGGAGAAACCGTCATCTTAAATGGTTCAGACCCATCACCCGGATTTGGTTTTTGGGAAAGTAGTGATGATCTCATCATCTTCTCCGATCCTACCGATCCGATGGCAGATATCATTGGACTACCTGCAGGATCATATACCGTTGCATGGACTTTAAGTTTTGCGACCTGTCTTGATTATAGTGCAGATTCTTCCTTGATTACCGTTTTGATTTCTCCTCAGGCATTTCCGGATACGATTGAAGTACCGTTTGGTATCACCACTGATTTTTCAGTGATCACTAATGACATCACTCCCTCTGGTGGTTATACGATCTCGATAATTTCCTCAACACAGAAAGGAAATGTACTGGCGACCGGCAATGGATCCTTCAGATACTCACCCAATGTGGGTTTTGTAGGTACAGATAGGATGACCTATCGGATATGTTCAATAGAATGTCCCGATGAATGTAGCGAAACTATTGTTGTCCTAAAGGTTGGGAATGAAGATGATTGTTTTGTTCCAACATTATTTACGCCAAATAATGACGGCGTGAATGACAGGTTGGTCGTGCCTTGTCTGGAGACAGATCGATATCCAACAAATAAGATAACTGTTTTTAATCAATGGGGCAATGTGGTCTTTACGGCATCTCCTTATCATAACAATTGGGATGGGACGCACGCAGGAGCTGCGCTTCCTGTTAGCACTTATTTCTATATAATGGATTTTGGTGATGGCAGTACGCCTAAAAAGACCTTCTTAATACTCGAACGCTAAAATCAGAATGATTGATTATGAAAAAGCTATTTGAAAAAGTTACACCTCGTATGCGTTATAAATCAATGAATATGAAGCTCGGTATTTCTTTAATCATCTTATTTGTCGGAGCGATATGTGCACCAATTTTTGGCCAGCAGCAACAGCTCCATACGATGTTTATGTTCAACAAACTACTCATCAATCCGGCTTATGCGGGCTACCATGATCATGTGTGTCTGACGGGAATAGTGCGAGAACAATGGCTGGGTTTTGAAGGTGCACCAAAAGCGCAAGCGATAAGCTTGAATGCTCCATTGTCTTCACAACGAATTGGATTAGGACTTAATCTCCAACGGCAGTCAATAGGCGTTTCAAGTGCGACAACGGTAGATGGTATTTATTCCTACCGTGTACCCATGGGCAATGGTACGTTGAGTCTTGGTGTACAAGCTTCCGGAAGGTTTTTGGAAGTGGATTACAGCGATCCTTCTGTACGCGCTGTGCAAGATATCGGGATTGATCCGGGCATTGATGCGATGGCGGATAGTAAGTTTATTGCAAATGTTGGTGCCGGAATTTATTACAGCACGCCTACTTTTTATATTGGTGCCTCTGCTCCCAGGCTGATGAGTTCGGACATAGATTTTGAAGTCAATAATCTGTTTACGGCAAAAGAGCAACCGCATTATTATCTGATGACCGGTGTGGCGCTTAAACTAAATTACCATTTGAGTTTTGTTCCGCAAGTTTTAGTTCGTTATACTGAAGCTGCTCCAATCAGTGCGGATCTGAATCTTGGCCTGCGATGGGCACAGGATTATAGTGTAGGTGTCTCCTTTCGCAAGGGGAGTACCGATGCCGAAATTCTTGAATCAATTGACCTCATCGCTTCTGCAAAAATTCTTCGAGGTCTGCGTATAGCGGCGGCTTACGATTTTACGATGAGTGCACTGCAGCGTTACAGCGACGGAAGCATGGAAATCATGCTGATGTATTGCTTTGGCGAGGCCGCTAAGCCCGCAACATTTATTAATCCACGATATTTCTAAACTGCTCTATGAAATATATCTGTACTTATCTGTTTTGTTTTATTGTCTGTCTGGCGTTTGGTCAGAAGGATTCCTATATTTGCTACTATGATGAAGCAGAGGTATTTCCTTTGGACAATATAAACACAAAATCCGTTGAATTTTCTCCTGTGTATTATCAAAAAGGGATTGTGTATGTGGTCGCCCGGGAGAAAAACAATTTCCTTGACCCAAAGACAGGCAAAGCTTATTTTGATTTAATGTACACCGATCTTGGATTTGGAGGGACCACTGCACGCAGTGTAAATTTTTCGCCAAACATTCGTACGCAATTTCATGAAGGTCCTTGCACTTTCAGCAGCGATGGGAAAGAGCTTTTTTTTACACGTTCCAATTTGAAAGGTGGATCTGTCGTCAATGATGAGAATAATGAAGTTCAATTAAAAATTTATACAGCTCAAAAAGGCGCGGACGATTGGGAACAAATTACAGAAATGCCATTCTGTGCCGATTCCTTTGCGGTGGCACATCCTGCGATAAGTGACGATGGCGTATATCTTGTCTTTGCGTCAAACAGGCCGGGTGGTTTTGGAGGAATGGATTTATATATTGTCAATCGCCAATCAGGTATCTGGTCCGAACCGGAAAATCTTGGACCAAAAGTCAACACAAAAGGAAATGAAATATTCCCTTGGTTTCATACCGATGGATATCTTCTTTTTTCTTCTGATGGTCATCCGGGGCAAGGTGGTTTGGACTTGTTTATTACAGCCCCTGACGAAGCGTATCATTTTACAACGCTACAACATTTGGAAGAACCATTCAATAGTAAAAAAGATGATCTCGGTTTGATTGTAGCGGCAGATGGTGCTTCCGGTTATTTCGCGAGTGATCGCAAACCCACAAAAGGTAAGGACGATCTGTATCGCTGGACATCACCGCGCTCTATTTTTTGTACACCGCCAAAAGACCCAAGAATACAAAGAGAAATTCAGGTGGTCGACGAGCGAGGTCAGCCTATTCCGGAGGCCTATGTTTGGATAATCCCTATGGATCAGGATGGCCCATCGATGTACAAGGACAATTTTGAAACGACCCTTGTTCCTGATGCAAAAAAGCAAAGTGAATTTTATTTGCAGTGGGGAGTTACTGACACACTATCTACCGAAACTGCGGATGCGCAATCTAACACAACAGGCAAAGTGGATCTAATGATTGATCAAAAACTGGATTATATTCTGGTGAGCCAACACGCAGCATACAAGCCTTATGTGAAATTGTCAAACGGAAGAAACCTACCGACGACCATCACTTTAATTAAAATACAGGAGATCGTTGTCCCCCCAAGACCACCTGCTCCAATTCCTTCAGGGACCTTAATTGTTTTGGATAACATCTATTATGATTTCAATAAATCTGCCATTCGACAAGGAGAAGCGAGTGAATTGGTTGCACTGGCCAAAACGTTGAAAGAATATCCTGAACTGACCATTGAGCTAACTTCGCACACCGATACGCGCGGGAATGCTGAATACAACATGGAGCTCTCGCAAAGAAGATCCGAATCGTCAAAAGACTACCTCGTCTTATTAGGCGTAGAAGCCTCCAGAATAATCACTAAAGCCGCAGGGGAATCTTCCCCTCGTAACAAATGTGTTGACGGAGTCCCATGTACCGAAGAGGAGCATCAATATAATCGCCGTACGGAGGTGGTCATTCTAAATCCTGAAAAGGATATGCAAATCCAGTATAAAGGGGAGAAATAGGTGTCCACAAGATCACTGACGGACAGTTGATTATGGTCGTTAGTGTTTTAAATGAGGTTCATTAGAATTTGTAACCACCTGCTTTTTATGGCTTTATTGATCATCCTGTGGAGAGGTATTGATATTTAATGGGTTAGGGCAAATGAGATTTCTACGCTTCGTATGGTCTTAAGAAAAAGTATTTAGCTTTGTCCTCGATTTAAAATAAGGGTCAACAATAATCTTGATATTGAAATCATCACCTATGAATAAGTTTCTCTTTCTATCTATACTCGTATGCCTCGTAGGCAGCAGCACCTATGCGCAAAGTGACAAACTAGGATTTGGCTTCAGAGCCGGGGCTACCTACGCAAAAATCAACGGACCCTCTGAAATAGGACCATCAGGTGAAAGTCTTGAAAGTATGACCAGTAAGAATGGTATTCACATTGGTGCCACCTTTAGCTATAAGTACACAGACTTGTTTGGGTTCAGAGGAGAGCTTGTATTTTCTCAGCGAGGCTCTATCCTGGATTACAATGGACCTTCCTATTATGTATTGGGCAGGTATAATGTCCTTGAAACTACGGTGACCGGTACTCGCAATCAATCCTTAAAAGTAAACAATACCTATTTTGATTTGCCGGTGATGGTTTATTACAAATTGGGTATTCTTGAACTCTCCGGTGGTTTTAATACATC
>JBBKXT010000233.1:0-12150 GCA_037969625.1 Saprospiraceae bacterium
GATCATACAGAAAAGGAGCTCTTGTTTGAATTGCTGGAGGATCCTTCCAGGTCCGGGATCATCCTGACGGAAAGTATGGCGATGCATCCGGCGTCAAGTGTGAGTGGATGGTATTTTTCTCATCCGGAGAGCAAGTATTTTCCGGTCAGTGGCATTGATCGCGATCAGCTTAAAGATTATGCGGAGCGAAAGAAAATGTCTTTGCCGGAAATGGAGCGATGGTTGGGACCTCTTTTGTAATTTTGCAAAAGGGGATCTGAGACCTTGAGACCTGAGACCAACAGTGAAGGCGCAGTCCTTTATCTGTAGACCTGTGACTCAATTGGAGCGCAGTACAAACCCTGTACTCCGACGAAGGAGGTAGTACAGGGGACCTGAGACCAACAGTGAAGGCGCAGTCCTTCATCTGGACCTGAGACCGGAGATGTAATGACGATTCTGAGAATTACGAATTTCAAATTTACATTTTCTTTGATCCCTGCATACAGTACAACCCCTTTGTGTTTTCTTTGCGTCTTTGCGTGCGAAAAATGAATTAGAAACTTTTAACCCTATTAACGAATCTGAGAATTTCAAATTTACATTTTCTTTGATCCCTGCGTACAGTACAACCCCTCTGTGTTTTCTTTGCGGCTTTGCGACTTTGCGTGCGAAAAATGAATTAGAAACTTTTAACCCTATTAACGAATATCACCTTTTAACCAAAATTTCATGACTTTCTCAACAATCAACACACCGAAAACGAATAAAAATCCTTCTGTAAAACAGGTGGTCAAAACGATAGTGCAGGAAGAAAAGCAGGTCATCATCCATTGCCGGTATACCTGTTCAAGTCCCTATGGAATGAACATTCGGATCTGGCCGTCGACCTATTTGATTGCCAGGGATATTGCGCATAAAAGTGAGTTGGTGCATGTGGAGAACATACCTTTAGCGCCGGCCTGGATGGTTGTGCCCCAAGGTGCTTCTAATCAGTTTTCACTCATTTTTACCGGACTGCCCAAGGAGTGCCAGAAGTTTGATTTAGTTGAAGTGATCCCTCAGGAGGGTGGCTTTTTTATTTCCAATATTGAGCGAAACGGGCTGGATGTCTATGAGGTTGAAATAAGTTGATCCCTATCCGCTGAAAATTCTGTATTTTTATCTGCCGGACCCCCTCTGTCATTGTGCCATTAACTTATTATTACACAACCCGGGGCGCTAAGGCATCCTGTTCAATATCAAGCTGTTAGATTAGAATAGTGGGGAAGTTCTCTAAATTTCTTCATTTCTTCAACGCAAGCCAATTCGTTGGCCCGTGAGTAGTCGACCAACGGATACATTTATAACATACATTTGCGCTCGCTGAGTCAAAGATTCTAAGGACAATAAGTAATCCCCTCTATTTAAGTCAGGTTTTGAAAAGTGGCTGATCCTTTATAAGACGAAAAGGATGTTGAATAACGTTTAGGAATAACTTAATCTATTATGGCACTAAATCAATTAAACCGCATGGTGAAAATCCTACGGAACCGAAAGAGTTTTAAGTGGGTGTTTTACACCATGCTTGTTTTCGGTTTTGTCATACTGTCTGTCAAATACCAAAGTAATGCGGCAATGCGGGTATCTAAAACTGCGTATGTACCAGCTATAAATATCGAAACGCTTCCTATTGCTGTGCCGGATTCAATGATTAAACCATTGCGATCGCTCGTGGATTCTTCCCTCCAATTAAGTTTGGAAAAGATAATCGCTAAAAATAAAAAATGGGCCGCCCTGGCCGCGGATAAAAAACTATGTGTTGGTCTCGTAGATATGCGAGACATTGAAAATGTAAAATTTGCCCGCATTAATGGCAGCCACATGATGTATGCGGCCAGTCTTCCTAAGATTGCAATTCTTTTGGCGGCCATGGATGCGATAGACAAAGGCGAATTGGAAGAAACGGATGAGGTCGTTTCCGATATGCGGATTATGATTTCAAAGAGTGATAACGGGGCTGCTACCCGGATGATCAATCGCGTCGGATTTGACAAAATTGCCGAAGTGATGGAAGATCCGAAATATGATTTTTATGATGAAGATCATGGCGGTGGCCTTTGGGTTGGAAAAAGATATGCGCAGGCCGGTGATCGTCACGGTGATCCAATGAAAAATATAAGTCATGCAGCAAGTGCCACGCAAGTGTGCCGTTATTATTATCTACTCGCTTATGGAAAGCTCGTTAATTTTGAACGTTCCCAGGAAATGCTTGGCTATCTTTGCGACCCTGAACTACATCATAAGTTTGTCAATACATTGGATAAGGTAGCACCAAAAGCAAAAGTTTACCGAAAATCCGGATCATGGCAGACCTACCATGCCGACTCCGCACTCGTGTGGGGATCCGCATGGAGAAAGTATGTGCTCGTAGCCCTGGCAGATGATCCGAGTGGCGAACAAATTATGCGCGAACTGATGATGGAAGTGGATAAAACATTAAAACCGAAGACTTGATTTTTTGAATCGCTTAACCCCAATCATTACAGGATTTCTCCTAAAAACTTTTGACATTCGCGAGGGTGAGTACCAACGGGTACTCCTCATGCAGTTAAATATTTTCCTGATTGTTCTGACACTGCTGATTATCAAGCCCGTCGTCAATGCGCAGTTTCTCTCTGTCATTGGTATTGAACAATTGCCCTTTGCTTTTCTACTAGTGGCCATTTCCGCCATGGGCATTTCTACCATATATGCTCGGGCATTAAATAGTCGATCACTTCGAGGTGTGACTTCCGGAACCTTGATGGTCTCCATCTTTTCCTTGATCGTGATTGGCATTTTACTCCGATTTAATATTGCTGAAAAGCTGGTCCTTTACATCTTCTACATCGGAGTTGCAATATTTGGAGTACTCACCACCTCACAATTCTGGATCATGGCCAATCTGGCTTTTGATGCCAGAGAAGCGAAACGCCTTTTTAGCTTTATAGGTGCCGGCCCGATTGCGGGGGGTGTCGCGGGTGGATACCTAACTTCCATTCTAGTCAACTTTGTGGAAGGAACAGATCTTCTTTTTATAGCTGCTGCTTTGCTCTGTATCTGCATTCCTTTGAATAATATAATCTGGCGCAAACATATTAAGCCACTGAATACCTTTCAACACAAAAAACGACTGGCCGGTTTTGGTGACCACCCGATCTGGTTGATCCGCAATTCGAAACATCTCACATTCCTTGCGCTCGTTATTGGCATTGGGGTGATTGTTTCCAAACTAGTCGAGTTCCAATACAGTAGTGTGGCCTCCGCAAGTATAGCTGATCCGGATGAACTTACTGCGTTTTTTGGGTTTTGGTTTTCCACTTTTAATGTGGTCTCGCTATTGATTCAATTGTTTTTGACCAAGCGAATTGTAGGCACATTCGGCGTAGGCACGTCACTTTATGTTTTGCCTGGAGGAGTGATGCTGGGATCATTGACCTTACTTTTTACCCCGGTTTTGTGGGCAGGGATTTTTACAAAATTATGGGAAGTCTCTGTCAAACAATCTGTTAATAAAGCTGCCACTGAACTACTGGCGCTTCCCATTCCTGCGAATATAAAAAGCCAAACAAAAACTTTCATTGATGTTTTTGTAGATATGGCGGCTACTGGTGTTGCCGGCATGTTACTGATATTTATCATTAATGGCCTCGACCTCTCTATCCGTGCGGTTAGTCTGCTGACCATTGCCATCTTGTGCGTCTGGTTTTGGGTAGCGTTAAAAGTGCGTCAGGAGTACATTAAGTCTTTCAAATCAAAGTTGTCACAAGCAGATTTGCAGGCTTCGAAAAAAATACCTGATTTTCAAAATACATCTGTATTAAGCGGTTTGAAAAAAGCCCTTGAATTCGGAACAGATAAGCAAATCATATACGTCCTTGAAAAAGTAAAAGAGATTCCCGATAAAAGGATGTTTGAAAATGTTTCAAAATACCTGACACACAGCAACCCGGTTGTTCGAATGAAAGCTTTGCAATGCATCTACTACCTGAATAAAACAGTGGATACTGCTGTTATAGAATCACTTTTGCGCGACCCGGTTCAGGAGGTACGCTATCTTGCTTTCGAACAAATGTTCCGACAAACCACGACCAATCGAATTGATGTCATCAATCAATACTTGTTGCACGAAGATCCATTGATCAGTGGTGCAGCTTTAGTGGGATTGGCGGTGGAAGCAAGAAACAACCCCGAGCTTAAAAAGCACCTCAAGATAGATCAACGCGTCAGTGAAAAATTAAAATATATAGAGTTGGCCGAGCATCCGGACGAACAACTCCTGTACAAAAAGATGGTGCTGCGCGCCATTGGCCATGCTCGATTGCAGGCCTACTTTCCGATGATAGAAAAGTATCTGGATGATCCGGATTTGCAGGTAGTCAAAGAAGCAATCCTAGCGGCAGGTCATTCCATGCATCAGCCTTTCATCGACCGCATCGCTTCCTTTTTGTTAACCAAGGATACTCGTTTTACTGCGCAAAATGCTTTACTTCTCTATAGCGTTGGGATCATTCCGGAACTGCAGCAGCTGGCGAGAAATCCCAACACCAATCTGGCTGTTATTCACCAAATCCCAGGCGTGCTTGAACGAATGGATGCACAGGTAGCGGTCGAGGCTTTGTTGCGCTTTCTCGAGACAGCAGATGTTAATTTGCGTCTTGAAGCGCTTCGTTCTTTAAATACAATACAACACACCTTTCCCCACCTTAAGATCCGAAAAGAAGCCATTGTAGACCATATCATCGATGAGGCGAATCTGTACAAAGAAACGCTTGGGGTCTTGTATTTACAAAACCAAATGTTACCTGTAGAAGAACCTCAGGAAGTTCATTTCGCACGTGAAAAATTAACAGAGTTAGTAGAGCGAAGGCTTGATGGAACGCTCGAAAGAATATTCCGATTGCTGGGCCTGCGTTATCCTCCGGAGGATGTGATTCCGGTGTACGAAGGCATCAAAAGTGTCAATCCAGACCTACGTATAAATTCTGTGGAATTTCTTGATAATTTATTGGAACCTTCCCTAAAGAAAACTTTAGTTCCAATCGTAGAAACAGCATTATTTGAAACGATCTCACACAAGGCTATTCATAATTTAAAAGTGAAAGTCCCGGATGAGGGTCGCTGCCTTTCGCTATTGCTAGAAGGACGGGATCCAAAATTGAAAATGGCCGTCTTCAAATTGATTGAAGAACTAAAGAATAAAGATTACATCCCATTGGTAGAGCCCTTTCTCGATAGTCCCTATGCGAAGATTCGGGAGCGAGCAAAAGAAGTGGTGAGTGACCTTTCTTCTTTGAAATAACCTGTAACTAAAAAACTACTGTTACTTTCTAATCACCTTATCAATACTTCCTGCCAGCGCCATGTGATCACTTCCTGAGTTCTTTTTAAGGACATTGCTCATCATGGCCACCATATAGGTTGATCCATCCGTATGTTCTATGATCGCTACTGAGTTCATGTAGTTATCCACATTTCCTTTATACTTTTCGCAAGTATAGCCTTCTTCCGGCTTACATTTATACAGACTCCCCGATTTAAAATATACGGCAGCTTCTTTTAATGAGGGTGCGGAAGCATATCGGATCCGTCGGTCCGTCATATAAAGTAATCGCTTCAATTCAAGGCTGCTTTGAGAATCAACCACTAGTCCCTTTTCCATAGCAATCATAAACTTCATCAGTCCGACGGTTGTCCCTGTACTACCATCTCTCGGTGGAACATAAGACTCACCACCGGCAGTAAACAAACGTCCCAATCTCCACTCCCTTTCTGTAATGCCATGGACACGAAGTGGTTCATTGACAATAGCATTGGCCATAATCGACAATTCAGATTTAGGGGTTGTTTTAAAAAACACATCTGCTTGTTCTTCCGTCAGAGTCGGATAATCTTTTCCAAATGCACGCATGAGGATCGCTTCTCTCCAGCACACACTGGCAGCACCATTATTGCTCACCGACATCATGTGGTCGAGCCATTCATAGAGCGAGAAAACATCTTTCTCTTGGACGGTGCGCTTTACGAGTTTATTGGTTTGTACATCAAAAAATGGAACGGTATGTGAATCCGTCATCGCCCACTTTCCGGCACGCACATTTTTCGTTCGCAGCAATTCCTGTCTTTTCACAAAGGAGTCAGGATATATCTTTTGTAACTCTGTCAGAAAACCTGCGGCTACAGCTATTTTTCCAACACTTCCCGGCTGGTATTCCGCTGTTTCTTTTCTGGACGCATACCGCAGTTTTTTACCCGGTGTGATGTCAAGAATAGAAATAGAATATTTTTCATTCAAGTAAGGGAAAAGTGCATTGATTGCTTTTTGCAAACCGGGATCCGGCGCCGGGATAACACACAAACTATCCCCTCTTGCCATCATCAGATTTAATTTGATATCAGCAATCGATTTCTTTGCTCCGGCGATGGGCATGGGTTCCTTTATGTCACCGGAAAGAATTAGTTCCAGGCGATGCAAACGCTTTATCCCCGTCAGATTATATCCATCAATCGGATAAGGCGGTGCTGCTGAGGTTAAAAATGTCAAACAAATCAATGTAAGGAATAGGGTTCTGTAACTCATAGTGATGTATTTAAAAGAACAGTTTTTCCGCTGTTCATTTGGGGTGTAATGGACTGAAGGTATAAGGAAGATGCGGCACGTTTGTTTTCTACAAAAGGCCGGACTTGAAACAACCAGATGTGGTCATCTTTAAATCCTAGTTCAACATCGTAAGGCCACTTCATTCCTGTGGTGGGTAGTTGTTCCAAAAGGGAATTTTTCATGATACGCAGTGACTGTATTCTATTTTCAGAAAGAAGTCTTTCTTCAAAAGTTGTATGCTTTTTTAGGCTACCACCTGTAGATGGAATACTGATATACTCGGGTTCACGTGCCGGTGTCAGCAGCAGATCGCCTCCTTCTTCTTTCAGCAACCAGGCTTCACTGGCTTGTCCTTCTACGGCTCCACCAACACCCCGATTAAAGGCTATCGTTGCATCTTCTGAAGCACCGGAGCTTACTCCTTTTGTAATGAGTACCCCGGAATATTCTGCGTTGACACTCGGGATAATCAGGATAGAAGGAAAAACATTTTCCGGATTGAGCAGGTATCGTTGCCGCCACATATAGCTTCGTTCGGCATAGGGTGAGGCCCAAACATCTTTGATGCCTTGAAATATTTTTTCTGCATCCAACACATTAAAAAGGGTAAGATTCAGTCCCGCCCCGGTAAAGTCCTTAAGGTCTTCCATGTTGGTATCGCTGCGTAAAAAAACAGGAACCTGTCCCATTTCTTTTCCAAAAACATCTTTAAAATTTTGCTCCAATGATTGTTTGAAATCAGAATGAAGTGACATTTTTTTTATGGCAGCACGCAAAATGTCTAATTGGCCTAGAACGAATTGTTCTATTTCGCCTTCTGCCTTTTCCACCTCTTTCATTACTCTTGCTTCTTGAAAAACCGCATTGAGAAATTCCCAATAGCTCTGCTCTTGTCCCGGCATCGGCTGATCAAAATGCTGCCTGAAAATTGAAAACGGAATCACTAATCCCTCTACGACATGTTCCGGAAACATTAGTTTTAACTGACCAAGATTCGCTGCTTTTGGACCACACAATATACCGGAGTGTGATGCATTGACATCCCTCAGGTTTAATATGCGGGGATCATCAAGCTCCATCGACGCTACCGGTACTGTAATCATTTCTTCACTCCTCGCTTGGGTCGTAAACAAAGCCTGCTCCTCATCACTCATCTCAATGGCCGCTTTCATAATTACGGTTCCTTTGTTCGAAACAGCATAGAATACTTTTTGCCCATGAAAAGGGAGTAGCGCCTGAAGATTATCCTGTGATAAAACGGCATTTGGAATACCAAGATTTCTAGCCAGCAGTTGCACGTGCGAAACCATGTTACCTTCTGTAACTGTTGCAATTCCGGCAACGGGTTTCAGATCTGCCGGTGGTCTGTTGAAAATATAAATTTTATCATTGGTCACCTCAATTTCTTCCGGTGATTGATTGGTCACGACCAGTTCTCCTAAAGCATAACCAGGATTTAATCCACGCAGCGAACTCTGATTTCCGATGCCCATGACTTGATTCGAAAATCCGGCTTCGGCAGAAAAGAAATCACCAAGTATGGACACTGTGCTTCCCAGTTCCAAAAGTATCGAAGACCGAACTTTGTCATCAACAAATCCATAAGCAAGCGGTTCGAATCCACTATATAGTTTGATGACATCCTGATACGTCGAACGAATCATGCCTGTCCCCCATTCAACGGCCTTCTGTGATCGCTCTACAAAATCATTTAGTTGCTGGAGAGATATTTCCTCTTCGTCTTTCAACACAAGATCAGCTTCCAGAATATTCCATTCCCATTTCTCCAAATACCCAAAACCTGCTTCAGCTTTTACCAGCGTTTGAATTTTTAAAAGTTGCGCATTAAGTGTTTCAGGCTTCCATGAAGAAGCCTCTCGATTCAATAATACTTCTAATCTAATCGAGGCATCCAGCAGGGCCAGACGAGCACTCGCCTTTGGCACGGACAAGAGCTCCTGACGGATCATCCAGGCCATCTGACTGATGAGCTGACATTTTTCAGCATCATCTGTTGCCAAGCCATAATCCTTTATAAAATTATTAAGGGCTATGGCACTAGCACTTTCTGTGGGTAGTTTCTTCGTGAACGTTTTGAAATCAGCCACCTGAATCGGTCGATACATGATTTCCATGTCGGCGATGAGTTTAATAAATTTCTTATCGACGTCATCACTAAATTTTGATTTGTTTTTGGTTTTGAAAGCTATTACTTTTTGAATATCGCCCTTGTCCGGCTGTCCATGGATCTTAACTCTCAAATCCATAAAAGGGAGATAGAGATCAGAAATTTCCTTGGAAACCGCGCGTACACTTTGTGTTATATTATTATCTCCGGCATGTGGGATATCTTTGGCGCTTTGTCGAATCAGGAAGAAGTTTTGTTTTACTTTTAGGGTATCACTCAAGAGGCCTTGTAAGAATTCTATCCCCCAGGCCTCCTCATCTTCGATCTGATAGGCTCCTCTGTAGTATTGAGAACGGCGATTGATCCAACCATTATCATTGGCTCTTAAAAATTGTTCCAACTGATATTGCTTCAAGCGGGATTGATTATTGGGTCCATCCCAAAATGCTTCTTTGGAAGTCGTGGCGAGGATTTGGCCCAGATAAATTTTGTTTGATTTCGCCAGTGCATCAACGGCATCTTTATATCTGGCGCGTTGGAAACCACCGATTGCACCACAAGGTTCTTTGGGCTGATTAATCGTCCCGTCTTTGCAAAACCAGCGGATGTCTTTATACGGCCCACGAATATCCGTTTTGTACTCCTGAATCATTTTTGCAATAACAGAATCCTCTTTCTTTTGACTAAACGCGACTTGAAATAGAAAGCCAAAAAGACAAAAGAAAATGAGTTTTTTAAATCTATGCATGGATTAAATTTCTACGTTGACGATGAAGGTGTCTTTTGGTTACGGTCAACAGTGTTATTAACGTAAATCTAACACCGATAGTTATGAAAACAAGTAGTTGGCGATGAATCAGCTTATTTAAATTGTGTTTTTTGTGGAAATCACTACAAATTGAAGGCATTCAAGTTATCTATCATTTCTGACAAACTAAATTTACAAAGGGGAAGAATCACCCTGTTTTTTCGCTTAACTTGCCCCCATGAATCCCATCGTCTACATCACGCCAAACTTTACGGCTAATGCCGTAAGGTTTATTGAAGCTCTCGTTTCCTTGCACGATATTCGATTGATCATCATTAGTCAGGAGTCAATCACTTTACTCCCTTCATGGCAACAAAGCAGAATATCGGTAGCCAAAGAAGTCAATGATGTATTTGATAAGTGGACCATTATCAAAGTGCTTACTGAGATACAAAAAACGACAGGGCCTATTCATCGAATACTTGGTGCTTCAGAACAATTGCAGGTACCCATGGCGGAAGCTCGACAAGCACTTGGGGTGGAAGGTATGAATATCGATACAGCCATGAATTTTAGGGATAAGTCAAGGATGAAAGTCCTTTTCAATGAAAATAAAATTCCTTGTGCCAGACATGCATTAGTGCACGATCTGGAAGGCGCGATTCGTTTTACAAAAACTTGTCCGTATCCGGTCGTTGCCAAACCGGTTGCAGGTGCAGGGGCCCAGGCAACTTTTCGCGTGACGAATGATGAGGAAATGCATAGTGCATTTTCTTCACTGGGACATGCCTCCGCCGAGGGTGTAATCATTGAAGAATTTATTCAGGGGGAGGAATTTTCTTTGGATACGATTTCACTCCATGGAAAAATTATCAGCCAGACGATCAATCAATATTACCCTACACCTCTTGAGGCTATGACTAATCCGTGGATACAGTGGCGGGTTATCCTGCGCAAGGAACACAGCAACAGGGCCTTTGATGATATTCGAAAAGCAGGTAAAAAAGCACTCGAAACCCTTGGTATGAAAACCGGTCTCAGTCATATGGAATGGTTCAGAAGACCAGATGGATCCATCGCTATTTCTGAAGTGGCAGCAAGACCTCCCGGTGCTCAATTTACAACATTAATTTCCAGGGCTTGTGATCTGGATGCTGTCCGTGCTTGGGCCAAACTGATGGTTTACGATCAAGCTACCGCATCTGAGATTAGCTATTGCAGTGGTGCAGCATATCTCCGCGGACAAGGCGAAGGATGTGTCTCAGAGGTCGAAGGGCTGAGTGCGATTCGAACAAAATATGCGGACATCATTACCGATATTCGAATTCCCAAAAATGGACAGGAAAAATCAACCAGTTACGAAGGAGAAGGTTTCATTATTATTCGTCACCCGGAGGCCGCGGTGGTTGAAAATGCCTTGAAAGACATTGTGGAAACAGTGAGAGTGATCATGGCTTAGGCCGCGTAATGTGGCCTTTACATCGATACGACCTTGATTTCCACCCGCTGGTTTTTCCTCCGACCATCGACTGTTCTGTTGGTTGCGATAGGTTCGCGCTTGCCATATCCTTTTGATGAAATTTGTGACTTGGGAATTCCTTTGTCATACAGGTACACAGCTACATTTTCTGCTCTGGAAGTGGATAGTCGATCACAGTATGAGTCCTCCGGAAGGCCATTGGTATGTCCACCAATTTCTATTTTGACATTCGGATTGACAGCGAGGAAATCATAAATCTCTTCCAATACAGCATAGGATGATGGTTCTATATTCGTACTGTCCGCTGTAAAATAAAGTTTATCGACACGAATCGTTTGCCCCAGAGATAAAGTGGCAATATCCAGAGACTTCAACACCTTGTCAGCCTCCATTCTTACGTTAGCAGTAGCAAGGCAACCATTAGCATCAACGACGGTCAATGAATGTTCCCCTTCGGGTAGTGAAACCGCCTGAATGGTCGTTTCTCCATTGCTCCATTTAAATTGAAAGGGTGCCACTCCACCTTCAATTTTTGCGGTTGACTTTCCATCAGGGGCTAACTTGTCAGATGCTTTTGTGCCGACCGTTGCAGTAGCCATAATCGCCGGTGAGGCGGGAATAATTCCGCTGGCCAGCGTAGTTTTTCCTTCCTGATCCGTCACCGTTACTTGATAAAGGCCGGCGGTCAGCCCAGATACTTCTTTAGTATCACTGTTGTTTACACCCCAGGCATATTTATAGGGTGGTATTCCACCGGCTACATCCACGACAAGATGTCCTGTGGCCATCCCAGCGCAGACCGGCGTTGATTTTACATTGACGACGGCAGCAAGTTTATCGCCTTTGCTTTCCGGTACCAAAATAGTCGTGGTGTCCTCTATCACTTTTGCCAGACCATTATGGCCGGCCATGTAGACATTCGCTCCACGCCCCGGAGAGAGAATAACCATTTCATCTGCATTTCCGCCTTCATTCATGGTGACGATTTCCTCCTCATAAGGATTATATTTTACAAGGATATTAGAGGCAACATAAATAAGCCCTTTGCTGTCTGAAGAAAGGGCCTTTACTTTACCTTCAACGAGATCTTTCCACGCATCGATAGGATACCATCGATTCCAGGAATCTACAAGCCACATATTGCTGTCAGCGGCCATCCAGGCTCCTTCTGATGTTTGGGTGATCGCAGTGAT
>JBBKXT010000234.1:0-18136 GCA_037969625.1 Saprospiraceae bacterium
AGAGGTCAGTTCATTAATTCTTGTAAAGCCGCAGGAATTCAGGCTTTGGATTCAGTGTTTTCCGATGTTGGTGATATGGATGCATTGAAAACATATGTGATCAACTCCAAATCGATAGGATTTGATGGCATAGGCTGTATTCATCCGCGGCAATTAAAAACTATCAAAACGTATTTTGCACCGGATGAGGTAGAAATTGAAAAGGCGAAGAACATCGTGTTAGCTTTTGCCGAGGCTACTAAAAAAGGACTTGGTGTAGTTTCTATCGGAACGAAAATGATAGATGCTCCGGTAGTGAAACGGGCACAACGCACGATCGAACTAGCCATTTCGCTTGGCAGATTAGATCTTGACTGGATAAATATAGATCACAAGAAGAATCATCAATCATGAAGATGCCGGTTAAAACAGTCGTTAATGCAGTCGGCAGATCGGTGCCTACCGAAGTAAATGGTAAGCCGGTCATACCCTTCAAAGGAGTTGGGCAACATCGTCCGCAAGGAAATAAATACGGACCGCCAATAGCCACTTGCATTGACTTTCCTGAAGACGGTAATAAAGGTGTGTCAACATTAAAAGACGCTCTCATGAAAGCCGGTTTAAAAAATGGGATGACCATTTCCACCCACCATCATTTCAGGAATGGAGACCTCATCGCTCAACAGATTTTTGATATTGCTGCCTCTTTGGGTGTTAAAGACTTGGTATGGTTCCCATCTGCTTCTTTCGATTGCCATGCTTCACTGATTAAATACCTGGAGGATGGGACCCTGCATCATATCGAAGGAAGTATGAATGGACAGCTTGGACGATTTACATCAGAAGGCAAGATGAAGGGTGTCGGCGTACTTCGCTCCCATGGCGGACGGTATCAGGCCGTGCAAGATGGTGAGGTTACCATCGATATCGCTGTGATCGCAGCCCCTACAGCCGATTCTTTTGGCAATGCTAATGGACTGGATGGACCAGCAGCATGCGGACTCTTAGGATTCGCCTTAGCCGATTCACAATATGCCGGCAAGGTGATCGTGGTGACTGATCATCTGGTGCCTTTCCCATGTTGGCCATGGCAGATACAAGGTAATTATGTAGACTATGTCGTACAAGTGGATAGAGTCGGAATACCTGAAAAAATTGTTTCCGGCACCACAGAAATAACGAAAAGCCCCGACAGATTATACCTTGCTGAACTGACAGCCAGATTCTGTGAACAAGCAGGAATTATTCGGGATGGATTTTCTTTCCAGGCCGGATCAGGAGGTACTGCTCTGTCTATAGGGATTTATTTCGCGGATAGGTTACGTGAAAAAGGAATAAAATCCAGATTCGCTCGGGGAGGAAGTAATGCTTATTTAGTTCGCATGTTAGAAGAAGGTTTAGTGGATTATATCCTGGACGGGCAAACCTTTGACCTCGAAGGCGTAAGATCTATGCTTGAAAATCCAACACATGTAGACACGAGTCCATTTACGAGCTATAACTATCACGGTAAAGGAAATTTCGCACAATTGGTAGATGTGGTTATCCTTGGGGCAACTGAGGTGGATGTAAATTTTAATGCCAATGTAGTGACGCACTCCGACGGTATGCTCCTACACGGCATAGGCGGATGGCAAAATTGCCTTTTTGCAAAGTGTACCATCCTTCCGATTCCCCTTTTTAGGGATAGGATTCCTATTATTCGTGATCAGGTGACTACGATATGTGGACCGGGTGAGCTGATTGATGTCATTGTGACAGAACGGGGTATAGCCATCAATCCGCTACGTCAGGATCTGCTTGATAAAGTCAAGAATTCATCATTACCGATCAGGACGATACAGGAACTCAAAAAGGAAGCTGAAAAAATTTGTGGGGTTCCTGCAGCGGCAAGATTTGAAGATGAAATTGTTGCTGTTGTCAAATGGGTTGACGGAACGGTGATTGATGCTGTTAGAAAAGTAACATGACAATAGTTTAAAGGCTTAAAATCCTTTCCAGATTTCCCTTGCGCTAAGGCGGTATTGAATTAAAGCGGATCTTTTCATTTCAGTTCCTGATGAAGAGATGAGGCCCTTGCTTGTTCATCCATTTCGTCCTCCCTACATTCCATGACTTATGAGCTAGGATTAAGTGGAATTGATCTCGAAATTTGGACATTCCATCAAAAATATGGTTATGTAATGACAGCTTTTAATTAAATCTAAAGTATAGGTTATCAATTAATTATAATATAGTATAGGTAATTATAAATGTTAAAAATGCCCTAATTATGATATTTTTAAAGTTTTTGGATTGTTATATTTACCATAATCTTTAACAACCTGTTTATGAATATGAAAAAGATCATAGTTATTGGAAGTTGTAATACGGACATGGTGATAAAATCCGATCGTCTGCCGATTCCCGGTGAGACTGTGATAGGAGGCACTTTCCTGATGAATGCAGGTGGCAAGGGGGCTAATCAGGCCGTGGCAGCCGCAAGACAAGGAGGAAATGTAGTTTTTATTTCAAAAACCGGAAATGATGTTTTTGGAAAGCAATCCATTGAGTTGTATAAATCAGAAGGGATTAATACAGACTATATTTTTTCAGATCCAAAACTGCCTTCCGGCGTAGCACTCATTATGGTGGATGCCCATGGGGAAAACTGCATTGCCGTAGCCTCAGGAGCAAATGGATCCCTTATAGCTGCAGACATAGAGAAAGCTAAAACCGAAATCGAATCCGCTGATTATATACTGATGCAATTGGAAATCCCAATTGAGACTGTGGAATATGCGGCCATCATGGCCTCGGCAAAAGGGATTCCGGTGATCCTAAATCCTGCACCCGCACGAACCTTATCGGACCAATTGCTCAAATGCCTATACCTCGTAACCCCGAATGAGACCGAAGCAGAAATACTTTCAGGTATTAAAGTCTATGACTGGGATAGTGCTCAACAGGCTGCCAATGTCATTAGTACTAAAGGGGTAGATAACGTGGTCATCACCATGGGCTCCAAGGGGGCCTTTGTCAAAGAAAAGGATCAGTACTACATTGTTGAAGCCACCAAAGTTATGGCGGTTGATACAACTGCCGCAGGCGATTCTTTCAGTGGAGCCCTTTGCGTGGGCCTTTCAGAAGGTAAATCAATTCTTGAGTCTGTAAAGTCAGCAGCGAAAGTAGCTGCGCTGACCGTTACACGCATGGGTGCACAATCTTCCATTCCTTATAGAAATGAATTATCCCTGCTGGAATCAAAACTAGTCATTGCCTAAAAACGGAGACACGATTTTATTAATCACCAGACGCAATTAACATCCATCCATTATGTATACGAAAAACATCCACCGAAAGATTGCCATAGGTTTTGTCTTACTTGTGCAAATAGGGTTCACGGTGAATACGTTTGCACAATCACCTGAAAGCATCGTCTTGACAGGATTAGTCACAGATATATCCGCCGCTCCTTTACCGGGTGTAAATGTCGTAATAAGCGAAACAGCCATTGGCACAATCACGGATGATAATGGCAGATATACTATAACGGTTCCTGCCAACGCCATGCTGACATTTTCTTATATAGGATATAACAATATAGAAGTCTCCATCGATGGAAGGTCAACGATTGATGTGTTAATGACAGAATCTGAAGAATTCTTAGAAGAAGTAGTCGTGATCGGGTATGGTATCACTACAAAAAAAGAACTCACCGGAGCAGTTACCTCCTTGAAGTCCGAAGACTTTAACCGTGGAACATATAGCGACCCCATGGGTTTGATACAAGGCAAAGTAGCAGGTTTGACAATTACCAAACCCAATGGAGCAGATCCACTTGCCGGATATCAAATTCTATTGCGCGGTACTAATACATTGACTTCCGGACAAAGTCCATTGATTATTATCGATGGTGTTATTGGGGCGGATCTGAAAAATATAAACTTCCAGGACATAGAGTCTTTTGATGTGTTGAAAGATGGATCTGCTGCGGCCATCTACGGAACGCGTGGGACCAATGGCGTCATCATCATCACGACGAAATCAGCCAGATCAGGAAAGTCCAACTTTGAATTCTCCTCTCAGATTTCTACACAGATAGCGCCTAGAGGAGTTCGGAATTTAACGGCTGCCGAATTTGAAGATGCTATTCTGACGTATACACCTTCTAAAGCCGGTAGTTTATTTGGAAGTGATACGGACTGGTTTGATGAGATCACGCGCGAGCTTCCTTTCGGCCAGCAGCAACATATGGCACTTTCCGGCGGATCAGAAAAATTTTCTCACCGGACTTCACTGACCTATAGTACAGATCAGGGTTTGCTGCAAGACAATTCCTCGGAACGTATTCTTTTTAAGACCAATCTTAGACAAAAAGTGTTAAAAGACAGACTCACACTTGAATTTAATCTCGCTACGAATCTCAGAGATTATAAGCCGGCCAATTACGAATTGTTTAGACAAGCCTTTATTCAAAATCCTACGCAGCCGGTGTTTGATGACTCCGATCCACTGACCGGAGGATATTCGTACAAGCAAGGACTGGAATATTACAATCCTGTTGCACTCCTTAATGAAAGAACACGTGAAGGCAGCACAAACGACATCGTCCAAAATCTCCGTGCAACACTTAAAATATTTGACAATCTGAGTTGGGATAATTTTATTTCTTCACAGAAATCCGACTGGGAAGAAGGTTCCTACAAGACAAGTTATTATCCAACCATACTTGGTGTCGGAGGGGAAGCTGAAATATCAAATGGCAGATACTCAAACACACAGTTTGAATCTGTCTTCAACTACCGGACTTCGATTAAAGAGCATTCTATTCAGGCGGTGGCCGGATATTCCTATCAGGAGTTTGAACAGAACAGCTCCTATGTAGGCAATTCGGATTTTGATACGGATATCTTCCTGTATAACAACATAGCTGCCGGCGCTTATTTCGCAGAAGGTAAAGGAGATGCAGGTTCCTACAAGCAGTCAAGTACGCTCATTGCATTGTTTGGCCGTGTGATGTACAATTTTAATGAAAAATATTTGGCTTCGGCTTCACTCCGTAGGGAAGGCTCATCCAAGTTTGGTGATAATAATAAATGGGGTTTGTTTCCTGCACTCAGTCTTGGATGGCGACTCCACGAAGAAGCGTTTATGAAGGATATATCCTGGATCGATGAACTCAAGTTTAGAGTGGGTTATGGTGTAACTGGTAATCAGGATTTTTCTCCGTACCGATCCCTTATTTTATTAGAACGCGTGGGAAGTCTTTACTACAACCAGGAATGGATCAATTCCTATGGTCCCGGACAGAATCCGAATCCGGATTTGCGTTGGGAGAAAAAGAAGGAACTCAACATCGGAATTGACTTTTTGATCGCCAATAAAAAATTGAATGGTAGTCTGGAATTTTACGTTCGTAAAAGTGAAGATCTATTATGGGAGTTTCAAGTTTCCGTGCCTCCATATCTGTATCCCTTCTTATTCACCAATGTGGGTACCATCAGCAATAGGGGCGTTGAGCTCACTTTGAATACACAGTTGATAAACCGGAAAAACTTTCAGTGGAATACAACCTTTACGGCTAGTCATAACAAGAATGTATTGGATAAGATCACGAATGAAGAGTTCACTCAATCTTCCTATGAAACGGCCTTTATAGGTGGAACCATTGGTGTCTGGACGCAGCGCATTCAAGAAGGCGAAGAAGTAGGGACTTTCTATGGACCAGTTTGGTTGGGCGTAAGTGAGGATGGCTTTGACCAGTTTAAAAATCAAAATCCCATCGGGGAGGTAGACAAGAGTGACTGGGAAAATATTGGCACGGCGAGTCCGATAGCCATGTTAGGATGGAGCAATATGCTGACGTTTAAAAATTTTGATTTAAGTTTTAATTTCCGGGCAGGTATCGGTGGGAAGGTTTTAAACAGCTACCGATTATATTATGAATCCTGGAAGAGTATTGGATTGCGAAATATCGTGCACTCCCAATATGATAATCCCGAATTTATTGGAGACATAACCTATTCTTCCAAGTATGTAGAAGATGCTACTTTTCTAAAACTTGATAATATAACGCTCAATTACAACTTCAATATCAAGTCAGGCTATATCTCAAAAGTCAGCGCTTTTGTATCAGCACAGAATGTGGCATGGATTACAGGCTATCAAGGAATAGATCCCGAAGTAAATTTATCAGGACTTGAACCGGGTATTGATCGATTATCCTATTACCCACGAACGACATCTCTCACACTGGGCATCAACGCTACATTTTAATTTCAAAATGAAAGACATTATGAAAAAATATCTAATCGTCATACTTACAGGCTGCGTTTTGGTTACCACCGTTTCTTCTTGTTTTGACCTTTCAGAAACGGTCTATTCAGAAATTCCGGTCAAAAATTTCTTTCGGACAGAAAAGGATATCATTGCCTATGCCGGTCGTGCCTATGTTGGGCTACAACCATATCCTGAAGAACAACGGCTATGGTCACTGACAGAAAATGCATCTGATGAATTGGTAATACCAGAAAAGCATAATGGTGAATGGTATGAACAAGGGAGATGGGAGGATATGCAAAAACATAAACTCGCACCAAATAACAAAATACTTACGCGTGCCTGGGATATGGTATTTGCGGGCATCACCGCATGCAATGAAATTCTGGACGTGATCACACCCATTGAATTCGAAGGCAAAGAGCGGGTCATAGCAGAGATTAAGATATTGAGAGCCTATTATTATTACTGGGCACTTGACAATTGGGGGAATATCCCTTTTACCATTGATTTTTCCAACAAGGATTTTCCCGAACAAAAAAACAGGCAGTTTGTGTATGACTTTATCATACAGGAGATTCTTGATAATATCGATAACGTTCAGGATTTTCCTAACCAAGAATACTATGGCAGGATCACACAAGGAATGGCATATATGTTCTTAGCTAAGATGCAAATGAATTCCTTGGAATGGGTAGGTCAAGATCGATTTGCAGAAGCAGTGGCCTCATGTGATAAGATCATAGCATTAGGGGCTTACCAAATTGAGGATGACTATTTTGCCAATTTTAAAGTCCACAATGAAGGTTCAACAGAGAATATCTTTGTCATTCCGTATCACCCTCAACTTACTGACGAACATTTCTACTGGTCACATCTGACCTTAAACCCAGCTAGCCGTCCAACAATCAATATGGTAGGTATACCATGGGATGGTTTTGTGCTGCCCCCTGATTTCTTTAACAAATATGCAGAAGAAGATCTTCGCAGAAATTCATGGCTCTTTGGACAACAATATGATATTAGTGGAAAACCAATCGTTATCGATGGTGAACCATTTATTTACACACCGACCATTGCAAACTATCATTCCAGAGGTGAATGGGAGGGTGCACGATGTACAAAGTATGAATATCAGGAGGGGCTGAGTTATGATGTCATTGACATGGAGAATGATTTTGTGCTCTTTAGATATGCTGATGTCCTCTATACTAAACTCGAGGCACTCCATTGGCTGGGCCGTGCAGGTGAATTTATCAATGATCCGGATCTCCAAAAGATCAGAACTCGTATTGGACTTCCCGCTTATGTATTGTCGGATATCACCAATGAAGAATTACTTAGTGAGTTAGGTAGAGAATTTGCCTGGGAGGGTCACCGACGCCAGGATCAGATACGATTTGGCGTATGGGGTCAGGCATGGTATGAAAAACCTGTCACAGGACCCAACACAAAGTTATTTCCGATACCACAAAGTGCTTTAAATACAAATCCTAACCTAGTACAGAATCCACAATGAGCTATTTCAATTGCAGAGCATTTCTTTGTCTGATCATCGTGCAGAGTCTGTTATTTCTGAATCCCGATATAACTGTCAGTCAGACACAATCCATTTCTGTCACAACATTGAAAGACAAAATCGCAGGGGCATGGATTGGCCAGATGATAGGAAATATTTACGGCTTACCCCACGAAAACAAATATGTGAATGCGCCGGGTGCCGAAACTTGGCCATACGGATACACTAAAAATATTGACAAACTTAAAAAGTATAATGGTGCTTTTTCAGATGATGACACAGATCTGGAGTATATGTATCTGCTTCAAATGGAAAAATTTGGTCCTGAACCAACCTATGAGCAGTTACGAGAAGCTTGGCTTTTTCATATTAGGGATCGTGTTTGGCTGGCCAATAGAGCTGCACTGGGTTTGATGAAATTTGGATACACACCGCCCTTCAGTGGAAGTAAAAGTATCAATCCCCATTGGTTTCAGATCGACCCCCAATTGATCAATGAGATATGGTCCTATACAGCGCCGGGGATGGTCCAATATGCAGCGCAGAAATCTGATTGGGCAGCTCGCATCACAAGTGATAGCTGGGGTGTTGAGCCAACCATTCACTATGGCGCCATGTATGCTGCAGCATTTTTTGAAACAGACATCCGAAAGCTCATTGATATTGGATTGAATGAGCTACCTGCTGATGGAAGATATGCGCAGACAATACGCGACATGATTGCCTTGCATCAAAAGTACCCTGACAAATGGCAAGATGCTTGGAAAGAAATGGCTGAAAAATATTATGTCACAGAGCCTGATATGACCAAGACGATATGGAATGCCAATCTCAACGGCGCTTGCGGCATCCTGGCGATGCTTTATGGGAACGGAGATTTCCAACGAACCTTAGATTTGTCATGCGCTATGGGTTTCGATGCTGACAACCAAGCGGCTACTGTAGCGGGGCTCATGGGCGTCATGTATGGATTTAATGCACTTCCTAAAGATTTGTATCTCCCGATAGAAGGATGGACTCAACCTTTCAATGATACGTATATCAATATCACCCGACATGAATTGCCTGATGCGAGTATTCAGTCAATGATAGATCGCACCCTCAAAATGACCATCGATCTGATTATTTCAAAGGGTGGTAAGCTATCCGGAAAAGGAGCTAAGCAAAAAGTCACAATCAATAATAAAGCAACCTTTACAGTTCCACTTGAATTTTATTTTGGCCCGTTACCGATGATGGAAGTTAATCATCCGGTTGATTACACGTTTTATAGCGATGCAAATAAAAATTATAACTGGTCGATGATTGAGGGAACGATTCCTCCCGGAACGACTTTTGACAATGGCCGGATCACTGGTACACCCACCACGCCCGGGCCATATCAGATAAAGATCCAATTGGATAATGGGCAAGAAAAACTAATGCGCGATTTTGACTTGCTGGTGCGTAACACCAATATTGCTTCTTTAGCAGATAGTGTACTGGCCAATGTTCGTGAAGTAAATGAATTAGTGCGGGATTCATGTTGGTGCACATTTGGAAAATCAATGTATGCCAAAGAGGTGAACATCATCAACGATGGGATTGTCGATGGTCCGGGATCAGTATTTTATAGTATTGCAGCAAAAACTAAAATTCCAAAAGTGGACTATTATGGATACGAATGGACAACACCACAGACCATTGATATGTTGGCCTTCCACGCTGGAGGTATGGAAGAGTTTGGCGGTTGGTTTACTTCATTGAATGTTCAGTATAAAAATGAGGCCGGCAAATGGATGCCTGTATCCGGTACTTCCATTAATCCGCCCATGCCAGAGACTGGATATCTGATCTATCAACCACATTTCGCAGAATACGTAATTCGTTTTGATAAGGTAACCACTACGGCTATTCGAATTATCGGCGACGCCATGATTCAAGATCATTGGAACAAATACACGAAGCAGGTTTCCGGATTTACATCGATCACTGAGCTAAGTGTGTATCAAGCAATAAAAAATTAAAGCTAATGTATAAACCGAATACTAAATCCTTACAATTATCGCTGTGGGCGTTATGTCTACTCCTTGCAGCATGTAATACGAATGACAAGCCGATAGAAGATGTCCCTGCCAAAGAATCCATCACTTTGTCAAAACAAGTACTTCAGGATAAAATCAAAGGTGGTTGGGCAGGCCAAACCATTGGCGTGGTCTATGGCGCCCCTGTGGAGTTTAAATATAATGGGTCCCTCATCGACGAACATCATATTATACCATGGAATGACCATTATGTTAAATATTGGTGGGACAAAAAGCCGGGATTGTTCGATGATATCTATACGGATCTAAACTTTGTCAATGCTTTTGAAAAATATGGACTCGATGCAAGTGCTGATTCTATTGCTCATCATTGGTCAAATACGGCCTATCATCTGGCTCATGCCAATCAGGCTTCACGCTACAACATCCTCAATGGTATCATGCCTCCGGCATCCGGGTATTGGAAAAATAATCCGCATGCGGACGATATTGATTTTCAGATCGAAGCTGATTTTATTGGATTAATGGCTCCGGGCATGGTCAACAAGGCAACTGAAATTGCTGATCGTGTAGGACATGTCATGAATAGTGGAGATGGATGGTATGGCGGTGTCTTTGTTTCCGCTTTATATTCTCTCGCGTTTATCTCTGATGATCCTGAATACATAACCACCCAGGCTTTGAGCACCATTCCAGAAGGTACCAAATTTCATGGATGTATATCAACTGTTCTTGCCGCCTATAAAAAGTACCCCGATGATTGGAAACAAGCCTGGTTTGAAGTTCAGAAGAATTGGAATCAGGATGTTGGATGTCCGAAAGGTGTATTTCTTGGCTTTAATATTGATGCCAAAATTAATTCAGCCTACGTCGCGATAGGGCTTTTATATGGACATGGTGATTTTACAAAATCAGTTGATATCGCAGCTCGTTGTGGACAGGATGCGGATTGTAATCCAGCTACAGTGGGAGGGGTACTTGGTGTAATGATTGGATATGAAAACATACCTGATTTCTGGCTCAAACCATTACAGGAAATTGAAAAAAGTAATTTCGAGAACACCGAAGTATCGCTTGATAAGGCTTATGGCTGGAGTATGAAACATGCCCTTGGAATGATCGCCATGGCAGGTGGCAGTGTTGATGGAGATAACGTGATCATTCCTCTAACCGCACCAATCCCAGTTAAATTTGAACAGAATTTCGAAGATACGTATCCGATAGACCGGATGAAGATTGACGAATCATTTACCGATGAGATTAACATGGAATTCACCGGAAATGGATTTCTGTTGTATGGAAATATGGCTAAGCGTTCAAAGGTTGATGTAGCATACATCGACCGCATTTCCAAGCGTACGTATGGTTCAGAGTCTTTCGGTCTTGCAGAAAAAGATGATCCATATGTCGCATTGATGGAAGTTTATTTAGATGGTGTTCTTACAGAAACAGTAAAACTCCCAATGAAAAATACGTCAAGACGACTTGAGCCTGCATGGGAATATCAGTTGGAAGAAAAGAAACATACGCTTAGATTGAAATGGATCAATCCTTCCCCTGAGTATGAATATAGAATTAATGACCTGATTGTTTTTTCGCAGAATCCACCGGAAAGTAATTTACCGGCAAATGTGCATTGATATGAAGGAGGGACTACAACATTACATTGCTATCGCGGCCTGCTTCATATGCTTCATTGGGTGTACGGGGACAAGTACTCCCGATGTTGTCATACCTGATGTCATCACGATGTCAAAAGCTGAATTGCAAGATAGGATCAGAGGCGGTTGGGCAGGACAGACCATTGGGGTCACTTTTGGAGGACCTACAGAGTTTCGTTTCAAAGGCACCATGATTCAGGATTATCAGCCTATAGTTTGGCATGATCATTATATTAAAGAAACCTATGCACTCGATCCTGGTTTGTACGATGATGTATATCTAGATTTAACTTTTGTCAATATCCTTGAGAAAGTAGGACTCAATGCGCCGGCAGATTCATTTGCTTTGGAGTTTGCTAACGAAGACTACAAACTTTGGCATGCGAACCAAGCAGCTCGGTATAATATCCTAAATGGCATCATGCCACCAGCATCAGGTCACTGGATGAACAATCCCCATGCAGACGATATAGATTTTCAGATTGAAGCTGACTTTGCCGGCATGATGACGCCAGGCATGGTCAACACAGGTTCTGAATTTTGTGATCGCATCGGGCATATCATGAATTATGGGGATGGATGGTATGGTGGTGTTTTTGTATCAGCCCTTTATTCCTTGGCGTATACATCAGACAATCTGAATTATGTTATTTCAGAAGCACTAAGTACTATTTCTGCAGAAAGCAAGTTTTATAAAACAATCGCAGATGTCATCCGCTGGCACCAACAATATCCTGATGATTGGAAAGAGACCTGGTTTGAAGTGGAAAAAAATCACTCGGCTGATAAAGGCTGCCCTGAAGGGGTATTTAATTCCTTTAACATAGATGCCAGCTTAAATGCTGCTTATGTGGTCATTGGGTTGTTATACGGAGAAAAAGATTTTTATAAGACCATGGATATCGCCACAAGGTGTGGTCAGGATTCTGACTGCAATCCGGCTACTGCTGCGGGTGTTTTGGGCGTGATGGGGGGATACAAAAATATTCCTGATGATTGGAAACCTGCGTTAGAGGAAGTAGAAGATTTGAAGTTTCCGTACATGGATATCACACTCAATGACGTTTATGCGTTGACCTTTAAGCATACCGTCGAACTCATTGAACAGCATGATGGAAAAGTAACGCAAGATTCTGTTTCAATTAAAACACAAACACCTGTTGCAGTTCGGTTTGAACAATGTTTTGAAGGAATGTATCCATCAGAGGAGCGTTATCTCAGGCAAGAGTTTACGGACAATAATATTGAGATCGATTTTAACGGAAATGGAATTGTAGTACTGGGGAATGTGAAAAGCAGATGTGGCGTGGCTAAAAGTGAATATGTAGCACTATTGGATATCTCCTTGGACGGTGAAAAGATCGATCAGGTTAAAATGCCTTACGATTACATCGTCCGGAAATATGATATTTACCATAAGTACCTCATTAAGGAAGGAAATCATCATTTGGAGATCTCATGGGTCAATAAAGACCCTGAATTTAGTCTCTATATGAAATCGATTGTGATCTATAGTGAGTCACCTGCGAAAGGACTAAATCCGACACAACATTGATTGATACTTATAAGATACGATTTATATACGATTCATTTAGAATCACTCTTCCGATAGGAGGGCTGATGCTATTATTGCTGTTCGTGAGTTGCAAGAAGGATGAGCCTGTCATCCCATTCGTGCGGCTATTGGAGAATCAAAAAATGTATAGCACCTATTTTGACAATGACATTACTTACGCTGTTTTGTTGCCGGATGGATATGATACATCAACTGAGTCTTATCCGGTGGTGTATCTGCTGCATGGTTATGGGGATAACGAAAGAGCATGGTATACAAGTGGTGGACTTCAATATTATTCCAATCAATATAGTGGAGAAATTGTTCCCATGATCTATGTGATGCCGGCTGCATATTATTCATATTATGTCAACAGGTTTTCAGGTGATTACCCTTACATGGACATGATGGTTGAAGAGATGGTGCCGACGATCGATAGTCTGTTCAGAACTAAAAAGGAGAAAGATTCAAGAGCGGTGATGGGCTATTCCATGGGTGGGTATGGCGCTTTGATCCTGCCTGCCTTGCATCCGGATGTTTTTTCTGTGGCGGTACCTTTAAGTATGTCCTTTCGCACCGATGAACAGTATATGGCGGAACCACAGAATGTGTTTAATAGTCAATGGGGTATATTATTTGGTGGGTTTGGCGCAACCGGCATGGCAAGATTGACAGATTATTTTAGAGCCCATAGTCCTTTCCATTTCTTTGCCCTGGGAGACCCTTCCCGATTTGACGGATTGAAAATATTGATTGATTGCGGTGATGATGAAGAATCACTTTCTATCACGAGTGATAACCTGCATAAGGTCATGCGGGACAATTCCATTGCACACGAGTACCGTGTTAGAAATGGAGGTCACTCTTTTGATTACTGGAAAAAATCGTACCCGGAGGCATTTAAGTTTATTAGCAATGCTTTTCAGGGACAGGCGCATCCATCCGAGCCTTTGCCAATCGCTATATCGCCATTCATTAAAAATAGCGTCCTGGAGTCATCGGAAGTTGCCGATATCGCTATAAACGTAATGACCCCGGTTGATTATGCCACCAACTCATCAACCTTTCCTGTGCTCTATCTGATCCATGATTTTGAGAAAGGAAAACGCGAAGAAAATGTGATTAATGTTTTTTCCATACTGCGGAATAATATGCAAAGCGGCAAATTGACCAATTCTATTGTCGTAGAATTACCTGCAGAGGATATTAAAAACAACCCTGATGTAGTAATCGGTATTGTTTCTAAGATTGATTCTACTTATCGAACCAAAGCTGGAAAGCATGATAGAGTGCTACTCGGAAATCAAGCAGGAGGTGCCGTAGCTATTTCCTTTGTCTCAGCAAATACAGAAATATTCGGTTCTTGCTTTCTGTTCAACGCAACATTGGAGGATGATCCAGTGGTCATGTCAAGTGAGACCTTTTATTATCTTGATGCCACAGATGAATGCAGCAGTTATTCCGGGTATCATCAATACTATGCACAAATCCGTGGAGCCGACGTGGACTATGAGTATCGTGTCAGACAAGGCGCCCAAAACCATCAATCTTTTTTGAATGGTCTGGATGAATCGCTTTCCTCCATAAAGAAAAGACTGATGAATTGATATGAAAAAATTTAACCTGCTTTTTATGCTGACTTTTCTTCCTTTTGCGATCATGATCGCCGAGGGGGACAAACGCATTATGGAAAGCTTGTCCATGAAAAGTGCTGTGCTTGGACAAGAGGTTAAGTATTCAATAGTTCTTCCTGTTGATTATCATAAGGGCAAGAAAGTATATCCCGTAGTCTATCTCTTGCACGGGTTGGGTGATGATGAGTCTTCGTGGTTAGAGTATGGACGAATCGCACAGATTGCTGATGCTGCAGTGGCCGGGAAGGAAATAGTGGAGATGATTTTTGTCATCCCGCAAGGGTTTAGAAATTATTATGTCAATGACTATGCCAGTACCTTTTTGTATGAGGATATGTTTGTCTACGATTTAGTACCTTTTATTGATAGTGTATACCGGACGATTCCTGACAAAGCGCATCGCGCGACGATGGGGTATTCCATGGGTGGGTTTGGTGCATTGATTTTACCCGTGCGCCATCCGGATGTTTTTCAAGTGAGTGTCCCTTTGAGTATATCTGTCAGGACAGACGAGCAGTATATGGTGGAGGATGCGTCTGAATGGAATAATCAATGGGGAAGATTGTTTGGAGGAGTGGGGACTATCGGAGAAGAAAGGATCACTGATTATTATAAACAATATTCGGCTTTTCATCTATTCAAAACAATCGATTCTAAGCGATTAGAGGATCTAAAGATCTTCATCGACAACGGGGATGATGAATATACACTCTGCCGAAGTAATGAGGAGTTGCACATATTGCTACGTGATCTACAGATACAACACGAGTATCGTGTGAGAGATGGTGGGCATTCTTTTACCTATTGGAGAGCATCATTGCCAAATGCACTTTGTTATATCAGTGATAGTTTTGAAAATAAAGTATATCGTGGGGATCTTAAACGGTCCGCGAAGAAAATAAAATACCCGAAGTCAACTCTTGTTCAAAAAGACAACTATGCGATTGCACTTCCACCGGGCTATAGGGATGCTTCAAGGTTATACCCTGTGGTGTACATCTATGGAATCGATGAAGCTCATCAAAGGCAACGAATTACAGATTTGATCCGAGGGAAAATGTCGATCGGAACCTTGCCTTCAATGATTTTAGTTTTCTTAATGACGAATGAGTTATCATTGAAGGATAACATAATCTCTACAATAGAAACTGATTTCAACGCCCGTGTCGGTTATCGATTTCGTGCTTTGGTGGGTGTTGGAGATGGTGGAGTGGCAGCCATGCAAAACGCATTGATCCCTGATATATTTACGGCATGTGTACTCTTTAATTCGCCCATAGACACTGCCTTGCTAAAAAATACATTCATTAATGATAGAGGCTTACTGAAGAAAATGTGGTTGTATATCAGTACGACGGATGCTGATATGGAGTACAATACGAATGGTATGGCACATATTCTTTTACGAGAGGAGGATATCTACCATGAGTATCGGGTATTCGACAGTGAGCAAGACGACGTGATATCAGATGATAGGTTGAGCGAAGCGTTTCAATTTTTAAGTGCAAAAATTCACAGATAAAAGTAAAACAACTAAATTCTGCGCTATGTATATTATCGAAAGTTATTCTCTGGCAGTTGTCTTCACGATTGTCACCATGTTATGCTGGGGCTCCTGGGGCAATACACAAAAACTTGCTGCCAAAAACTGGCGCTATGAACTCTTCTATTGGGATTACGTGATTGGCGTCGTCTTGCTGGGGTTGATTGTTGGGCTGACCTTGGGGAGTACAGGCGATCAAGGGAGGAGCTTTCTTGCCGATTTGAGTCAGGTGAGTGCTGCAAATATTTGGAGCGCTGTGATAGGAGGAATCATTTTTAATGCCTCCAATATATTGCTTTCGGCTTCTATTTCGATTGCTGGCATGGCAGTGGCCTTCCCCTTGGGGGTTGGACTTGCATTGGTCTTAGGCGTCATCATTAATTATATGAGTACGCCAAAAGGAGATCCAATGATATTGTTTGCCGGTGTGGCACTGATTATGATTGCTATTATTTTTAATGGCATTGCTGCCGGTAAAATGAAAAAGAAAGACAAAGTTTCTTCTTCAAAAGGGATCTGGCTCGCCCTCATCGCAGGCATATTAATGTCTGTATTCTATCGCTTTGTGGCAGCAGCCATGGATGTCAATAATTTTGAATCACCAACCCCCGGTATGGCAACACCGTATTCTGCGTTTTTCATTTTTACACTAGGGATGTTGGCAAGCAATTTCGTTTTCAATACGTTTATTATGAAGAAACCTTTTGTCGGTGTACCGGTGACCTATAGTCAATATTTTAAAGGAGGTTTCCCAACGCATCTGGTTGGTATCTCCGGGGGACTGATCTGGGGGCTTGGGACCGTTCTGAGTTTTATGGCGGCAGGTAAGGCTGGTGCAGCTATTTCATATGGCCTTGGACAAGGAGCAACGATGGTTGCAGCCTTATGGGGCGTCTTTATCTGGAAAGAATTTAAAGGAGGGGGGCGAAGTGTTAATCAGCTGCTGTTCCTGATGTTTCTTCTGTTTATTTCAGGATTGGCGTTAATCATCCTTTCAGGAGGCAACTAAAATATCATAGTAATTAATAAATGCGTATGGTTTATAACCAAAATTCTATCTAATACTTTTCAAATATCAATTAACTAAATCTATTAACAATGAAAAAGAATCTATTTTTTTGCCTATGCATGGCAGTAGTCATGACGTTTACAATATCCTGCAAGGATGATGATGATAACAATCCACCGGTCGTAGAAGCCTCCCTCATCAAAACGATTAGTTTGGATTATGATGGCACCGGCGCCGATGTGGAAAGCTGGGAATTTATCTATGATGCTACCGATCGAGTGACCAGTATCATCAACAGCTACAATGGTACGGTAGAGGATACCATTTTGTACAATTTTTCAACGCCCGGTACACTTGTCATTACCAAAAATGGTAGTCCGACCACGTATACACTAGATGCAAATGGAAGAGTATCCAAGGAATTGTGGGTGGCAGATGGCAGCGAGTATGCAGGGTATATCTACGATGCGGATGGTATACTGACAAAAATTATTGAACATTATGGTGGTGCAGATCATTTAAAATATGATTTGACAATCGCCAACAAAAATGTAACCAATAGAATTCGTTATGAGGATGACGGAGTTACCGTTAGAGAAGACAGAGAGTTTACTTACACCATCGGAGACAATGCCAGCAATATCCAGCAAATCTATGCGGTGGATTCTGAATGGAAACCCGTTGGTGGTTTATTCGGAGAGGCTAGTGCAAAACTCTCTTCAGGTTTTGTAAGACATCTCACTTCAGATCCATTATCCATGTATGGCGTTTCTTATGTGTATTCATTTGATGCGGAAAATCGTCCTGCCACCATCCTAAAAAATGGTACAAGCAGTGGTGGACCATACACAGAAGTGCTTAGTTATACATACTACGAATAGTCTGTTTGAGTATATCGTTAAATTTTTGTCCGGCTAAGGAAATGCACGAATGCTTTCTTTAGCCGGATTT
>JBBKXT010000235.1:0-9112 GCA_037969625.1 Saprospiraceae bacterium
GATGGAGATAATAATCCGGATGAAGAGAGTGGTACACCAGTAAGTTTTGCTCAAGATCCTATAATTGGTATTGCGAAGCGAGCTGTTAATGTCACCAACTTATCGGATGGTAGTGCGAATGTGACCTATGAATTTAATATTAGAAACTATGGAAACGTTGACATTTCTGGTCTGCAAGTAATAGATGCTCTGTTTATTACTTTCCCTGCTACTTGTGTCCCAACAATTATTAGCCTAACGTCTGATGATTTCACGGAGAATGCAACGTATGATGGAGTCTCTGATGTCAACTTGTTGACAGGAATTGATTTGTTGCCAGTCAATGGAACAGGTTCTATCTTGTTAACAATTAATGTAGCTGAATGCGGTTCAAATAATGGTCCGTTCTTAAATTCCGCTATTGTATCAGGTGTTAGTCCTGCTGGTGTGGGGATATTAGATGTCAGTCAGGATGGAAGTGATCCGGATCCGGATGGAGATGGAGATCCAACAAACAATAACATAGAAACTGAAGTGAACTTCCAGTCTCTTGCTTCAATTGGCGTAGCGAAACGTCTCGTGAGTATTGATTATCTCGCCGATGGTTCAGCGGACATGATTTTTGAATTCAATGTTGAAAACTTTGGTTCTGTAGAACTGGATAGCCTTCAGGTAGTGGATAGTATGTCGACTACTTTTGGAGCTCCATGTTCCATCAGTATTCTCTCCATGACCAGTGATGATTATATTGTTAACACAGGCTACGATGGGATAACAGACTTTAACTTATTAAATGGATTTGAAGTACTTCCTATTGGTGATAAAGGAGCGATTTTATTGGAAGTCAATGTGGTTAATTGTGAGGAAAATCCATTGTATCCAGGACCGTTTGAAAACTATGCTTATGCTTCAGGTATTGCACCTTCGGGTGAAACAGTAATTGACGAAAGTGTAGATGGTGCTGATCCGGATCCTAATGGTGATGGTATCCCTGATGAAACGGAAGCGACACCAATTGTCTTTATCCAGGTATTGAATATCGGGGTAGCTAAGAATGTGGTTTCGGCAGTGATCAATAATGATGGAACATTTTCCATCACGTATGAATTTAATATTGAGAACTTCTCCTCTGTCGTGATTGATTCGATTCAGGTGACGGATGATTTGGCTGCTGCTTTCCCAGGCCCATGTTCGGTTACTGTCCAGCAGTTAACTTCAGATGACTTCCTGGTCAATCCGGCGTATAATGGAATCACAGATATCAATTTATTGCTTGGTTCTGATGACCTCGTCGTGGATGATAAAGGTGCTATTTTGATATCAATACTTGTTTCGAACTGTGGCATACTAGGTCCATTTGAAAATAATGCAACGTTAACAGGTCAAGGCCCGGGAGGAATTCTGTTGACAGATGAGAGTGTGGATGGAACAGACCCGGATCCTAACGGAGACGGTATTCCTGATGAACAAAGTCCAACCATTGTAGACTTTACAGAGTTTCCTTTGATTGGTGTGTCCAAGCGCCTTAGCGCCGGACCAGCATTAGATGAAGATGATTTTTATATTATTACTTATGAACTTCATGTTCAGAATTACGGAGATGTAGATCTTGATAGTATTCAGGTGATCGATTCGCTCAGCGTGACATTTGCAGGTGCAGAAAGTTGGGCCTTGATAAGTGTAGAAAGTGAAGAGTTTAATGTAAACCCATTGTTTAACGGTGGAACGGATCCTAACCTGTTGTTGGGCAATGATCTGCTGCTCGTCGGAAATGAAGGAGCGATTTACATTACGTTAAAGATAGCACCGGGAGGATTTGATGGCCCGTATTTCAACACAGCCGTTGGAATCGGTGAAAGTCCATTTGGTACGATCGCAATAGATACATCACAGAATGGTAGTGACCCTGATCCGGATGGTGATGATGATCCTACAAATAATAATGAAGTGACACCGGTGACTCTCGCATGCTTTGTAGGTATTATTTGTCCTAATGTGCCTGATACACTGTATGCGCCAAACGATGTAGGATGGTGCATGGCCGTATTCAATTTGCCTCCTGCTGAAATTATTACTTGCGCAGGTGCTCCAGATAGTCTCATCCAGTTTATGTTGACAGGTCAGGGTGCAGAAGGTATTCTGAACGATATATGGATTGATGGTCAGCCTACCGGTCTTGAATACATCGTGGGTACAACCAAGGTAAGTATGCGTGCAAGTATTCCAAGTCTTCCGGATATTGGTTATTCTGATACATGTATGTTCTGGATTGTCGTTGAGGATAAAGAGGCCCCGGTTGCCGTTTGCAAAGATATTTTTGTGATGGTGGATGGGGATTGTTTGTACACGATTACGCCAGCAGATGTAGACGGAGGTAGTTCGGATAATTGCGCCATAGATACAATGCTCATCAGTCGAGATGGAGGCCAATCCTTTGTGGATCAAATCACCTTTACAGTAGCTGATCTTCAGAATCCGTTTGTTCAGGTTATCCTTCAAGTAACAGATACCAGTGGTAATGTTAGTATATGTGTGGCAACCGTCACAGTGCTTGATGTTGACCCACCATCAGTGATCTGTCAGGACGACATTACGGTGGAGACAGAACCTGGTTTCTGTTATGGTAAGATTCCGGTGATTATACCACCGATACTGTCCACGGACAACTGTCTGCCAATTATAACATTTGACCAATATCCGGATGCTGGAATTTTATTTGGCTCCCATCATCAGGATAGCATTGAGGTTTATTTGATCGTAACGGATATGGATGGAAATATGGATACTTGCTCCTTGTTTGTTCATCTGAATGATGCAGAAGCACCGGAATGGCTTAATTGTCCAAGACCTCCAATTCAAACAAAAGCGATGCCTGGAATGTGTGGAGCTTTTGTAAATTTCTCACTACCGGTTGCCTTGGATAATTGTGAAATTGATACCATCATCCAGGTGGATATGACAGGACTGAATTCTGGTGATATGTTCCCTGCAGGCACAACCATCTTGAAATGGTTAGCCTATGATGTCGCAGGAAATGTCAGTGATACCTGTCGATTAAAAATTCTGGTCAATGATGCCCAGCCTCCTGTGATTACATGCGTAGAGGATATAACGGTATTTAATGATCCGGGTGAATGCGGTGCCATTGTAAACGGTATCAGTATTAGTGCAACAGACAACTGTCCGGATAACATAGCCATTACGTACGAAATACGCAATGAGGACAATAACTTAGTTTCCTGTGGTCTCACAGATGCTTCAGGTGAAGTATTTCCACAAGGAGTAAACACAGTAACTTACAATGTATATGATCAGTCCATCGTGTTGATTACGGAGGTGGTGCAAAGTATGCTTGACTCTGTTGAGATCACCAATTTTGGACCGTCTTCAATGGACTTAAGTTGTGCTACCATACAACGATTTGGCGCCGGTCTGGAAACATATGTCATTCCGGATGGTACGATCATTCCACCGGGAGGAACCTATGTCTATCCATTTACAACCAATATTGGTGTCAGTACACCAGCCGGTTATATTTTGTCACTTGAAGACACGCAATATGATCATGTGGCCACCAATGGTTTTGTGATGGGTACTGTATTTCTCGGAATCCTGAGTGGTGGTGATGTTTGGAGACAATATATTTGTGACCATGATCAGGCTTCTGATTGGGTGGTTGCGGATGCTTGCCATCCAAGTACCATTGGAGAGTTAAATGCAGGTCTTATGTTCTTCCCTGATAATGGACTGATTTCTTCTTTACAAAATCAGTTGCCAAATAAGGTTTCGTGCGAATTTACAGTAACAGTAGAAGACATCGAATTACCTTATTGCGCAGAGAATGTTGAGAACTTATATCAACCGAATGATCTGCCGGTACCGATCGATTTATTGAATAGTGGTTGTGCAAGTTCAGTCATTAATGTGACGGATGTGTTTGAAGTGGGACATGTCAATGTGTTAGATCTTCAGATTACTTATCCAAACGTAGGTGCACTGACAGTGACGCTGACAAGTCCAAGTGGAACAGAAGTGACCTTGTTTGAAGATTTGTGTTTGGGTATTCAAGACGTGGATATTTCTTTCAGTGATACCACAGATTTATCTGTCAATATAGCGCCATGTGGTCCATTAGGACATGGAGGTTTCTATATACCACAGGAGGCCTTAAGTGTTTTCTGCGAAGAACCAGCACAAGGTGCTTGGGTGTTGGCCATCTCCTCCAGTAGTGGAGCAGTTGGTTCACTTGACAATTGGAGTCTGCAGATTTTTGATCAGGTTCCATACAGTCAGCAGGACACAATCATTGAAAATGGCGTTGGCCTTTGTGGAGCTGAATTCACATGGGTGCATCCAGTCGTTGGAGATAATTGTTGTGAAGGAACGATCACAGTAGCTTATGAAACCGAAGATGGTATTGATGTTCCTCAAGGAGGACCTGTGAATGGTGGAGAGTTGGTCACTGAATTCTTCGAAGTAGGAACTACAACCGTAATTTATACATTAACCGATGCTTCCGGTAATACCAGCCAGTGTCAGTTTGATGTAACGGTATTGGATGTTGAACCACCAGTCATCACATGTCCTGGTAACCTTATCATAAATCTGGATCCGGGCGCATGTGGAGAATATCTTTCTTTCTTCCCGAGCTTAGTGACGGACAATTGTTCTATTGACACGATTATTTCCAATTCAGGTGATTTCTTTGATATTGGAATACATGATGGATTCTTTATTGTCACGGATCCTTCCGGTAACTCGGATACATGTTTCTTCACCATTGAAATTATAGAGTATACACCTGAATCGAACAACCTTGCATGTAACGATCAGATTCAATTGTCTTTGCCTGCCGATTGTACGGTTGAGGTCAATGCCGATATGATTCTTGAAGGAGATGATTATGCTTGTTATGACAACTACTGCCTGACCATTACCGATGAGGATGGCAATATTGTTCCTGATGGCATCATCACGATTGATCATGTAGGGCAATGCTTGTATGTTACCGTGACCGATTGTCTGGGTGGAGGAAATTCATGCTGGGGTAAAATCTGTGTGGAATTAAAACTTGCACCTGATATTGAATGCCCGGCGGATATTACCGTTGGCTGTAATGAAAGCACAGATGTATCTATTACAGGTGAGCCAACATTGCTCAGTTGTGAAGAATCAACAACGCTAACCTATGTAGATCATGTCACCGACAATGGAGATTGTGGCACGCCTAGAGTCTTGATCGAAAGAGTTTGGACCGTTAAAGACGAGTCGGGTAATGCTGCAACTTGTACACAAAATATAGTGGTGGAACGATTCAGATTTGATCAGGTTGAGTTCCCGGATAATATTATAGCCTATAGTTGTGTAGATGTGGCAAATAATCCAGCCCTTCTTACACCGGCCCATAGTGGATGGCCTACCATCAATGGACAATCCATTTTTGGTGGACACTATTGTGAAATTTTTGTGGGCTATTGGGATGAAAAATTATTTGATCCTAATTGCACAGGTTCTTATTCATTGCTTCGTCATTGGTTGATCCAGGATGAATGCCTTGCCCTGGAATCAGGTGTTAATCCATTGCGCCATATTCAAAACATCCAGGTAAAGGACAATATTGATCCGGTACTGGTATGTCCTGATAATATGATCGTAAGTGCAGGAAATGGATGTGTAGCAAGTGTAAGTTTGCCGGAGCCACTTTTTAGCGATGTGTGTTCACCGATTATTAATTTTACAATTCAGAACAGCTCAGGATCTCTTCTGCATTATGGAGGCAATTCCTATGTGCTGGCTAATCTGGAGATCGGAGTCCATACCGTCCGCTATAAGATCGAAGATGATTGTAAGAACTCTGTAACATGTCAGTTTACGATCACAGTCATAGATGATGTTATTCCTGTAGCAATATGTGATGAACATACGATTGTGACTTTAACAAATGATGGACCTTATGGAATCACACTTGTACCGGCATCTGTCTTTGATGATGGTAGCTGGGATAATTGTGGTCCGGTGACTTTCCGCGTTCGACGTATGGACAGTTGTATTGATTTCGATTGGACGACGGAAGGAGCTTGTGTGGATCATACACCAGGTGGAGTTCCACCGGTCAACAGCCGTGACAGAGGAACTGTGTTCCGTCCGTGTGCACCTTTTGCTTGTTGTGATGTAGGAGCTGGTCCGGTGATGGTCGAGTTTGAGGTAACGGATATGCATGGAAATGTGAATACTTGTATGGTAGAAGTAGAAGTACAGGATAAAACTTCTCCATTCGTAGCGTGTCCACAGGATATCGTGGTCAGCTGTGATTTCTGGTTTAATGTGCAGGAAGGCACCTTTATAGATGCTGATGGAAATGCGAATGGCAACCTTGATGAAGATCCGCTCAGCGCTATTTTCGGAAATATGTATGATGCCTTTACGTACAATGACGATGAAAGTGTCCGTCAGGATATCATCATCAATGATCCGGGTAATCCACAATATACACAGCCTCATTTCTGGGGAATTGATGGATGGGCAGATGACAATTGTGAAGTGAACTTACAAGTTCGTGTGCGCGTCATCGATGATTGCAGTGGAGGAGATCTTCCAGGCAATGCGCCTCAGGGAGCTGTGAAATTGATCGAAAGAAGGTTCAGTGCCATTGATGGAAATGTTGGTGTTGCTCCTGGAGTTTGTACCCAACGTATTTGGGTAGTCAATTACAAACCGTTCTATATCACGGATACCAATTGTAATAATACCAACGCCAATGATGGTGTGATATGGCCTTGTGATGTATTGATTACCACATGTCCGGAAGATCCGATGGGCACAGGACAACCTACGATTATCAGTGATGGTTGCAGTATGGTGGCCGTGACTTATGTTGATCAGCGCTTTGATTTTGCTGACGGAGCTTGTTTCAAAATTCTCAGGGAGTGGAAAGTGATCGACTGGTGTCAGTACAATAGTCAAACCGGAGCCGGTCTCTGGTCTTATACACAAGTCATCAAGGTGAATGATCAGGAAGGTCCTGATTTCCAAAACTGTCCTGTAGCACCTGTTCATTTGTGTACAGATGATGATGGTATCCGATTACCAGCCAATAATCAGGTGTTCCTTGGAGAAGAAAATCCACTGGCGACTTCTTGTTCCGTGCATGTGACAATAAAGCAACTGGTAAAAGAGACTTGTAGCGATGTTGTCTCATATGATGTAAAAGTTTATCCGAATAATGGATCTGCTTTCTTACAAATCAAACCTACATCATTAGCGCCGGTTGATACAAATCATATTGCTGAACTAATCTTTGATACTGAAACTTCATTACTCACAGAGATTCGTCGCAATGGATTACCGTATAATGATCCATTGAATTGTAATGATTATCACCGGGTGCTATGGACGGTCGAAGATGGTTGCGGAAACCAGAAAACATGTGAGTATTTGTTTAGACTTGAAGATTGTAAGCAACCAACTCCAGTTTGTATCAACGGACTGAGTACAGTTGTTATGCCGATAGGTGGACAGGTAACGGTTTGGGCAAAAGATTTCAATACATCAAGTGTAGATGATTGTACGCCATCTGGCGGGCTTTTATATAGCTTTAGTGGCGATGCTTATCAGCCGAGCTATACTTATACTTGTGAAAATGTACCGGCCTTTGCTACTCAACTTTCTGTTGATATCTGGGTTGCAGATGGTGGAACAGATCTTAATTGTAATGGACAGGTTGAGTGGAGTGAGCGAAACAAGGATTTCTGTACAACCACGATTGTGATTACTGACAATGATGGGGTGTGTCCTGGCAGTGGAAGTATTCTGGCCGGGGAGATTCTTACATGGCAAACAGATCCTGTTCAATTGGTCAATGTCTACCTCAACAGTGAAGGTTCTTTCTTTCCATCGTACATAACGATCCAAGATGGTAAGTTCAAATTCCCGACTGTTCCATATAATGTAGATTACACCATTGAACCTGCTCGCAATGACCAGCACCGAAATGGGGTCAGTACATTAGACTTAGTGAAGATTCAGAAACATCTTTTGGGAATCACTGAGTTTGATAGTCCATACTTATATATTGCTGCGGATGCTAACAATGATAAAAAGGTTAGTGCTATTGACTTGATTGAAATTAGGAAACTGGTCCTTGGATTATATGAAAGCTTCCCGCAAAATCAAAGCTGGAGATTTGTAAATTCCAGCATTGGTGTCACCATGCCAAATCCGTATGACTATAGTGAGATCATTACGATCCAGAATCTCGCGGAGGATAGTTTAATGAATAATAATTTCTATGCTGTCAAAATTGGAGATGTCAATAATACCGCAAAAGCCAATGCACTTCAAGTCCTTCCTAGAGATGGAAGAAGAGTGTTACGTGTAGAACTTGATGCAGACCATGCAGTTGAAATTGGTGATGTAGTGCGTGTTAAACTGATTTTGCCTGAAAGTGTTGACGGATTCCAGTGGACTTTGGAAACAGAAGGACTGACGTATGCCGGTGTCAACAGTGAAAGCATCAACATCAATGATAGTCATGTGGGTGTGTTGAATGATGGCCTGGTCACAATGAGTTGGAATGCTGAAGGGGTGAACGTTGAAGGTATTACTCAGGTGGTAGAAATGCAGTTTATTGCGAACGCCTCTGGTGATATTGGCAGCATGATTCGCATGACCAGTAAGGTGACAGAAGCTGAAGCATATACATCAGCAGGGGAAATCCTGGATGTGAAGCTAGGCCATTCAAGCGTTGCTCCAGAGTTTGCGTTGTATCAAAACACGCCTAACCCGTGGAATAACGAGACATCTATTGGCTTTGAACTTCCGGAAGATGCGTCAATTACCTTTACTGTTTTTGATGCGACAGGAAAAATTGTTAAAGCTGTCACTGGTCATTATCTGAGAGGTTATAACACCATCCTATTAGATGCTAAGGATCTTCCTGGTGCCGGTGTGATGTACTACCGCCTCGAAAGTGGAACATATTCTGCAAGCAAGAAGATGATCCTGGTGAAGTAAATTAAATAGATAATATATTAGATAAAAAAAGGGCTATCCATACGGATAGCCCTCTTTTTATCTAATCTAATATCTATTTAATTTACTTCACCAGGATCATCTTCTTGCTTGCAGAATATGT
>JBBKXT010000236.1:0-6097 GCA_037969625.1 Saprospiraceae bacterium
GACATTGCAGTATGCCGGGCTTGCCGAAAAAGTCAAGGTCTGGTACTATCCCCAGGATTTCGGGATTACAATTGAGCAGCTCAAACAACAATTCGAGGAGGAAAGAAATGCCGATCCTAATGCCACCGGGTATTGGTTGACGACCAACAGTGGCGTTCGACACAATAAGGGTTGTCGCTGGTATACACAATCAAAGGGGCGATACTGCAATGCAAATGAAGGCAAACCTTGTGGACAATGTGGAGGTTGATTGTGAAACTAAATCCAATGCGATAAGAAGCCTCACCTGCAAAGAAAGAGGTTCAAAATGAAGCTGATTGCGTGCGTCTGAAAAGAGAGTCTAGTTGTACGCTTACATGTGTCCGCATAGTCCTGGGTGGCATTTGACAAAGACAAAAAAAGGAAGGCAGTAAAAAGGGGGTAAAAGCGCGTTATTGGAATACTTACAACAGGCTATTTAGGCACAAATTCCAGATAAACTAACCGCTTTCCAGAAAAATACAAGGCTCTCAAACTGAAGTCTTCATTCCTTAGTTGTCCGGGAAAAACAAACCCTAGATTATCCTTTTTTAAAGATAAAAGACGAAATGTGTCGCCAATGTGTCGCGGACGGACAAGTGGTAAAAAACAAACAGACCCCGAAAGGTCTGTCGTTATTGAGTGGGCCCACCAGGGCTCGAACCTGGGACCACCTGATTATGAGTCAGGTGCTCTAACCAACTGAGCTATGGGCCCAATAATATTTTAATCTTTCAAAAACCACCTGTCCCGATGGATCGGGAGAGTCAGGTACTCTAACCTCCCGACTACCGATCGATCGGTACGGAAGAGCTATGGGCCCTGAAGCGCACAAATATAAATCAATAATGCTAAAAAACAATTCTATGTAATGGCCTGCGGGATAACCTCCTAAACCTTAAACATTTAAATATTGATAGTGCTTCCACTACTCCTCAATCCTGATCAACCGTATCTCCACCCGCTGATTCCGCTTCCGGCCCTCTGCAGTTTGATTGGTCGCTATAGGCTTGCGCTTACCATGCCCCACAGAGATAACTCGACGTTCCGCTATCCCCTTGTTGACCAAATAATCTTTTACTGATTTAGCACGCGCCGTACTGATACGATCACAATACTCATCCGCCGGAAGCCCGTTGGTATGCCCCGATACCTCTATGATGATCGTCGGATTGTCATAGAGAAATTCATATAACTCATCAATCGAAGATTTAGCATCCTCCCGTATCACAATACTATCCGCATCAAATTGTATCTTCTCCATCCGTATAGGTTCGCCGGAAGAAAGCCGTGCAGCCGTTAATTCCGGAAGCACTTTTTCTTTGATTTCAAATTGAGCAGATGCACTACATCCATTAGCATCCGTAATGACAACGGTTCCACTACCGAGAGAAAGCTGGCTGGCTTGTGCAGTAGTCTCTCCCGAACTCCACAGATAACTGAATGGAGCCGTGCCTCCTTTAATTTCTACCTGACCCTTGCCATCTTTGATACGATCATTTGTGGCAGAGCGCAGATTTTCAGCACCCACAATTAATTTTTTAGGTGCTTCAATTTCAAAGGCTGCTTCGGCTTTCTGACCAGTGATGTCTGTCACCGTAACCTTGAAATTTCCGTCAGATAAATTGAAAAGAGAGGCCCCTGATTTTGCATTACTCCATGCATAGGTGAATGGACCTTTACCACCTTTAGGAGTTGCCTCCAAAGATGCGGTTCCTGATCCTGCACAAACTATCTTTTCGGTTTGATTGATCGCAACAGATAGTGGAAGTATGTCTTCTGTGATGGTCACTCTCGTTTGCGCAGAACATCCGGCCTCATCTGTAATGGTATATACATATTCACCGGGCTTCAATAGATCAAATTTATTGGTAAGCGCACCGGCCGGCCATGTGCCCCCTTCCAATGTATATTTTCCGGTTCCACCTGAGATCGTAAGTGTTACGCTGCCATCATCATCCCCCGTATTGGCAGGAGAGATATTTGAGGCGATTATTTCAAGTGGTTTTGGTGCTGCTATTTCAAATGATGCCGTTGCGGAAGTTCCATTGACATCTTCTACTTGCATGGCGTATTGACCGGCCGCCAACTGACTGATGGATTCACCAGTATATGTTTTGGCCGGACCTTTCCATTGAATAGAGTAGGGCGATTTTCCACCGACCACTTTAGCCATCAATCCACCGGTGGTCTGACCGGCACATTTTATATCAGATACCTGCTCCACCGAAACAGATAAAGGCAAAATATTTTCCGTGATGACTACACTGCTTTCTATCATGCAACCATTTTCATCCGTGACGGTGACCCTGTGTGTTCCTGCACCCAGTGTAGTTGCTTTTGAAGATAGTTCACCGGTATCCCACGCATAGGTATATTTTCCGGTACCTCCTGTGACTTCTACGGTGGCTTGTCCATCTTTTAGATTGGCACCGGCAGATTTTTCAATTTTGACAACAGTCACTAATGGCTTCGGTGTGTCTACAGTGATTACTGAAGTTGCCGTGTGCCCGGTAATATCGGTCACTGTCAAGGTATAAAGTCCCCCGCCCAAATTTTCGACAGTTGATGATGTGGCACCGCTACTCCATGAATAAGTAAATGGACCTTTACCACCTTTTATCGCAGCTGCAATTGTTGCTTCCGATGCACCGGCGCATTTTATATTATTGGATTGTTCGATCAGCACTGAAAGTGCAAGTATGTTTTCACTGATGTCTATGCTGGTGGTTGTGGTACATCCTGCCGCATCGGTCACCGTCAGTGTATGGATACCAGCCGGTAGTTTGACGGCCTTGTTAGACGTTTCTCCATTGTCCCAGGCATAGGTATACGGACTTGTTCCGCCAGAAACTTTTACCGATGCTTTTCCATCCAACCCATTGGTCGAGGATGGAGCATCAGCTGTCACAACGGCGGTGATAGGCGATGGTTCTTTGATTTCAAAGGTAGAGGTGGAGGTTGAACCAACAGCATCTGTAATGGTCACAACATAACTTCCGGCTTTTAGGTCTTTTGCGATCGCGCTAGTCTGCCCGTCACTCCATAAATAAGTATAAGGTCCTTTCCCACCATTGACAGTGGCATCTATTTCTGCATCCGAGGAGCCTGCACACTTAATATCTGCAGTAAGTTTGATCGCAATAGCAATGGCCAGAATATTTTCCCTGATTTCTACAGTAGCTGTTGTGGAGCATCCGGCTGCATCAGTCACCGTCACAGTATGCCGGCCTGCATCCAGTGTAGAGGCTTTATTACTGCTCTCCCCATTATCCCATGCATAACTATAACTACCGGTTCCGCCACTTGCTTTTACGGTTGCTTTGCCATCCAAACCATTGGTAGAAGAAGGTGCATCAGCGGTAGCATTCGCCGTAACTGCAGAAGGTTCATTGATTTCAAAAGAAGAAGAGAAGGTTGATCCGACTACATCGGTTACGGTCACTGAATAAGATCCAGCTTTAAGATTGGTAGGGTTATCTGTGGTTTGACCATCACTCCACAAATATGTATAGGGTCCTTTCCCTCCGGAAATATCAAGAAGCAATGATCCAGTAGCCTGACCTGCACAATTGATCTGTCCACCGGGTTTGATGATCACACCAAGCATATCGAGATCCTCCAATATATCAACGGTTTGTACATCCGTACATCCATTCGCATCTGTAATCGTCAGGGTATGTGTTCCGGCTGATAAATTCTTTACCAGATCAGAAGTAGCCTTGTTATCCCATAAATAAATATAAGGTGCCTTACCACCAGCTACTTTTACTTGTGCGCGACCATTGTCAACCCCTAATTTTGATGCAGATAAGTTTTCAAAATAAACTTCCAGCGTCGGTGGTGCAGTGATCGTGGCAAAGCCTGTGGCCGTTTGTCCGGCAGCATCTGCAACCGTGACCGAATATTCTCCGGCTGTTCGGTTTGTTAACTTTTTCTCAAAAGCACCATTCTCACTCCATTGATATTTGAAAGGTGATTTTCCTCCTTTGACCATGGCTTCAATTTCGCCAATAGCACCACTCGCACATTTGTTTTGTGCAAGAATTTCCAGGGTAACAGAAAGAGGTAATACTTTTTCAGTGACTTCAAATGAAGTTGTTGCTGAACATCCATTGTCATCTGTCACGGTGACGGAGTGTATTCCCGTGGTAAGTTTTGTAGCAAGCTGAGTAGTCTCTCCATTGTCCCACTGGTAGGTCATATTACCTGTACCACCATCAACCAATAGATTAGCACTGGCATCTCCTTCCGTCGCACCGGAAGATGGTTTGACGATCTCGATGGAAAGTGACATAGAAGGATCGGGTATTTCGTATTCCGCATTTTTTATAATGCCTTTTCCATCAGTAACCGTAAGAGAGTACTTGCCGGCTGCGAGATTTAATATAAACTCGGTATTTGCGCCGGTACTCCACTGGTAGACACGCGGTGCTTCACCACCAATAACTTTAGCCGATAATACAGCGACCGGATTGGAATTTTTGCAATCCAATGGTGTATCCATTACGATATTGACGGTCATCGCAGATTCCCATTGGATGAGATATAATCCTTTATCATCGGTGCCGGTCCAGATAGAACCATCGCTATCCACATCAAGGCAATTGACATATTGGCTGGTGAAATATTGACCTGGACCAAACTCTTGATATTTTGTGAGTTCTACATCATAGCCCGTCATCATATTGGAAGCGATCCAGATACGACCTCTGGCATCGACAGCGATGTCCCTTAGTTTTCCTTCAACATTTTTTAGTTCAAGTGGAATGGGATTCCATTTTCCTCTACGATCTACCTGCCATAAAAAGTCATCCCCTAATATCCAAAGATTATCACCCCAGGCATCTACCCCCACAAAATTTAAATAGCGTTCTTCAAGGCTCCATTTTGAACCACTTCCTGAAAGCATGCCATCATCGGTAGCGATCCAAACCTTGCCATCTTTTTGGATATAGATATCATTGATTTGGTTGGAGGTCAGTTTTTTGTTTTTTATATTGAACTGCTGCATGACCGTCAGCGGTGAGACAGATACTTGGAAGGCTCCTTCCTTTTGCGTCCCGATCCAGATGGATTTGGTCGTTGGATCGTAGGAAGCACTGGATATTTCGACGCCACCGAGGATGGCTTGCATCTCGGAGGTATTCCATTCGATATTGGCATTGCCACCTCGTATAGTCAAAAGAGAAGTAGTCCCGGCGGGGATGGAAACCTTTTGAACCAGATCAATCGCGAGGACTCTATGTAGCCCATCTCCGTTTGAAACCCATTTTATATTCTCTTTATCCACCCATATATTATTGATAGGGCTTTTCTGGTTGAGGGCTTTACAGCGCTCTACGACCAAAACCATTTCCTGTGCGGTTACAGCCGGCGTAAGGTGAAGGACGATAAAAAGAAGCAAAAAAAGTGTGTAGAAAGTCTTATTCATTGTTCTGTTGCGGAGGAGGAATAGTTGAAAATCAGCCAAATAGGGCCTTTGTCAGGCATAAACGGTATTTATTATGCAGATGTTTTTCAGGTTTCCTGAAATCTGTTTTTGTTAACAATTGATGTTATCCCACACTCTTTCAATAAAATAAGGGGAGTTCAGGGCTTTTTTGATGGTGCAAAGGTAAAATTTAAGGTGGATATTCGATTCCGCTCATTGTGTTAACGGAACAGGGGGAACGGTGAACGGGTTTTTGATCAACCTTTAAGTCGAAAACTTAGCCCAGTTTTGGGTCTCATTTTAAAAAGGGTAAACGGTGATTCGCCTTCGTTATGGCTTTGGCGAATAAAAACGGTCAAAGGTGAACGGAAAAAATGATGTAGCCTCCCGGCTGTCTATCAGTCGCGCGGATAAGTTTTTAAAATTCATTTGATTATGCCGTTGTTGGAGTTTGCTCCAACGACTTGTATTCGATAGGGAGTTCTGATTACCATGAAGGACTTCACTGCGTTACGCCTTCATGTTGAACTATAGCTCAATCAGATGTAACAGAATAAGGTGTAAAAGAGATATAAGAAAGGTTTCCGGCAAATAGCGCAGAAAAAAGCAGATGCTCGCAGATTATTATCCTCCTATTGTATTTTA
>JBBKXT010000237.1:0-5800 GCA_037969625.1 Saprospiraceae bacterium
CTGACATAACCAATAATTTAAAAAGTTAAAAAATAAAACACTGGGTGTGCTGCAACTCTTAAATAGGTAATCAGTGATAAACACAAAAAGGTCAAATTAGAACTTACTTTTTCAGGTAAAAACTCAAATGTGTGGCTAAACATAAGGAATAAATTTGAAAAATGCAAATTTGAGAGGTTAAAAACCTATGCACCGTTGACTGTTCTCCCTTAGCCGTTCATCGTTATACTACCCTGAAGATTTCAGTTCCGCATGGAGCATCTTGAAATTTATTTTCCCTTCATTGTTTTTCAAATGCTCCAGCATCACCATTGAGCGCTGGATGCGCAGATCCACATTTTTTACCTGGCCGGCAATGTAAATCAGATTCCTCTTTTTGCCGGGAGTTAATTTATCAAACCACAACTTTCCTTCAGCATCCTGATTCAGCACTTCCGCAAATTCTTCAGGCATTGGAAGGCCATATTTACTTTCATCAATACGAAGAGAGACATTGACGGTGCTTCCTTCAGTGATTTTTAGTTTGTCCCGTATTTTCTTGTTGATATTAATAAAGTAGACACCTTCTCCGGCCGGCATTAAACCACTTTGAATTTCCGTACTATCATTGAGTGTACATACCACGCGCTTTTCTCCCAGATCAATAAAATGTTTGGCTATCGGCCCAGGCACTTTGATGTGATACGACCAAAGTCGAGTATTGAAATTTTCAAGGATTGCTTTAAAATTCATCATTCATCTGCTTCTGGCCTTCAAATATCGCAGAATCATTTTGAATAGGAGCTATTTGCCATTCATTGTCGAGATCCGTTGTGAATCCGTATAAGGTGTCAATTTTCCTGAATATATTGCGCTTTCAAATTTTGAACAATATGAAAGCAATAAATTGGAATGGTGTATTCCCAGCAGTAACCTCTAAGTTCCATGCTGACGGTCAACTGGATATTCCATCCTTTTTGCATGGTGTAAAGGCACAAATCAATGCAGGCGTAGATGGTATCATCATAGGCGGTTCGCTGGGGGAGAGTAGCACTATAACACACGATGAACGCATCGAGTTGCTACAAGCCTCGCAAAAAGCATTGGATCAACATGTCCCCGTATTGATTAATGTCGCTGAAGGTTCTACGAAACAAGCCATCGCACTAGCCCAACGCGCAGAAGCAGCAGGAGCCGATGGTTTGATGGTGTTGCCTCCGATGCTTTATCGACCCACAGAGGATGAGGTTGTTGAATTTTTTGATGAAATTGCAAGCAACACAAATCTGCCTATTTTGATTTATAATAATCCGGTGGATTATAAAGTAGAAGTGACATTGCCGATGTTTGAAAAACTCCTCAAGCGAGAGAATATTCAAGCAGTGAAAGAAAGTACCAGAGATCTGTCCAATGTGACTCGATTAATAAATGCTTTTGGCGATCGATTGAAAATATTGACCGGTGTAGACACCATCGCCATCGAAGCACTCATCATGGGCGCTCATGGTTGGGTCGCCGGATTAGTCAATGCATTTCCCGCAGAAACTGTTGCGATTTTCAAATTAGTGAAAGCAGGTCGAATCGAAGAAGCAAGAGCTATTCACAGATGGTTTTTGCCGATTCTGGAATTGGACATCAATGCACAACTTGTGCAGAATATAAAGTTGGCGGAAGTTATGACCAAACTTGGCACTGAACATGTGCGCGCACCCAGAAAACCATTGTGTGGAGAGGAGCGACAACGGGTCATTAAAATTATTGAAGACGGGCTTAACACAAGACCTCAATTGCCCGATTATTTAAACATATAGAAAATCTAAAAAGATGATCACTACTAATATTATAGGCTTTGATTTGCATGGAGATGCTTCTGATAAATTGTATGCCGTGAATGCATTGACGTTAGAAAATTTGGAAGAAACGTTTATTCCGGCAACTGCAGAAGAAACGAATCTTGCTGTTGAAAAAGCCTATAAAGCCTGGCGTCTGTTTAGAAATGTAAGCGGCGTTGAAAGAGGTGCTTTTTTAAATGCAATTGCGGATGGTCTTGAAAAGCTCGGAGATGATTTAGTGAAGCGTGTGATGCTTGAAACAGGATATCCTGAAGCCAGAGTCATAGGAGAGCGCGGCCGCACCGTAGCACAATTGCGGATGTTTGCCAAAGAAGCCGTCGAGGAGAAATGGAAAGAAATAAGTTTTGATGCCGCTTTGCCGGATCGATCCCCAATCCCAAGACCCTCACTGCGCAAAACTATGTTTCCAATAGGCCCGATAGTTGTTTTTGGGGCGAGTAATTTTCCACTGGCATATTCCACAGCCGGTGGTGATGTTGCTTCTGCTTTTGCAGTGGGTTGTCCGGTGATCGTCAAAGCACATGATTCCCATTTGGGAACAAATGCCTTGGTTGCTGAAGTAATAATGAACGCTGCAAAGAAAACGGGTATGCCGGATGGTGTATTTTCTTCACTCCATGGCGATGGCCTGGCCACAGGTAAGATCCTGGTGATGCATCCCCGGACGGCTGCAGTGGGTTTCACCGGTTCACAAAGGGGCGGTAGAGCATTGTTCGATCTGGGACAGCAGCGCGAGGTGCCGATCCCCGTGTTTTCGGAAATGGGAAGTGTAAACCCTGTTTTCCTCCTGCCTAAAAAAATTGCAGAGAATATAAATGCACTGGCAACACAATTGGCTGGATCCATGACATTGTCCGGTGGTCAATTTTGCACGCAACCAGGAATCCTTGTTGCCCTCAATGATGATCAAACGGATACCTTGAAACAATCCTTGTGTGAAAAATTGAATGCTGTTGATGATGCCTTATTGCTTAATCAAGGAATCAGTAAGAGTTTTAGAAATGGGATCGCTGAAATAAAAAACAGTAAGGATGTCAAACTGGCCTTTCATCGGGAATCAGGAAAAGCTAATGCAGTGTCTCCTGCCTTGGCAGTAGTTGAAGCCCAACAGTTTTTGGCCAATCCCAAACTCCATCGTGAACTATTTGGCCCTTTTTCGCTCTTGGTATTATGCCGCTCACATAAGGAAATGTGTCAGGTCGCCGAAGCAATGGACGGACAACTTACTTCATCCATCTTTATGACGGAAGTGGAACGTGCAACAGCATTGCCCTTAATCGAAGTGCTGATTGAAAAAGCTGGCAGAATCATTGTAAATGGTGTGCCCACAGGAGTTGAAGTGTGTGATTCCATGACCCATGGCGGACCTTATCCGGCGACCACGGACAATAGATTTACAGCAGTAGGTAAACATGCCTTGCAACGTTGGTTAAGACCGGTAACTTTCCAGAATTTTCCTGAAGGGTTTTTAATTAACACTTAGTCATTTTATTGAAGGCACCTTTAATTCAATTCAACTTGCGGAAATTGTTTCGTGTATTATACCAATCAAATTTGAAAATTGAAATCATACAACCTCATGAAAATTATTTTTCTATCCGGACTTCTTTGTATTCTCGGTGTGTCACATACTTTTTCTCAGAATGACTCCATTCCTGAAATTGATCCTATTGCTACCGACAGACCCGATCAAACAGAATCGGCAAGCTTGGTCCCTCCGGGCTATGTGCAGATGGAGCTTGGTTTCGGTAAAATCAATTCTGATCAGGCGCATTCATTTTTTTTTCCAAATGCGCTATTGAAATATGGTGTGAATGAAAATTTTGAATTAAGATTTATTTCTACCTACACCTCTATTCACGAAGATGGTTCTTCTGAAGTGAATGGATTCCTGCCGATTGCTCTTGGATTTAAAACCAAGTTTGCCGAGGAAAATGGGATATGGCCAAAAATTTCATTGTTGGGACATTTTGTAATGCCGGGGATTGTTAGTGATGAGATTTCCATCGAAAATCTGGCGCCAGATTTTAGGTTTGCTTTTCAACATAGTATTTCTGATTTCTTTAGTCTTGGGTATAATTTGGGTGTTTTTTGGGATGGATATAATCCGGAACCTATTTATATCTATAGCTTTGCTCCCGGATTTTCTATCGGAAATTTTGGGTTTTATGTGGAAGGTTATGGATTTATTCCGCAGGGATCAGATCGCGAAGTTCGTTTCCTTGTAGATGGCGGTGTGACCTATCTCCTCATTAGTAACCTTCAGTTTGATTTTTCTTTGGGACAAAACCTGACTAACAATATTGTAGAAAGCTACTTTGCTCTTGGGGTGTCGTATCGTTTCAAAGTAAAGAAGTAAGGTGTTGCTAATGCCACTGAGTATAGATACTTTTACTTTTCAATGAAGACAGTTTTTGAATGTATCGATGGCCATACCTGTGGCAATCCGGTTCGGGTGGTAAAGACCTCGAGACCGACAATCGTTGGCGCCACCATGAGTGAAAAGCGACTTCACTTTATAAAGGAATACGACTGGATCAGAAAAGGGTTGATGTTTGAACCTCGGGGACACGATATGATGAGTGGGAGTTTTATTTATCCACCTCATGATCCCTTAAACGATGCGGCTATTCTTTTTATAGAAACCAGTGGATGTCTGCCGATGTGCGGCCATGGTACCATAGGAACCGTCACCATCGCGATTGAAGAAAAACTCATCATCCCCAAAATTCCGGGACAGCTTTTACTTGAAGTTCCTGCAGGAATCATTAAAGCAGAATATGATATGCAGGATGGAAAAGTCAAGTCCGTCAAAATCACTAATGTCCCTTCCTTTTTAGCTGCTGCGGATTTGAAAGCGAACTGTCCAATGTTGGGAGAATTGACAGTTGATGTTGCTTATGGAGGGAACTTTTATGCGATCGTCGATGTGCAGAATAACTTTCCCGGCATGGAATATTTTACGGCTGATCAATTGATCGCAGAAGGAAGAGCTTTAAGGGATGATATCAATGCAAAATATTCATTTGTGCATCCGGAGAATCCTTCCATCAAGGGATGTTCCCATATTCTGTGGACCGGAGTACCCACTCATCCTGAAGCAACCGCCAGAGGAGCTGTGATCTATGGCGATAAAGCGATTGATCGTTCACCATGCGGCACGGGGACATCTGCCCGAATGGCTCAATGGCATGCCAAAGGATTATTAAAACCCGGTGATCCATTTGTTCATGAGTCGATTATTGGCAGCATGTTTAAGGGAGCGATTGTTGCGGAAACTAAGATTGGAAATGATGCAGCAATCATACCTTCGATTGATGGATGGGCACGCATCACCGGTTATAATACGATCATCATTGATGATGAAGATGATCCCTTTGCACACGGATTTCAGGTGTTATGAAGGATGTAATCGTCATCGGTGGGGGAGTGGTTGGTTTGTGGTGTGCTTACCATTTACATCTTCAAGGACTCAAAGTAACGATCGTTGATAAGGGAGATATGACGGATGGTTGCTCCTATGGAAATGCAGGCATGATTGTGCCAAGTCATTTTATTCCTCTTGCCTCACCGGGCGTTATTTCGCAGGGAATTAAATGGATGTTTAAAAAGGATAGTCCGTTTTATATAAGACCCAGACTCAATCCGGAACTTGCGCAATGGCTGTGGACTTTTTACAAGTCAAGTACAAAAAAGCATGTGGATGAATCGATGGCATTACTTCGTGATATGCATGTGGAGAGTAGGGAGTTATATAAACAACTGAATCAACATTCATCATTTGATTTTGGGTTCGAGCAGAAAGGTATCCTCATGCTCTACAAATCGCAGGCTGCAGCAAAGGATGAAATCAGGACCGCTGAAATGGCTGTTCAATTGGGTATAGAAGCAAACCAACTTTCTGTTGAGCAACTCAAACAATTTGAGCCGGGTATTCAATTTGATGTGGCCGGTGCCATTCATTATCC
>JBBKXT010000238.1:0-6365 GCA_037969625.1 Saprospiraceae bacterium
ATTAACCGGCAAGGTATTATCCTCACAAGAAATAGTAATATCTGAAGGGCATGAAATGACTGGCGGCGTATTATCTGTTAACTCAATCATTTGCATACAAGTGGCTTTATTGCCACTATTATCTTCTGCCGTCCATGTTCTTGTGATGATATAGCCAAATGCACATCCATCGGAGGAAATAGTAGTATCCTCATAACTAACATCGGGGTCATTATCACAGACATCCACTACAATAGGAAAGCCGGTTGCGTCCGGATGGGTACTTCCTTCACATTGTATAGTTACATTGCCAGGGCAAGCAATCACCGGCGGCAAATTATCGCGAACTGTTACACTGTATTGACACATCCTTGAATTACCACAAGGGTCAATGGCCTTCATCGTGATTAGCTTGGTACCTAATCCCAGATTTATCATATGCCCAGGAGAAAATATTCCTGGTATTCCAGTTACTGTAACTTGAACAACTATCAAATTATCATCTGCACATAGATCAGAGACCACCGGCATCGGTATTGTATATTTTGTCGTACAAACCTGGAAATCTGTGCTCAACGTGATATTCGGTGGGCACGCTATTTCTGGTTTGTTATCGTCAACTACTAATATTTCTTGTACTCCTGTTCTTTGAGAACCCGTACACCAATCCATCACCGTCCAGGTTCTTTTTATTTTATAGGATCCGTTGCACATTGGTATATTCGCATCATTCTTGAAGGAAACAAATTGACAGGCATGATCAATAGGCTCTCCTGCATAGGTTGGTTCACCTGTATTAGAAGGATCTGTATCAGCATCTACACAACTGATAGTGATATTCGGTGGAAAAACTATCTGGCCGAGTGTTGGTTTTACTAAATAGATGGTATCAACACAAGTTGAACTATTTCCATAATTATCGGTGGCTGTCCATGTAACGAGTATTCTTCTGGTGTAATTATTTGCATTACATGGAAGATTTTCTGCAACAAAAGAATACCATAAGGTAGGATCATTATCACAGTTGTCTGTCACCGGTTCGAGATAGCTTTCAAAATCTATAGAAGGAATATCTGTATTACAAGGCAAAAAGTCAGGCGAACAATTAAACACAGGTGGAAGCTTGTCTTCAATATTCAATCTAGACATGCAACTATTTCCTGTAGGAAGTTCTGTGACAACAGCCAGAATTTCTTGTCCAATGTTTACACAAGTCACGGTATTGGTCAGTGGCCCCATGATATCAACAACATACTGATCGGCAGGATAGTCTGGAGCATTGACTAGCATCACTCCTGTAATCACTGCAAAACCTTGCTGATTAAGTGAGATATTCATGTTAGGAATACAACTCAATGCGACCACAGGCACATCAAATGGTGCTTGAAAATCATCTGCAGTGGCATCCTCATAAAAGTTCCATGAAGAAATTTTAGATTCTACCAACAGCGATTCCCATTCATCGGGCGCAGCTGAAGTGGTCGTTGTGATACTAACAAGAAAAAAACAAAGTAAAAAAACCTTTGTAATGATTCTTTCAGTGTAATGCTGTGTTGACATAAATAGTGCTTCCATCTTTAAAAGATTGAAAATGTTAATTATTAGGCAATTTGAAACCCTGAATAGATGTTGCCAAATCATCTATGCATTCTTCGGGGTGAACATTAAATGTTAAAAACAGGGTGGGGTTCTCAATCCCCACCCATCATTCTACTATTATCATTCTGTTAGTACTATACTGAAAATTCGATTCTATTTCATACATGAGTATTCCTGAAGCTTTTAGTTCAGATCGTCTCACGACAAATTCATTACTACCTGGAATCAGATGCACATCTTTTGCATAAATCAAAATCCCATTCAAGTCGTATACTCTTAATGTGGCCATTTCCTCACGACTACTTTCCATAAGAATTGTGGTCATGTTGGAAAACGGATTAGGTCTGTTTTCAACTAAGCTTTCCGCTTTTGTGATGGCTGTGATCTGAAGTGAAATTTCCTCTTCTGTATCTTTTGCAAAAGCCAGTGGGGGTGTTGGGTCTGGGTTTAAGAATAACTGGAAAGGATACATCGTAGAAGAAATCTTTTCAACCCAAAAGGTCATGAGTTGAATTTTATTCTCTGACCAACCTTCAATGGTGTAAGCAGAAATTGAAGCATTCTCCTTGTCATTTTCCGGCATACGGAAATCCTCTCGTGACAGATATTCACCGGGACTCCAGTCCAATAGTTTGTAGCTGGCTTTATCCCAATCAAAAGAAAACTGAACACCATTGTATTGATTCGCATCCTTCAAATAACAATCTACTCGATAAACATTCTCTTCCGGCGTTACATGCACGACATACGCCATCTCACTTTTCTGAGGATTGCGACCTATGATCATTCCACCATTTGAAGCGAGATTCGCAGAAAGATTCAAATCTCCAACCTTGACTGCATTAAAATCTACATCATTCATGCTTCCTGAAAGCGGAATGATTGAATAAGTCTCCGGCAAACTAGAAATCCATGGATCTGCCGGATTCGGAAATACGTGTGCTTTGTCAATAAAACGCCATGATTTATTATTTGGAAACTCATCATAGAATCCTAATATCAACTTTCGTAGTTGAAGAAGATCAATCGCGGAAATACTTTTACTGTTATTGACATCAGCAGCAATGTATTGAAAAGGGGTTGTGAAAGTTTCAAGCCCTAAGAGATGTTTTTGAATCTTAATAAGATCTAGTGTCGAAACCCCATTTTTAGCATCCCCTTCTCTTTCCGGCCGAACGATGTATTCACCTCCTAAAGGCATAGCAGGAAATACAAAATGTCCATTGACTGCAGAAGGCATTCCTGGATGATTGCTTCCTTCAAGATATATCATTGCCCCAGAAAGTGCTCCTTTCTGCGGAACCGTAATATTTCCTGAAATCGTGCCTGTATTTCCCAATCCTTGTGGACATACGCCCAGATTATCCTGTACATTAATTGTCGTCAAACAAACATCAGACAGACCATTTTGATCAAATACCCAAAGCTCAATATCAATTGGCCCTAACACATCACAATCAAAAACCTGTGACGTATGCGTTTGATCACTACTAAAGGCATATGTCAATAAACCGCCACAAGGATGCTCACTTCCGGAATTAAACATTTCAGCCTGAATCTCAACCATTCCCCAATCATGTGTACCATCACCATCCAAATCCTGCGGCATTAAGCTAGTCCCCAAATAATGACATTGTGCATGCGGTGCAACACAGCTTCTTACAGTTACTAATTGTTCTTCATAAGTAATGTTACCACACAGATCAGAAACAGAATACAAGATTCTGTGGTCGCCAAGTGGCATATCGTATGAAAACTCAATCGATCCACCGACGATAGTCGACGAAGTAAACTCAAAGGAGTTGTCATTATCTATATCAATAAAATATTTCCATTCTAAGGAACCCGGTCCGGAACATGCATCACCTGCTTCAGCCACAAAGTCAATTACTTTTCCACCACAATCCGGTTCAAGAGAACACTCATCTAAGTCTTCAATAGGTTCTATTTCCGGACCTTCAGTATTCATCACTTTTATAACCTGCGTTTTTGTCCATATACCTCCACCTTGTCCATCCAACTGACACCAATCCATGACCGTCCACTTGCGCAGTATTTTAAAACAAGCCTGATCATTATTTGAAAAATCAAATACATCATCTTCATGCGATGAGGCCACCATACTACATGGCTTATCCGCTAGTGTAGGTTGGTTGTAAGGAAATTCCAAATCTTCCGGATCCAGCATGGATATATCACAGATATTATTTGTCATATAGTCCAATGGCCATGTGATATCATCGATATCAAATGCATCGAAATTGACAATCGTAATAATTTGTTGACAAGTAGCTTGTAATCCACCATCATCGGTCGCTACAAATGTTCTCACAATCGTTCCGGTATTACAATCATTCATCGTGATGACAGGATCCAATTCTTCAACTACTACACTGCAATTATCGGTTGCCAGTCCATCTCTGCCTATACACTGCAAGCCAGGATTTCCGGGTACGCCAGGGTCGTCTAAACAGATGTCTTCTCTTGTATCTTCTGTTAAAGCAATAGAACCAAATACGTCGAGGTTATCTTCTGTATAAGGAAACTGACAACTGATGGTGATGTCTGTTGGACACACAATGACTGGCGCCAATTTATCCTGTACTTCCACCTGAATCATACATTCATTGTGATGACCATTTAAATAGTCATCAGAAACGGGTCCCGGAACAGGAAGGACATCATAGACGCGCAGGATAATTTGAATATTATTATGTTCTATATCCTCACAACAAAGTTGAATGTAATCATCAAACATATTATCCGGATTCCCCGGATTGGCACATGAATATCCTTGTGGTGTATTCATACGTTTTGCCTTGAAATACACATTCCCACAATTGTCAGAACTACCTCCATCGAAAATGGATGCAGGGACAATGGTCGTACCCAAATGGTTGACAGGGATAGCCAGATGTAGATTACAAACCGGGCCCGGAGGAACCAAATCCTTCACCGTTATATACATCGTATCAGCACCATCCAGGTTGCAATCATTGGAGGCAATAAATATAACTCGGTGGGTTCCTGCAGGCAGTCCATTCACTACTCCACCATTTGAGAAGATTGGATTGAATGGTCCTTCTATCTCTATCCGAACTGTATAATCAGAACAATCTTCATATATCTGAGCTGGTGGAATGGTTACATTCGCTGTACATCCATTCGATTCTGTAGATACGGTCATATCAACTGGAGCTTCGACTTCCGGAGGCGTTACATCAAGTACTTCAATTGTTTGAACTGCAGAACTCGAAGCATTTCCATCACACCAATCATACACTGTCCAGGTTCTTAATATTTTATAGCCTCCTGAGCAAAGCGATCCAACTGCATCATCATAGACCGCACTCAGATTACAGAATAGTCCGTTTACAATTTCGACGCCATGGACAGAAGGGTATCCTGTGTTGACCGGAGATGTATCAGGGAGTGGAAAACAATGTAGGGCATCAAGGCCCACTAAATCAGGTGGGAAATCAACATTTCCTATATCTTCCTTTTCAAGGGAAATTATTTGGTCACAAGTATCTGCGTTATTATAAGCGTCTACAATGATGTATCTCCTGAGGTACTGGCTGATAATGGAATTCTGGCACATACCGGAAAACTGTAATTCATCAACTATATATACAGTAGTAGAAGAACAATCAGAAATATCAGTGGCAGCAATTGGATTGTATGCCTCCAGATCGGCAGTACACTCTAGTGTTACATCATCAGGGCAATTGACCAGCGGCGCTTGTTTATCAACCACTTTGATCATGGCCATGCATGACTGTCCGGAGGCCGGATGGCTGATAATCACCATATACTCATGACCAATCATGTCGGTTCTTATGGTATCTCCAAGGGACTCTCCTGCCTCCATGATATCAACCACGATCTCTCCCGGACAATCTACCAGCACTACACCGATATCACCTGCTAACAATTTGTCTTCACAATTTGAGGACAAAGAAATCTCAACCGGCGGTTGCATGGGTGGGCAAGACATCACACAACCTTGTTGTGCATATAGGGAATTGGCTAAAGCCATCATGGATAGGACCATGATGGCCATATAGGAGCATAAACTTCCTTTAAAACCAGAGACAACTAGGTTTTTCATAAATAGACGGTTTGTATTAATCAATCACTGTTACTGCTTTGGGAGCAATTCCTGGGATGGGACTTCCTACATATTACGCTAATTCATAATTTGATATAATCACTCTCATAGCTCAATACATATAACAAATATATGTAATATGTATAACCCTGTATCACTTTGGACAAAGAATTTAGAATATTTATTAGACATATAATTATATGCATTATACATATTCTATTGATTATCTGCATATAATACAAATAATAGTGCTAATCCTCCGCGTGCTATTTGTTACAATTGCTAAGAAAAAAAGGAGGATTGTACAGTGCGTGCGATTGGAAACCTCTTCGAGATGAGTGAATTGTACGGAAAAAGGGCCCTAAGGACTCGTCGTTTACCGGTTTGAGGGTCCCTGCTTGGAAGATCAAAGCTTTAATTATTCATTAATGCCTCCTGGTGGTAGGTCCTAGCTGACGAGTGATGCAGAATTCCTTCTTAAATAAGTATGCTTGTTATAAAATCAGGTAAACAGCAATCTTTTTAATAAAATATTGATTGTCTCTATTACTACACATAAAAAAAGCCCTGTAGTATACACTACAGGGCCATCTCATAACCGGTCTATTTTCGATAAACCGTGTAATTATCTAACGGCGATTATTTGATGATAACCATCTTCTTTGTCGCTGTATAC
>JBBKXT010000239.1:0-9147 GCA_037969625.1 Saprospiraceae bacterium
ATGGCAAACTGCATTGGAATTTTGAAAATGGCATTAAACAAAAGCCCTAATCGACTTTCTCTAACAGACTGACCGGAGATATAGCGTTGTGCCTGTGACTGATCTGTTCCAAAATAAGCTAGCGCTAAAAAAGTACCTCCGGTAATCCCGGACCAAAAAGTATAGCGGCTGTTCCAATCAAAACCAAAATCAACGACTTTCAGCCTGTCGTGTGAACCGGCGATATGCAGTGCATCTGAAAAGCCGATACCGGCAGGCATTGAGTTGATGGTGATGAAAAAGGCAATCAAAATACCACCCATCATGATGAGCATTTGAAACTTGTGCGAAGCACTTACTGCGCCAGTCCCTCCGAATAAAGTGTAGAGTGTCACGGTGGCACCGATGGCTAAAATCGTAAGATTCAGATTCCATCCAAGGATGCTCGATAGGATAATAGAAGGGGCAAAAATTGTAATGCCGGCACCAAGCCCGCGCTGTATCAGAAAGAGAAAGGCAGCGAGTAATCTTGTTTTTAAATCAAATCTTTTTTCAAGAAATTCATAAACGGTATATACTTTCATGCGGAAGAACCGCGGAATGAAAAATACACAAATGATGACCATCGCAATCGGGAGACCAAAGTAGAATTGTACGAAACCCATTCCTTCACTATAAGCTTGTCCCGGTGTAGAGAGAAAGGTAATCGCACTAGCCTGCGTCGCCATGACAGAAAGCCCAATGGTCCACCATTTCGATGCATTTCCTCCTTTTAAATAGGATTCCATGTTTTTGTCTTTTCTGGTTTTCCAAATTCCATAAAAAACAATAAAAGCAGTAGTGCAGATCAGCACCATCCAATCCAGTCCACTCATCATCAGGCGATATTAAAATGAAACCTGATCAGATAAAATAGGATGATCAGGAGGATGTTGAAAAACAAAATAAACAGGTATACCTTTGGCCAAGGTGTACTATTAGTTGTCTCTTCTTCCTGTTTCATAAATATAGTTTTCTGATCAATAAAATAACACCGGATGAACCACTGATTCACAGGTGATCATCAATAAGTTTATAGAGGCTGGTGGCTTAGAAAAAAAATAATCGCATTAAGATTTGGCGGGTTTGTAACCTAAGGAAATTAAGTTGCTCAGAATCCTGTATGGTCCGGGATTGCCGGCAGGAAGATGTCTGAACCAGGAGAGTCCGCTGTACACAAAATAACCATCCCCGTATGGCGTAACTAATAAAGCTCCCTTTGTTCCATCTTCTCCGGTATCATGCATTTCAAGAAGCGGCGTAAAGTGCTCATCCCATTCGTTAGGATAATACAATCCTCTTTCCTGTACCCAGCCGTTGAAGTCATCCGCGTTGATTTGGTTAGGATACTGCATCGCCGCATGACTTCCCTCGAGAATGGTCACAGGTGCGTTTTCTTCAGTGGTTCTTGTTCTCGATAATTTGATTGGATAAGGGGAGAAATCATCAGTCACTAATCCTCTGCTAACATTATATTGAACGATCAACGTTCCGCCCTCAGCGGTCCAGTCAAAAAGTATTTTGTTTTTGTGTGCTAAGGATTCGATGGTGTTAAAGGCTCTTACCCCAAGGATCACTACTTCATAATTATTTAATGAAGCGGTAGAAATACTTTCGGCTTCTACAACATCCACTTTGTAGCCAATCTGGCGAAGCGATGCCGGCACATCGTCACCTGCACCTTGAAGGTATGCGATCGTTCTAGGGGTCGTACGGATGTCCATACTTTGCAACTGTATCGTTGCATCACGGACGACAGACATGTAAGGTAGGTGGGTGTAATCCAGGGTGTTTATTTTATGGTGATACACATGTTCACCAACAATGATTTCAGGAATAAGTGATGCTGCGGATGTGTTGTTCGGGGGTGTGATGGTACAAACAACCGTCACTGATTCCCCGGCTTGACTAAAAGTCCAGTCGATTGTTTCCGGAGCAACTTTCCAGCCGGCACCGGGTGTATTCAATTTAAGTACTCCGTTGATACTGTCTTCAACAGCGGTCAGGGTTAATTGGACCTCTCTGGATTCGCCTTTTCTAAAGACCAGTACTTCGTCACCAGACGCAACGGTCACTGGTGGTAAAATAGAAAGTGGACGCATCACCTCTCCTTTTGCTGGGTCTACCGTTTTATAAACGACAGGCGTATGAAATAAAAAAGATTTTCCTTCTACCGTCAAATTGATTTCCAGATTGATGGCCGGAACGTTAGAAGGAATGCCGCGCATCATTTGATCATCAACGGTATACATGCCTTCTGAGTGCGCAGCTTCAAGCCAATATGGAATGCTCAAAGCACCCGGTGTCGTTAATTGGATTTCCTTCGTGTATTCTATATTGTAAGGGAGGGGTTCTGTCAGGTAGATAATGCTATCCGCATTCATATTTCTGATAGAAACTAATGAAACTATTTCAGCAGATCGGTTGATGACTTCTAAGGTGATAGGAAGGCTTGATCCGGGGCTGGCTTTGAATTTGTCTGTGCGCGCTTCGATATACAGACCAAGGCAGCTTTTAATAAGTTCTTCGCACTCTGCGAGTTTTATTTTTTTCCAAAAAGGATCGGAAAGGGCAGATATTTCTTTGTGAATTTTAACGAGCTGTGGAATGCTGGCCGCCGGGTTTCTAAAATCGAAAGAGCTTTCGAGTAGGCTCACTCGGTTGCCGATTGTTTTACCGTTTTTGACACGATTCCAGGTGATATCTATTCCTTCAAACAGCGAGGTGGGGACTGCACCATCAGCATCTTTTACAAGAATAAGATAATCGAGGCTTTCTCCTCTCGTTTCTGCCGAACCAAATCCCTGACTTTTGTGCATGCTTCTGCTTCGACCGGCGATTTCGCTACAGGATTCACCGGTGATCTGATCGTAGGCGCCAATATCGATTCCGATCATGCCAGTTTTATCGGCTTTTTCGAAAGCCTCTCTCGAGCCATAGAAAAACCAGGAGGTATTCCAGAAAACTCTTTTGGGTTGCCATTGATCTGCCATAGGGAGTTGCTCTGGGTAGGCAGATCTGTCATCTGCCAGATCGAAAGCTTCCTCTGAAAGTATGGCTGAGGCTGTATGATGACCATGATTCGGTCTTGAGGTATCAGAATTGAATCTATTGATGATCACATCCGGCCGGACTTTTCGGATGGCCCAGACGACATCGCTGAGGACGGCATCCCGATCCCAGATATTAAATGTCTCTGCCGGGGTTTTAGAATAGCCAAAATCATTGGCTCGGGTAAAAAGTTGAGATCCACCATCAATGGCTCTGGCGCCAAGTAGTTCATGTGTGCGGATGACACCCAGCATTTCACGCATTTCAGGTCCTATCAGGTTCTGCCCACCATCCCCACGAGTCAGGGAGAGGTAGGTTGTATTGACGGAAAGGTCATTGGAGAGGTAGCTGATCATTCTTGTGTTTTCATCATCCGGATGGGCTGCGAGGTACAGGACATTCGCGAGCACGCCTAGTTTTTTGATGTCCTTATAGATATCATCGGATCCTTTTTGAGCCAAAAGAGACGGAGTTGATGAAAATAATAGAAAAGCGGAAAGGGAAAGGATCGTGGAAAGTGACTTCATTCGAGTATTGTATGGTTAGAAAAACTTCATATTACAAACCTAAGAAATGCTTTACTCATTGTCTGTCAGAAGTAAAAAGAAAGAAAATAAAATTCTGTCAAAAGACTATTACAAGCTATTAAAATTTCTCACCTTAGTGCCATTAACAGCATAATCATCTAAAATCAGCTATGTTAATATTACTAGTCACCCTAACAGTATTTATCACAAGTGGTTTGGTGTTTCTTGTAAAATTGGGAACAAGCAGGAAGTGAATCTTCCTTTCCAAGTTTGCACATGGAAGCACAAATCTCCTCCCGGGGGTTAAAACCCGCCTGAAATTAATACCGAATACAACCCTCGGTAAGACTTTTCTACCTCCGTTTCTCTCTTTCTTACTGTACCTTTGTCTTTCTTTTTGAATACATATTCATGCAAAAGCAGGTTCATTCGAGTATTCCAACCGCCCATGGTCAATGGTATATTGATGCCTATGCGGACTCAGCTGCAGAGCAAATGCCGCATTTGGCCATCTATCCACCGGGATTAGATCCTAACAGTGTGGTTACGGTTCGTGTTCATTCGGAGTGCTTTACGGGTGATCTCCTGCATTCACAGCGATGTGATTGTGGACCACAACTGAGTAGAAGTCTGGACATAATATCCAGAGAAAACGGCGTGCTTATTTATTTACGCCAGGAGGGTAGAGGTATAGGTTTGATCAATAAACTCAAAGCCTATAACCTTCAGGATGAAGGATTGAATACTGTGGATGCGAACCATCAGCTTGGCTTCGAAACGGACGAAAGGACATATGAGATTGCTACTTTCATCCTGAAAGATTTAGGTATCAAACGCATCAATCTGCTGACCAATAATCCGGAAAAGGTGAGTTCGTTGGTTGAACTCGGGATTGAAATTGTTGATCGTATCCCCATTCGAATCGAACCAACGGAGGATAATGAAGCTTACCTGCAGGTGAAGCGCGATGTAATGGGCCATTTGCTTGACTAAGGGAGCAGGCATCAGATTTTCCCCATTCATAATATCTTATCTGCGCAGTAAAAACAGACTCTAATGAACGACGAGCGACTGATCGCATTTGAAAGACTTCTGACCATCATGGATGAGTTGCGCGAGCAGTGTCCGTGGGACAAAAAGCAGGATATCCACACCTTGCGCAATCTAACCATTGAAGAAACGTATGAGCTCGCGGATGCTATTCTGAAAGAAGATTGGGATGGTATCGGCGAGGAACTTGGTGATCTGATGTTGCACATTGTTTTTTATGCTAAAATAGGGAGTGAGCAGCAACGGTTTGATATCACATCGGTTCTTACTCAGGTTTGTGAAAAGCTGATCAGAAGACATCCGCATATCTATGGGGATGTCAAAGTATCAGGTGAAGAAGAAGTTAAACAAAACTGGGAATCCATTAAAAAGAGTGAGGGAAAGAAATCTGTCTTGTCGGGTGTCCCCGATTCCATGCCAGCGCTGATCAAGGCCTACCGCATGCAGGACAAGACTAAACAGGTTGGATTTGAATGGGAAAATGCCGGTCAGGTGTGGGCCAAAGTGGAGGAAGAAATAGCTGAATTTAAAGAGGCGGCGCAAGTGAATAACAATCAAGCTGCTATGGAAGATGAATTTGGAGATATCCTGTTTTCGTTGGTCAATTTTGCACGTTATAAAGGTATTGATCCGGAAACGGCGCTGGAGCGAGTCAATCAGAAGTTTAAAAGGCGCTTTGAGTACATCGAAGCAATGGCTCCTAAAGACTTGAAAGAGATGACGTTAGAAGAAATGGATGCCTTGTGGAATGAGTCCAAAAGGCTGGAAAAAGAGAAAAAGTCAGATAGAGACTAAATTATACTTAAAAACCATATCTTTGCGCCTCGAAAAACTTACAGCACTAAATATTTAGTCATTTTTAAAGCGTCGAATGACATGCCAATTTATCTAACAGCAGAAAAGAAGACAAATCTCTTCAATGAGTACGGTGGCTCACCCACAAACACAGGATCCACTGAATCCCAAATTGCCTTGATGACATTGAGAATCAATGAGTTGTCAAAGCATCTTCACCTTAACAAAAAGGACAATTCATGTAAGCGTGCCTTGTTGACCATGGTAGGACAGCGAAAGCGTTTGCTTCGATACCTTATGCATAAGGATATCCAGGGATATCGCGAAATCATCGAAAAGTTGGGTATCAGAAAGTAATACCTGCTCCACTGCTTTTGCGGAGGGTGTCTGAGTAATTGTCTGGAAATCAAGAAATTCTCAATTTAAAGTTTGTTTTTTGCCATAGGTCCTGGTCTACGCCGGTTGATCTTTAATTTCCCTATTCCAACGACTAAGATTCTCCTTGAGCTTTATAATATTATTGAAAATCAGAACATAACAAATAAAAATAAATTATCATGGGTGTACAAACTCCGATTACCCAGTCCTTCAAGTTGCCTGATGGCAGAGAAGTGACACTGGAAACAGGAAAACTTGCCGCACAAGCACATGGATCATGCCTGGTACGTTTGGGTGACACGATGCTTTTGGCGACAGTGGTTTCTAATAAAGAAGCAAGAGAAGGTGCGCCTTTCTTTCCTCTTTCCGTGGATTACCAGGAGAAATTTGCCTCAGTAGGCAGAATCCCGGGGAATTTTTTCCGCAGGGAAGCAAGACTTTCTGAGAATGAGATATTAATCTGCCGTTTGGTAGACCGTGCTGTCCGACCTTTATTTCCGGACGGTTATATGAATGACACGCAGATTATCATTAATTTGATTTCAGCAGAAGCTGATGTTATGCCTGATGCGCTTGCGGCTTTAGCTGCTTCAGCAGCATTGTGTGTATCCGATATTCCATGGGCAGGCCCAATTTCTGAAGTTCGCGTCGCAAGAATAGGCGGAGAATTTGTTGTTAATCCAGGGCGCGAAGCATTGTTAGAAGCTGACATGGATATAATTATAGCTGCTACGATCGCCGATATTATGATGGTCGAGGGAGAGGCTAATGAATGTTCTGAGCAAGATTTGATTTCTGCTATTCGTGTAGGACATGAAGCGATCAAAGTGATGTGTAAGGCACAGTTGGATCTCGCCGCTAAAGTTGGAGAAAAAGCAACGGTGAAAAGAGTACTACCTGCGCAACCATCAGATGAAGAGCTTAAAGCGAAGATTCATGAAATGTGTGCAGCGCAAGTGCTTGCAGTAGCAAGTGGCGCACTTGACAAATCTGTTCGAAAAGAAAAGTTTGATACGATCAAAAATGAGCTCGTTGAAAAACTTAAAGAAGCGAATGACGAAGACTACATGACAGAGAAAGGTTCTTTGGTCAGTAGCTATTATGATAAATTAAAAAAGGAAGTTATCCGAAAATTTGTTCTTGATTCAGGGATACGAATAGATGGTCGGAAGACAGATGAAGTAAGACCGATTTGGGTGGAAGTAGATTACCTTCCGACGACGCACGGTTCTGCTATTTTTACAAGAGGCGAAACACAAGCGTTGACCAGTCTTACACTGGGTACTAAGAATGATGAGATGCTTCTTGACAATGCACTTGATTATCGCTACGAGAAGTTTATTCTCCATTATAATTTTACTCCTTTCTCAACAGGTGAGGTGAAAATGATGCGTGGTCCGGGTCGTCGAGAAGTAGGACATGCTAATCTTGCAGCGCGATCACTTCGCAAAGTATTTCCATTAGACCAGCCATATACATTAAGAATCGTTTCAGATATCCTGGAATCTAATGGTTCATCATCAATGGCGACAGTTTGTGCCGGTTCACTTGCATTAATGGATGGTGGAATAAAAATAAGTGCGCCTGTATCAGGTATTGCGATGGGATTGATCAGTGAAGGAGGAAAAAATGCGATTCTTTCAGATATCCTTGGTGATGAAGATGCACTTGGAGATATGGACTTCAAACTAACAGGTACTGAAAAAGGTATCGTTGGTTGCCAGATGGATATCAAGGTGGATGGATTGAGTTATGAGTTATTGGAGAAAGCACTTTTACAAGCGCGTGCCGGTAGATTACATATACTTTCAAAAATGGGTGAAGTACTTTCTGAGCCTAGAGCTGATCTAAAAGATCATGCACCTCGAATCCTTGAAATCATCATTGAGAAAAGCCAGATTGGATCTATTATCGGGCCTGGTGGAAAAGTGATTCAGGAGATTCAGGCGACAACCGGTACCATCATCAATATCGAAGAAGATGGTGATAAAGGTATCGTCAACATCGCCAGTGCAAATAAAGAAGCGCTTGAAGCAGCTCGACAGCGAATCAATGCGATCGTATACGTTCCAGTAGTTGGTGAGGAATTTGAAGCAGTGGTTAGAACGATCATGCCTTATGGTGTCTTTGTTGATTTCATGGGAAAAAGTGGTTTGTTGCATGTTTCTGAAATATCACATACACGTATTGACAATGTTGAAGATGTTTTCAGCGAAGGAGATATCGTCAAAGTAAAATTAGTAGAGATCGATGAGCGTTCCGGTAAAATGAGAATGTCAAGAAAGGCATTGTTGCCAAAACCTGAGCGTAAGAAAAACGAAGACGGTACCTACGCGGATGGGTATGGAGAGGAAGGTCCTCCGGATCGTCCGGCTCGCTCTTTTGATGATAGCCGTGGAGGAGATCGTCGCGGTGGAGGAGATCGCAGAGGTGGAGGAGATCGACGTGGTGGAGGAGACCGCAAAGGTGGCGGTGATCGTGGAAACAGACGATAGAAGATAATTATAGAAATCTATAAAAGTAAAAAGGCCTCCGATTGGGGGCCTTTTTTGTTGGGCATAAAATTGGATGAGCTCTTTTTATAAATTTTACAAACCAAGGGTGAAGGTTAGCTATTTCTTTTTTAATCCTACCAAGATGTGCTATTGGGTCAATAGTAAGGAGGCATTTTTGTATAGCCTTTTTTCAATGCTTATTTAATTACAGCTGCAAGACTCGCATTCCTCCATGGTTTCAAACGGTACTACACCGGCGCAACCTCCCCAGGTAAATTCCTTGCATAATTTTTCATTTTTATCAAAATAATATCTTGGAATTGCAGCATTACATGGCCCTACTTGCGGCTCTAAAACACAATTCTGTTCGCATATCGAAGGGGTTGTTTCTTCCTTCTCACAACAAGATAAAAAAGTGCTAAGAACCAATAGTGAGATATATGTTTGAATCTGCTTCATCCATAGAAATTTGTGCGGAAAGGATAAATAGCTTTATTTGACAATCATTTCAAATGAATAATCATCAGGATCCAACGGATCAAAATCAGGTCGCGTCAGTGGATATATCCTGTTCAGGATAATTGTATGCGGCCCATGGACCAACGTGTCACGCCAATCGTTAGCTGCATAAAAGGTATCCAGCACCTCCTGCCCATCGTCAAAAGTTGCCCCCATAATATAGGCCCCTTCCCATACACAAATAACGTCCGGAATATTGCAACGGCCATCTTCAATGAAAGGACCGACGGTCATTTTCCATCCGGTCGATGAAACGCACCATTCTTCTCCAAGTTTTGCGGTAAACGATTCCCCGAGGGTAATATCATGACACA
>JBBKXT010000240.1:0-8273 GCA_037969625.1 Saprospiraceae bacterium
GCTAAAACAGCACTTTTGACGGCATCAAAATCACTGATATCAATCACTAGATTCTTGCCGGACAATGCTGTTCCCGCGTTTCCGGGCGCAATAAATAATTGAGTACACAATGGACTTGACGCCATTTTATCGGCCAATGCATGTTCGCGGCCTCCGCTACCAATAATGAGGATATTCATATGCTGTAAAGATAGGGCGAGACTTTTGGAGTTAATTGCCTATGGTTACTTATATTTGTAACTTTTATAATATGTTCGAATATATCCAAGGAAAAGTGGTCTCAAAACAACCAACCCATGCCGTCCTGGAAACGGGAGGGATCGGTTATTTGCTAAATATCACTATAAATAGTTTTGATAAAATTAAAACCGGAGAAAATCAAAAGATTTTCACCTGGTTACAGGTTCAAGAGGATGTTCAGCGATTATGGGGATTCTATGATCCGGCTGAACGGGAGGTGTTTTTGCACCTGATCAGTGTCTCCGGCATCGGACCGAATACTGCCAGACTGATTTTGTCAGGAATGTCGCCGGAAGAGTGTAGGCAGGCTATAATTACAGATAATGAGCTGGCATTCAAACAAGTAAAAGGAGTAGGGCCAAAGACAGCCAAGCGTCTGATGATGGAATTGAAGGAGAAAATGCTAAAAACCGAGATTGATCCACGCGATCCCACTACAGGGAGCTCTAAGCATCAATCTATGGAAGAAGCACAGTCCGCATTGGTGACCTTGGGATTCGTGAAAAGCAGAGTAGAGAAGGTAATCAGCCAAATTGTCAGGGAGCAGGGTGGGGATATTCCTACCGAAACACTCGTAAGATTGGCCTTACGGATGTTATCTGCCTGAAATCATATAATTCAAATGGAATTGTATCGTTATACAACCTATTAACATAATAATCTGCCCAGAAAGGATCAACCGGATGGGACATCAGACCCTCAAAAGCGCATAGAGTAAGGCATAACAAGTACATGAGCAGAACAGCGTCGTTTTTTATAAAGTCATCCCTGGCTATAATCACATTCCTATTCCTTGCCGGACAGGTCAAAGCGTCATACGATCTGCCTGACCCTTATCATTGGGCGGTGGAAGAAGTCTCCACGATAGCCACCGACTCCATTCCGATCGAGGATCGCTACGGAAACTGGATCGAAGACCCCAATAATAACCCGTTTGATCTGCTCGATCCCATTGATCTGATTCAAAATGTAGAGTACGATCCGCTTACAAATACTTATATCCTCACAGAAACTATCGGTGGGCAAAATTATCGAGCCCCTACCAGCATGACTTTTGAAGAGTATGTCGATTGGAATGCGCAGCAAACAGAAGCCGATTATTTCAAAAAACTTGCCGGAGCAGCCTCCGGAGATCGAAGCAAAGGAGGCAATCTGGATCCCGTGGCTGAGGTAGATGTGTCTAAAGATATCATCGACCGCCTTTTTGGTGGTACGACGGTTGATATCCGCCCCCAGGGAAATGTCGACCTCACCTTTGGATTGGACTATTACCGTCAGGACAACCCGATTCTACCCATCCGTCAACAACGCAATGGTCCACGATTTGATTTTGACATGGATATACAAGTCGATGTCAATGGTCAGATCGGGGAAAAATTAAATACCAGTTTTAATTACAATACATCCAGAACTTTTGATTTCCAGAACAAACTGAAATTGGATTACAATTCAGATATGTTTAGTGATGATGAAATTCTGAAATCAATAGAAGCAGGAGATGTGAGTTTGCCCTTGAACTCAACCCTTATCAAGGGAAGTCAAAGTTTGTTTGGTATCAAAGCCGAATTCCAATTTGGTCACCTTCGACTCACCGCAATCGCTTCGCAGCAAAATTCTAAGCAAAATAGTATTCAGATTCAAGGAGGTAGTGTACAAAATGAATTTACGATCTATGGGGATCAGTATGATGAAAACCGCCATTTCTTCCTTGCTCATTTTAACCGAAATGCTTTCGAAAGTGCCCTGAACAATCTTCCGCAGATCAACAGTCTTTTCCGCATTACGCGAATGGAAGTTTGGGTGACAAATACCAGAAATCAAACGACAGATGTCAGAGATATTGTTGCCATATCGGATGTGGGCGAGTATAGAGAAATGACAAATAGTGACCCCGATAAATGGCGTATTTCAGATACTGCAAAATATAAGGATATCTGTATGGAGGATATCCTTGCAGATAACAATGTGAATCTCATTATACCCTCCCTGCGACAGGATCCTGCGATCAGAGACATTAATAATACTGTCAAAATTTTGCAAGGCGAGCCTTTCGATTTTGTGAGTGGCAGGGATTTTGAAAAGATTCAAGGAAGAAAGCTTAGCACCAATGAATACCGAATTAATCCGGAGCTCGGTTTTCTCTCTTTAAATATTAGACTAGACCAGGATGAAGTGCTTGGTGTAGCTTACGAATACACGTATAACGGAGTAGTGTTTCAGGTAGGTGAGCTTTCTACCGAGATTGAAAATACAGACACGACCGGCTCACAGAAAGTACTTTTTGTCAAAATGCTTAAGGGTACTAACCAGCGAGTCGATCTCCCACTTTGGGATTTGATGATGAAAAACGTGTATCGAATTGGCGGAGGAGAGCTTGATCCAACTGATTTTGAATTGGATGTTTTTTATGATGATACCAAAGATGGTTTCAAACGATTCCTTCCGGATGGCGCTAATCTTTCAAATGTGCCACTCATTAATATTTTTGACTTAGACAATTTGAACGCTACCGGAGATCCTCAACCCGATGGAAAGTTTGACTTTGTCTATGGGATAACCATCACCCCACCACTAGGCATCGTGATGTTTCCGGTGCTCGAACCTTTTGCCGGAACACTAGAAAACTTTATCCGAAATAATGGAGGGACCGAATCATATATCGACTCGCTGGTATACCCACAACTCTACGATAGTACCATTACGATCGCAAGACAGTATCCCGAATTAAATCGATTTACACTCCGAGGGAAATCCAAATCGAGTACCTCTTCAGATATTTCCCTAGGCGCATTTAATATTCCCCCTGGGTCGGTGCGAGTAACAGCCGGAGGACAGCAGTTGAAGGAGAATGAAGACTACACCATCGATTACAATATTGGGCGAATAAAAATTATTAACCCAGCCTTTTTGCAACCCAGCACCCCTATTAATGTAAGCTTCGAAGACAATGCGTTATTTAGCTTTAACAAAAAGACCATGCTCGGTCTGCGGGCGGATTATAAAGTCAGCGAACACCTAAGTGTTGGGGGTACATACATGCACTTATATGAGCGACCTTATACGCAGAAGGTAAATATCGGTGATGATCCTATCAACAACAGGATCTATGGGTTGGACATGAACTATAGTGATGAAGCTCCGTGGCTTACGAAACTGGTCGACAAGATTCCCGGGATCAGTACCAATGCACCATCCAATATCACTTTTGAAGCTGAAATGGCTGCGCTCAGACCCGGACACTCCCGTGCTATCAACATCAGCAAAAAAGATAAAGAAGGAGCCATCTATCTGGATGACTTTGAAGGGACCAAAAGCAATTTTGACTTGAGGACACCCACTACTTCGTGGTTTATAGCCTCTACTCCTCAGAATGCTGAAATTGACGGAATGCCGGCTTTTAGAGAATCAGCGCTGATCAATGATCGAGCTTATGGCGCCAATCGGGCAATGATCAACTGGTATAGAATTGACCAAGGTGCGCGTAATGATGCTGCAGGTGCCAATTCGAATCCTTATACACGGTTAGTCTCGCAACAAGAGATATTTCAAAACCGAACGCCCAATTTTGGTCTGAATGATTTCAGGACTTTTGATGTTTCCTATTATCCTGATAAAAGAGGTCCTTATAATTTTGATCCGCCCGAAGGTATTCCAGGCGTATCACTTGGATTAGATGGAAGTACTTGTAGGCTGAAAGCTCCTGAGACACGTTGGGGAGGAATCATGCGAAGTCTGAATCAAGTTAATTTTGAACAAGCCAATATAGACTTGATTGAATTCTGGGTGCTGGATCCTTTTCTGGCTGATTCTATGGGTGGCCAACAAGGAAAACTTGTCTTTCAAATTGGAAATATTTCCGAGGATATCCTGAGAGATAGCCGAAAGTTTTTTGAACATGGTCTCCCCTTAAATGCTAATGATGGACCAACGGATAATACAAACTGGGGAAAAATACCACGTATTAATGCAACAGTCAACGCTTTCTCTAATGCAACAGGAGGCAGGGATCAACAAGATGTTGGTTTGGATGGCCTTACAGATGAAGAAGAAGGCCAATGGTTTGGGGATTATCTTGCAGCATTGCAAAATGCCGGCGTAAGTGCAGATTGCCTTAACGAAGCCCAGCGAGATCCGGCTAATGACAACTTCGCTTACTTCCTGGATGGCAATGAATATCCTAGTGGCACTGATGTATTTACACGATACAGCAAGTTTAATGGGACACATGGGAACTCACCACTTTCTCAGGAAGGGGATACGCGAGTACAGGCATCGACCAATATTCCCGATAGTGAGGATATCAATAATGACAATACGATGAGTGAAACAGAATCGTATTTTGAATATGTTGTAGAGTTTGAAAAATTTGGTGGAGGAAATAATGATATAGGAAATCTTAACCCCAACAATCCACAAATTACTGACTTTGTAAATACACCCAACGGAACCTGGTATAAGTTCAGATTGCCTCTGGATGAATATACAAGAGCGGTTGGAGGAATTCAGGATTTTAGATCGATTCGTTTTATGCGGATGTTCCTGACACAATTTACAGAGCAAACCACCTTGCGATTTGCAACCTTTGACCTGATTAGAAATCAATGGCGTAAAGTAACACGCGGATTGGAATGCGGCATGGATGGACAAGCATCTTTGTTTATTGATGGAGTTAATATTGAAGAAAATTCTGATCGTTTGCCTTTCGGATATGACCTGCCATTAGGGATTCAAAGAGAGCAGATCACGAGCAGCTCCTATCAGAATGTATATCAAAACGAGCAGTCTTTATCACTGAAGTTTGAAAATCTAGAGGATGGATGTCAGCGAGGGGTGTTTAAAAATCTTGATCTGGATCTAAGAGTTTATAAAGGTCTTGAGATGTTTGTCCACGCAGAAGAACAATATTTGAATGATAAAGTGATGGGGATTCCTGATAACGCCGTGAAGCTTTTTATTCGATTGGGTTCTGACTTTGTAGACAACTACTACGAGTATGAAGTTCCTTTGGTGATGTCCCGTGATCCCAATTTGATGAACGATGCCTACAAAGAGGAATTGTGGCGTATTGAAAACGAGGTGCGCTTTGCCTTGGAGGATATGACCAATCTGAAGATCGAGAGAAATGAGATGAATATACCAGCAAGTGATGTTTACACAATAACTGTTATGCAGGATATTGACGGTGTTTCAGTAGAGCGAAAGTATTCCATCAAAGGGAATCCAACATTGGGGTATGTACGGAATGTCTTGATTGGTATCAGGAATGTGGAAGGAGATGAATTTACTTACCCGTATTCCGGTGAAATCTGGGTCAATGAATTACGAATGGTTGGATTGGATGAGCGTGGAGGCGTTGCTGCCGTAGCCCGACTGGATGCTGATTTAGCGGATTTTGGTAGCGTAGGTCTTTCAGGAGGATATTCAAGCATTGGTTTTGGTGCATTAGATCAAAAGCTGGATGATCGTGCGAAAGAAAGTGTCACACAACTCGACTTTTCAACTAATTTATCACTCGGCAAGTTCTTTGGAGCAGATTCTAAAATTCAGATTCCTTTTTATTATCAATACAGTGAGACACTGCGCAAACCTGAGTTTGATGCCTTAGATCTTGACTTAGTGCTGGCAGATAAGCTTAAGCGAACCAGTGATGTGGAAGTACGAGATAGTGTGCGTGAACAATCACAGGATTTTAGTTCGATCAAACAAATTAGTATCACAAATCTAAGAGTCAATGGCACCGGTGCTGGGAAGCCAATGCCGTATGATATATCCAATTTTGCAGCGAGCTATTCTTACTCCAGGTCTTATCTTCGAAACATCGTTGTGCAAAAAGATCAGGTGGATCAACACCGAGCTTCGCTGGACTATATTTATAGTATTCCTTCAAAGCCTATACAACCTCTTAAAGGTCTATCAAAAAGCATTTGGCTTAAATGGCTGACAGAATTTAATTTTAACCCGATACCAAGTAGTTTTACTTTTAATACGGTCATGGACCGAAAGTTTGGAGAGCGATCTTATCGTTTTTCTGATCCGATCTATAAGACGTGGTATGCTAAGCGTTTTACTTGGGATCGAACGTATAGCCTGAGATGGGATTTGGCGAAATCCATCAAGATTAATTTTAATGCAGCTAACGCAGCCGTGATTGATGAACCGGATGAATATGTTGATCGTATCCAAGGAATAACGATTGATCCTAAGGTCAGAAGAGACTCGATCTATAAAAATATTTTGGCGGGTGGACGAACCAAAGATTATAATCAGCAGATCAGAGTCACTTTTGCTGTTCCGCTGAAAACGATTCCACTTTTGGATTGGGTGCGGATGGACGTAAGTTATGATGCGAATTATAGTTGGCGAGCGGCATCAATCAATACCGATTCGCTGGGGAATGTGATTCAGAATGGGCAGACCACTAACTTCTCAACAGAGTTGGATCTGGTCAGCTTGTATAATAAATCTAAATTTCTGACCAATGTCAATCGAACAGGAAAGGCCCCGAGCAATAGAGGAGGACGACAACCTGCTGTAAAATCCTCCACGAAAGATCCGACGACTACTGCCGATCCAAGTAAAGATCCGGCTAAGGATAAAGACAAAACAAAGAAGCCCGGAGAAATTAATCCATTGGTAAAAGGTGCTGTTCGGGTCTTGATGTCATTTAGGAAATTCAGGATAAATTATGGTATCGCCAGCGGTACTACTATTCCAGGATTTACACCTAAAAGCGGCTTCTTTGGGTTAAGTGATAAGTTCACAACCCCTGGCTTGGGTTTTGTGACCGGAGGACAACCCAAGATCAATAAAAATATCTATGACACTTCGGAGGATTTTCTTGAAAAGGCCAGAACGAGCGAGTGGATTACGACCAATGCTTTCCAAAACTCACCGGTGTTGCAATCTCGTACAGAGTCGCTCGATAGTCGTATTTCCATTGAGCCCGTTAAGGATTTTAAACTTGATGTTGACTTTACACGTAACCTAACCACTAATTTCTCAGTCTTTTATAAAACATATAATAAGTCAGGGAATACCATAGATGACATTGGGAAGAGGTCCGCAAGAGAGATTGGAAGCTTTACGCTCTCCTATCTGGCGATACCTACTTTATTTATGGGGGACTCGGCTCAGCTGAACCAACTTTTTGATAAATATGAGGCGAACCGAGCCATTATTTCGAAAGAGCGTGGTACGGGTGAACATGGATTGGATGGCACTGAGTATGCAGAAGGTTTTGGGCGAAAGCAACAAGACATTCTGACACCGGCATTTTTGTCTGCATATACCAATAAGGATCCGACCAATTTTAATTTTACGGATATGTTTAGTTGGATTCCGAGCCCTAACTGGACACTTAACTACAGTGGACTCAGTAAGATTCCGGCATTACAAAAAATATTCAGCAATGTGCGATTGACACATGGATATAAAGCCACCCTAAGTGTTAATCAGTTTGCCTCAGACTTGACGTATGTGGAATACGATCCTGATACCGGAGATTATCTTGGGCAACAAAATCCACTGAACCTTGATGCGATTAGTCTAAACTACCACTCCGAGTTTCTACTACCTACCATTGTGATCGAAGAAGCATTTTCGCCATTGTTGGGTATTGATATGAAGTTTAAGAATGATATGAATATCAGTTTCAGTTATGCCAAGCGAAGGACCTTGTCCATGGGTTACACTTCGTACGAACTAGCGGAGACACGATCTACGACAGTTGACTTTGGGTTTGATTGGAAGTTGAAAAACGTGCGTATTGGTTTCTTGCCTGGATTTAATAATGCAGCGAATAAGAAGAAACCAAGTAATAGTCGTCCCGGATCAGGAGGAACCACCAAAATGGGTAACGATTTGAATATCCTTTTGGATGTATCATTTTCGGATAACATCACGCTTAATCATCTTCTGGATCAAACGGTTGGCGCAAGAGCCACCCGAGGTTCGAAGGATATCACTATTTCTCCGGCGATCAGTTATGATGTCAACAAGAATATTGCCATTCGATTTTTTGTGGACTACAGACG
>JBBKXT010000241.1:0-4070 GCA_037969625.1 Saprospiraceae bacterium
CGAAGGATACGGACTCCTTCAATGGTCTCTTCCAAAGCCACTAATCGACTGGTATCATCCAGGGCATCAGTCGTCGCCACGGTCACCTGATGACCCCGGCGTATGAGTTCACGCGACACATCAAAGCAAATCTTTAATGGACCTCCATAACTGTAAGCCGGTATGAAAGAAGGTATGACCTGGAGTATTTTCATTCGATATGGATGCCTTTATTTGATCGCGAAGCGCAAGATAATGTATTCGCGTCTTTGCTGTTTTTTAGTTGAAAGGAACTAGCCGTTTGACTTGTAACTGCTTGAATAGATGCGGGAAATAATTTTTGTTGCCCATCCAGGCCAGTACCTTTCAAACATAAGCAGGTCTTCGTTTTGTCGGGCTTGTGCTTCAAGACCAAGTGTTGTGGCTGAATCTGAATGGATCCGATGTTGCACAAGATTTTTATTGACATAAACAAATCTTCCTTTCATTTGCGCCATTCTGGACCAGGCATCCCAATCCATATTTATCGTGAAGGCATCAGAAAATGTGAAGTGCTTTAAGGTGTCCAGATTGTACATGACGCTTGGTGCGGCTACGGGGCAGCCCAGCGAAAGGAATCTTCGTTTCCAAAACCGACTGGAGATATTTTTTCGAATCGGCATAAAGAACCAAAGCATCCATTTTTTAACATGAAGAAGTAGGGTTCCTTTTCGCTCCTGGTCATCAGCAATTTCTGTGTAATCCGTGAAGCAAATGAGGGTATCTTTAAATGCACCTGCGGCCTGTAAGCATGACGCTGTATAATCCGGCAAGTACAGGTCATCCTGATGAGCCAGCGTTACATATTTTGTTTTCGCTTGTGCGAGACTAAAATTCCAATCGGAAGCAATGCCGTGATTGTGTTCATTAATGAAAACCGGGATATTGAACTTGGTGGCAAGATTCCTTATGTAATCTGAAGGTGTTGAAGTGGCGATATAGAGCGCACTGGAAGCTGTTTGATTTTGCAAGGAGTGTAAGCACGCTTCGAGATAGGGTGAGTCGCCATAAACCATCACTGCAAAAGAATGAATGTGCATGATTCTAAATTGTCTCCTTTGGTTTTTCGTTGGTTTGGATTTGGGAGAGGTAGATGTTTATATAATCCTTTGCTGAGATCATCGCTTTGGGTAGTTTAAAATATCATAACTGATTGCAGAGAGCATTAACTGAAATCCCAGAATAATCAAGAGGGTAGGGATAATGACTGTTCCTGTAGGAGCAGCTATGTGGCTGGAGGCATACTTTATATAATTGAGCAGGCCATAGCCGATGCCAAATAGAAACATGGGTGTGCCTACGAGGATATACAATGAAGCGATATTAAAATCAAATAGAAAATACTTGAGAATAATTCTTCGCACAAACGCTACAAAAAGTTTTGGTGGAAATTCGAAGAAAGTTTGGCTTTTAGAAAGTCCTGATATTTCATCGCCATATCTTGCTTTCATGGGTATATCCTGAATGACAGCATTGGCATAATACATTTCATTTAACATCGAGCTTTCAAAAAAGTAGCGCTTGTGAATCTTGTTCAGATTCATATTCGAAAACACTTCATTCCGAATGGCAGTAAAACCATTCGTAGGATCAAAAATATTCCAATAGCCGGAGGCTACTTTGATGATAAAGCTTAGACCTAAATTTCCAATCCTTCGGCTCAAGGGCATCGCCTGCAATGCTTTGAAATCCCTGAATCGATTCCCTTTGGTAAAATCTGCGGCACCGGATTGGATTGGTGCGAGCAGCGCGGGAATATATCCGGCATCCATTTGGTCATCGCCATCCAGTTTTATGCTGATTTCTGCATTTAGATCTATTGATTTTTGATAACCGGTGAGCATGGCACCACCGACGCCTTGATTTTTTTCGTGGGCGATATAAATGATTTTATTGTTATCCGCTTGTAGCCGCTGGATCACGGCTTCGGTGCCATCTTTTGAACAATCATTGACGGCAATGATCCAGGTGATCTCGTCCGGGAGATCCCGGATGACATCTTCGATATGTCTTTCGACATTATAACATGGTATGACAACGGCAACGGTCATTTCAGATGGGTTTCTTGCTTTTATTTGGTCTTTATTTGATGCAAATTGTTGAATATCTTTAATCTATATATTTATTTTATTCTCTTGATCCAATACCATGACCGAAGCCATGGTGTTAAAACCACGCTTCTGGACCGGAATAGCACTATAACATGGTATACTGATCTCCTTCAAATTGAGGGAAACTCAATATGATCTTATTATCTGCAATAGTAGTTTGCAAAAATTGTTCCTAAGAATTGGAAAAGGCTCCCGTCCCTATTGATCGGGATCGGGAAGGCGGAAAAGCGATGGGCGTGTGTCTCCTTCTCTGCCTGAAGCGGATTAGGCGACTAAAAGGCACACTTGCCGGGCCGGTGGTGTTTAGCGAGTGTGCCACACATGCTGCACTGCTTTTAGAATCTACGCGGAACACGTTCAATTGTCATCGACTGGCCGTTGCATGGAGTTTGCTCCTGCAACTCTGTATCCTTGTGAACAGCCTTGCGATGGAAACAAATGTTGTTGGAGCAAACTCCAACAACGGCTAGTCAGGGATAGGATAAAAATTCAGGAGAGTATTCCACAACTCAGTGGCAACTACAAATTGCCGAAATAGATTATTACTGACCAATAACTTGATATTCGATTTAAGGGAAACCTTAAAACAACGAGATTGCCCTAACTAAAAAAATCCCTCACCTGGGCCACCATCTGAGGATCTGTAATTTGATCTGCTGTGCCGAGTGTGATCTTTTTGTTTTTAAAGTGAAGGTCTTCTTTTAGAAAATTCTGCATTTCTTCTTGTGACGTGCCCGGGCCAAAAAGGTAGATATCATCGTAATTCATAAGATGATTTGACAGCGTCTTGTGGTATTTTTTATCTGTATTTCGTTTGGCATTGTTGGTGGTATGTTCTCCTTTATGGCCAGTGTATTCTTCGCTGTTTACGGTGTCCGTAATGGCAAACTCTCCGCTTTCATCGTTTATGAAAATGGCTTGACGGTGATCCATCCATATGCCGACACATTTTTTTTGCTCCTGAGTCATTCTTTTAAATTGAATTGTTTAAATAATTGATTGACAATAAAGATACGGGCAATGCAAGTGGTTTACAACGGATAATGAGGATATGATCCAAGTCATTTTTAAATGACTGCAGTTAATACGGCAATACCTTGATATTCGGTTGATTATCTTTTAATGGTGTTATGCAAATGATTAATATCAGGGGGCGCACTTACAGCGCTTGAATAGGTTTTGAGGTATGTCTGTGCTAAAAGCAGGGCGGTGTCCTGCCATTCGGCCCAATTCACAAATGATCATTAACAATTAATCTTTAACAAACAACCGCACATCCACAAGCCCACCATCCTCAAGTCGGATAAAGTAAATACCCGGCATCAATTGATCAGTGTCCAAAGTTGTCTTTCCAGAGAAAGAACCATGATCAATTGGTTGACCCAATGCATTGTGAAGTTTGTAGGATATGCTTCGAACATCTCCCCTGGCTTCGATGAATAGTTTGTGGTGAACAGGATTCGGATATACTTCTATCAATGGATTGCGTTCAATGGTAGTGGTCGATGACAAGATGACCGTGATCGTGTTTGATGGATTTGACGAACAATCATTAAGTGTAACGATGACATAAAAATCTCCTGACCAGGTGGCAATATATTCTTGCCCTGTGGCGCCCGGTATCGGTCCATTTTCATCATGCCATTGATTGCCCGTTTCTGAATCGGATAGAAGGATGTGTTCTGTTCCTGATATCACCGGAGTGATCGGTTGAGCATTGACGGTAACTTCTAATGCAGAAGAGTCGCCCATGCATGTTTCATTAAAACCTATTACAGTGATAAAGCCTGATACTGCGAATAGACCATAAGTCACTTCGATCGTATCTGCATCACTAACACCACTGGCTCCCGCAGGAATCGACCACACATAATGCGTGGCATGATCCATGGCAGAAGTGGTGTAAAGTATCGCATCATCACCCTGACAAATTGTATCCGG
>JBBKXT010000242.1:0-70104 GCA_037969625.1 Saprospiraceae bacterium
GCGTGATACGGCCTGATGTATCTTTTTCCTTTGGCTGCTTTATCGCTGCATATATATAGGTAACCCGCCCTCTGTCTGGACTGATTTAGGGATTTCCTCAATTTTCAGTTTGTACACCTCGTACGCTCAATTAAAATACTGATTATCATTTATATATATTCATTGACCTCAATCTTCTCTTTCACTATAAAAAGGGCAAATAAACGACGTTTACCACTTCCGGAAGATCATCAAGCTAAATCTATTGTTTTCTACGCTTTTTCAGCATACTTGTATCCACCCCAAAGGATTACCTTTGCCATCCATGAATCTCAAACTAGATAAAAACCTAATATTTTTCGATATCGAATCCACGGGCTTGAATGTCCTCAGAGACAGGATCATCCAACTGGCATTCATACGATACCACCCAGATGGAAGCCCTTCGATAGAGAAAGAATATCTTATCAACCCGGGTATTCCTATTTCCCCGGAAGCCATGGCCGTACACGGCATCACCCCAGAAGATGTCAAAGACAAGCCTGGTTTTGCTGATTTGGCCGGTGAAATATTTGATTTTATTGGAGACGCTGATCTTGCCGGCTACAATTCAAATCGTTTTGATGTCCCTTTACTGATGGAAGAATTCGCTCGTGCAGGCATCGACTTTGACATCGATCAACGACGAACCATTGACGTACAGCGTATTTTTTATAAAATGGAGCCCAGAACGCTCTCAGCAGCGTATAAGTTTTATTGTGCTCAAACCATTGAAAATGCGCATGATGCACTTGAAGATGTGCGCGCGACGGTTGCCGTTCTAGATGGTCAGCTTCAGAAGTATAAAGAGGCAGATTTTGAATCAGGGGATGGTGATATTACGCAGAGACCCATAACCAATGATGTCAAGGCATTAGATGCATTTACAAATGACCTGAATATCGTGGATGTGACCCAGCGATTGAAATACGATCACAACGGCACCATTGTCTTTAATTTTGGAAAATATATGGGCAAACCTGCAGCTGAAGTGCTTTCTCGCGATAAGCAGTATTACCAATGGATGCTTGAAAAAGAATTCTCCTATCAGGTTAAAAAAATAATCAAACAACTTGTTACCGATTTCGAAAGTAAAAGATAATAATCAGCACCTCCCGTATATTTTCTACCTCCTGTTTATTTTATGCGTAGGTCTTGGGTGCAATACAAGAATTGACGGATGTCTGGATTTGTATGCCAGCAACTTCGATTTTGAGGTTGATCGCGCTTGTGATGATTGCTGTACCTACCCAAAAATGAATCTTTCCTTATCCCAGAAATGGAATGAACGAAATTATTCCAACTTAGATACATTGTATGATATTCATGCAAAGCCTTATAAAATCAATGATCTGAAATATTTTTTATCCTCCTGGGCATGGCAGGATAGCGATGGCATTACTTATACCGTTGACTCAGTGCATGCTGATTGCCTTTCCAGTATCCTGAGTTACACACCGGATATCCTGACGGCCGATACCCGGCAGTTTTCTTACGTATTGGGAACGATTCGTTTGGCTCCCTTATCGGATTCTCTAAAGATGACCTTTGGTCTGGTGGAGGATTTTAGTTGCCTTGATGAAAATGATGCTTCCACACCACAAAACCTTACGAAACAAAGCCCACTATGGAATCAGAAAACGTCCATGCTGGAGACTTTGCGACTGGTTATCCAGCGAGATTTAGATACTGTAACATATGATACGGTCTTTTTGACGACAAAGCTCGAATTTTGTTTACCCTATGAATTATCCTTTCGGAAGGGATTTGATGAGCAATTTGCGGTGACTGTTAATTACTCCCTTTGGTTTCAGGATGTTGATATCAGTGATTTAAGTTCTTTTCAAACATCGATTAAAGCACATCTACCCGGAAGTATAACACCGACGAATTGACTTTCATCCGTCAAAACAAATCGATGGTACGATCGTTTTATTAATCTAGCCAAACTAAAAATAATTATAAATGAAAAACATTCTATTCTTCCTGGTCGCTGTTGGTGTACTTGGGCTTATTTCTTGTAAAGATGATGATGAAACCACCTACGGCACCCTGACGATAAATGTCAAAGCCGTATATGATGGCGAACCATTATCAACCTTTTCAACATATGATTTCGACAATGGAGAAGATATCCAGTTTAGCTTGATTAGTTTAATGTTATCCGATATTGATCTCCTAAATCAGGCTGCAGGTACCCCAATCAGCGATATAGCGTTGGCGGATATGAGCTTTGATAATTTAACTGCCGCAGAAAAAGGATTTACAATCAAGTCTATGAACATAAAAACCGGTAGTTATACAGGGATTCGTTTTGGCATAGGTGTAAAACCGGATATCAATGCAATGAAACCAGCTGATTTTCCTTCTACTAACCCACTGAGCAATACATCCTATTATTGGATACCTTGGAGTAGTTATATTTTCTCTAAAACGGAAGGCTTACTAGACACTCTAGGGACTGGGTTATTTGATCTTCCTTTTGCCTTACATACCGGATCGGACGGACTTTATGTTGAATTAGAGGGAGGATTGCCTATTGTCATCGAAAGTCAGAAAGACACGCAATTAGATATTATAGTGGATTACAAAGATTTGTTATCCAGTATTCCTATCAAGCACAACCCGCTGAATCACAATCCGGAGGATCTTGCAACGATCACTGCCTTAGTCAATAACTACGCCACGTCTATTTATCTTGCACAGTAAAATACCCTCAAATTCAGATGGGATTTAGGCATTTTAAGTTTGGGTTGACACTAATTGGATTTGCCCTTTTAGTCGCTTGTCAGGACACCATCACGGATCCTATTGATCCTGCTGATGACCTTAGAGACATTCCTTATCATCCGATTTCCTATATCCCCAATATTCCTTTTGGTTTTCCTTCTTTGGAGCAACCAGCGGACAATCCAATGACAATTGACGGAATAAGATTGGGTCGAAAACTCTTTTTCGACCCAATCCTTTCCATTGATAGTACGATTTCCTGTTCTTCATGCCATTTACCCGAGCTTTCATTTGCCGATGGACTTGCTTTTAGTCAAGGCGTTAATGGCACTACGGCTCGAGGATCGATGAGCATCATTAATGTAGGCTTTCATAACAATCGTTTTTTCTGGGATGGACGTGCGGCTACCCTGGAAGATCAGGCTCATATGCCTGTAGAAGATCCCATTGAAATGGGAGAGTTGTGGGAAAACGTTGTTTTAAAGCTTAAATCTCATTCCACTTATCCTGAAGACTTTAGAAAAGCATTTGGTATAGAGCGTAAAACAGAGATCAATAAAGATCTGGCGACAAAAGCTATTGCTCAGTTCGAAAGAAGTGTAATATCCGGCGGGACTACTAAATATGATCGTTTTATTAAAGGCGAGATCTTCCTGGAAGAAGATGAGTATAATGGTTACCTCATGTTTTTTGATTTTGACCCAACAATTCCTGATGCAGAATGTGGTCACTGTCATAATGCTCCTCTTTTTGCGGCAGAAGATTTTTTTAACAATGGTTTACAGGCATCTGCGGACCTACTAGGCTTCGCAGACCCTGGCCTCGGAAAAGTGACAGGCAATATCAGTGATAATGGCAAATTCAAAGCGCCAACACTTCGAAATGCGGAATATACAGCACCCTATATGCACAATGGCTCTTTTCAAACTTTGGAGGAAATCATTGAACATTATAACAGTGGGGGTCTTAATTCACCCAATAAAAGCCCACTTATTCGGCCACTTCATCTAACCCCAAGTCAGAAATCCGACCTTTTAGCATTCCTTTTAACCCTTTCTGATAGTACCATTCACACGAATCCTGAGTACCAAAGTCCATTTTAGAGCCAAATTGTGGTATTAAATGAAGAATTTTTTCACAATTCTTTTGGCGTCTTCTACACTTTTGTTTCACAAATAAGTCACACTAAAGCAATTGTTGCATATGCAATACGTTGCAATTCAATGGCTTAATCTCATTTTGCTGTTTTTCTCAATTTTTTTTGCTGTAACAAATAAGCATTTTTGTACTTGTTTAGGCCTTGGGATGTCCCGATAATTGTATCATCAATTAAAGAGAGATGCAGATCGGGTAGAAGTACCGGATTCAAATTTAGATATGTTCATGGGATTATAATTCTGATGGATAGAAGGTTGCCACCCGGCAACTTTCTATCCTCTTTTAAAACTCCTTTTTAAACGATCTAAAATATCAAGATTATGTTCATGGGATTATAATTTGTAAAGCTGGGTAGTTCTGAAGTGAACCTCCCAGCTTTTTTTTTGGTTTTCATCCATTTTCTTGTAAATACATACTCCTTTCCCCGTTAAAGAAAACCCAACTTGGCTTGATCCTCAAGGCGATTTCATTCTGTTTTCAAAAAGTCATTAGCATTCTTTATGACGTTCTTTTTCTAAGGATTTAATCCAACTGCAATAAAGGATGCACGTTTTAATTTGGCGAATAGGATGAAATAGAGTGAAAAACATGTCTTTTTATTCCAAAAACAAAATTTTACATAGTACAAATGTGAAATATGTAGTATTTTAATGGCTTCAAAACTTAAACAAAACAAACTATGAAGCACTTTACTTTACTATTGTTTCTATTTGCTTTTGCAGGGCCCTTGACTATTTCAGCCCAGCTTGCAGATGGATCTATTGCCCCAAATTTTACGCACAATGATATTGAAGGGGTAGAGCATACACTATATGATTACCTGGATGAAGGTAAAATGGTGGTGCTCAAATTTTCGGCTACCTGGTGTGGTCCTTGCTGGAACTACATGTTGACCGGCGCGCTGGAAGATTTTTGGTACGACAATGGCCCAAGTGGCTCAAATGAAGGCTATGCCTTTTACATCGAGTCAGACCAAACCACCGGTATGGATGATCTCCTTGGTCTCACCAATGAGTCTCAGGGAAACTGGGTTGCGAACATTCCACATCCAATCATAGACTTGCAATTTGGAGAAAATACTGACAACGATTACCAAATTGGTTATTACCCTACATTATATGCTGTATGTTCTGACTATAAAGTTTATGAACTTGGTCAGGTTCCCTTTTCCGTTTGGGATGAATTTATCGAAAGCTGCAAACTCGCCGGTGTTGTTGACAATATCGTCGAAGCAACTTGCTTTGGTGATGGTGCTGTTGAACTTGATGTCCAGGGAGGCGTAACACCGATCGATTACGACTGGAGTAACGGGACACATGGTGCAACCCTTGAGAATGTCGGAGCAGGTGTTTATAGCGTAACGATCACAGAGGCCAACGGCAAAGATGTTGTCATTGAAAACATCGTTATTGAAGGTGCTGAAACACCGATCGAACTTGCAAATGCTGATATCGATCCTGCTTTGTGCTTTAATTCATCTACAGGTAATGTAAGTGTGGAACTAGAAGCTGGTGTTGAACCATATGATTACAACTGGAGTAATGGTGATCAGGACGAAACTCTTTCAGATGTTCCTGCCGGAACTTATACATTGAATGCAACAGACAGTAACGGATGTCCATTTGAAGAGACTTTTGAAGTGACAGAGCCTGACGAATTATTAGCTTCTTACGAGACAACTCCTGAATATTGTGATCAGGGAGATGGTACCATTATGCTTGATATTGATGGTGGGGTTGGCAACTATACCTTATCTTCTTCCGAGGGTGATATCGATGACAACTTGATCTACAATCTCCCTGCCGGTGTCACAACGGCTATTGTAGAGGATGGCAACGGATGTGTCTGGACAGAAAACATAGAAATCGAATACTCCCCTCAGCATGAAATATTCTTCTCACCGGATCCTGAAATTACTTGCGTACAACCCACAACGGAAGTACAGGGGTTTGTCACAGGTGGGTTTGATGATTATGAATATACTTGGTCAACCACCAATGGAAATATTATTGGAGCAACAGATCAACCAATCATAGTCGTTGATGAAGCAGGTGATTATAACCTAGAAGTCTATGATATATTTAGCGGATGTACTGCCCTAAATTCAGTAGCTGTGACATCAACCGGTGACCTTCCGGAAGTTGAAGCCGGTGATGACACCCCCATTTCATGTGAATTGCTTGAGCCTATTTTACAAGCCACTGGTGATCTTGCTAATCAAGTTTCATGGTCTACTATCGATGGAAATATTTTATCCGGTGGTGATACATACACGCCAACGGTAGATGCGCCAGGAACCTACACGATTACTGTTATCAATCCTTCGAATTCCTGCACCAATGTGGATGAGGTAATTGTCCTGAATGAATTGGCGCCGGCGGATGCTCAATACCAATATCAATCCAGTGGTCTAACCATTGCAGGCACTGACGTGTCGACAGGTAGCAATCTATCCGGATGGGCATGGACTTTTGGTGATGGAAATACTTCCAATGAGCAGAATCCAATACATACCTATGCTGAAGAAGGAAGTTTTGAAATTTGTCTGAGTGTTCAGAATGGTTGCGGTCAAAGCTCTATTTGCCAAACCGTTCAAGTAACCATAGATGGCAGCCAGATTAGCGTGATAGATAATATTCAACATGTGTCTTGCCATTCAGGGACCAACGGAAGTATCACCGTGATTGTCAATGGTGGTACTGGCAACTATACCTTTACATGGACAGGCCCAGAAGGAGAAATTTACAATACACAATCTATTAGTGATTTGCCAACGGGTATTTATCATTTAGAAATATCTGATGACGAAGGCAATTTATTCTCAGGAGATTATACTGTAAACCAACCTAACATCATTGAACTCTCAGGTTCGACCATCATTGACAATTTATGTTTTGGTGAATCAAATGGTTCACTGAGTATAGACATCATCGGTGGAGTAAGTCCATATTTATATTCCTTCAATGGAGACACTTTACAGGTAGAAAACATTATCACTGGATTACCTGCAGGTGTTGTGGAAGGAGTCATTACTGATGCTAATGGTTGCTTATTTACAGCCGGACCATATACCATTCAGGAACCAGCTGTTGTAGACAATCTAACAATCGCTACAGGGGTAAGTTGCTTTGGCGATACCAATGGAGCAATTGCTATCACCACACAAGGTGGTGTTGCTCCATATAGCTACTTATGGGATGTCTTAGGAATTACAACACCGGACATTACAGGACTAGCACCAGGAACATACATTTGCGCAATTACGGACAATAACGGTTGTGCAAGCGCTGTATCCGTTGATGTGCTGGAACCAGCAGTACTCGATGTAGCAAATGTTACCGCTACTAATCCTACTGGAACGGAACAGAACAATGGTAGCATCAACATTGATGTCATAGGTGGAACAGCTCCTTATGCTGTAACATGGAGTAATGGAGCCAATGGATCCTTGATTGAAAATCTGGAACCAGGTGAATATACTTATACTGTTGTTGATGCAAATGGCTGTTCATTAGCCACATCAGATCCGATTATTCTCTCTGGAACAGTATCTAATAATTATGTTCCTTGGGCTGAGTTTATTTCAATAGCTCCAAACCCATCGAAAGGTGATGTGAATGTCACATGGGAAGGACTTAGTGGCAACCAGGGTACGATCACTCTGAATACACTACAAGGCAAACAACTTCTTGTAGAAAAAGTAACTTCAAGTGCAGGCGTGTGGAGTTTATCGCAGTACAATCTTGCCAGCGGAGTTTACATTATCTTATTCGAAATGGATAATGAGGCAGTGCCTTACAAACTCGTTGTATTTTAAATACCGAAGGCGGGACATAAATAAAATGTTAGCTTTTTCATTGAAAAGCCTGATGGTCTCCATCAGGCTTTTTTTTATTGAGGGAACAATGAACTATCTAGACCGGGAATAATCTGCAAAGCATTTTTATAATAAATCTTTTTCAAAATTTCATCCCCCAGATCAAGTCCATACATCTTCCAAAAAGCATGGTACTTCTTGTAATATGGAAAGTATTCATCAGCAGTTTCCAAGACTCTGAAATACGTATGATACTCCTCAGGGTTGTATGAATCTTTACCAAATAATATCCTATCCTGATAGGCCGTAAAAAACATTTTGGCTTGCCTTGGCTGACGTCCTAATTCCGCAATCACAGCGCCAAATTCGATATACATATTTGGCATCGCATTCATCAATCCGGCCAGATGATTCAGATCATTTGCAAACCAGCCAAAATGAGCGTTTATAAAAGTCGTGTTCTTGTGCCTTTTGAAAACATCGTGCTGTTCAGCAATTATTGTCTCCCAAGGCGCTGGATCATCCGCGTCCCGCTTGCGTCGCGGTTTTAATTTCAGCTCCAGCCAACGTTCATTCAAACTGTCCATTGGCTGCCAGAATGCTTTCGGGTCAGCAGCATGAATCAAAACAGGAATTTCCAATTCACCACACAAGGACCAGACCGCATCAAGCTTGGGATGGTTTAATGGGATTCTATTGCCTGAACTATCTTGATTTGTCATGCCCTGGCTTTTATAAATCTTCAGTCCGCGTGCACCATTAGCAACATCATACCTGATCTGGGCAGTAGTACTTTCTTCCCAATCCACTTCATCGATTGACCTGAACTCAATATTGGTAAACACCACAAGTCGATTAGAGAAACCTTGTGAATCAATACTATGTGTCATCTCTGATAGTATTTTACCACCACGTCCACTCAGGTTTACATTAATCCCCATATTCAAACTATCCATCTGACCAACAAGGATACTTAGATCAGCTTCCGCCATATTCCAATGATGACTGTGCACATCTATAAATGGAAACTTTGCACTTGAAAGTGGATGCTCGGGAACAACCAAAGTAGAAGGTGGATCATAAGATTCAAAGTCCATGCGGATATCAGGAACTTCATTTTCTTGCGTCAAGCCAATGACAGGCAGTAGACAAAAGATGATAAATTGTATATACTTATTCATAAGCGTTCGCGTAGATTTTGACGCAATATGAATAAAATAATGGCATATCTACCATTTGAAGCCATTCTTTAGGTTTTTTTAACGGATGCACGGATGCAACTTTTCGTTAGTTTTGAACCATGAAAATGACTCTTCCTTCTCTAGTGACACCAGTGTCTAAATGGTGTGTTGCTGTTTTGTTATTACTTTTTTGCATAGGTGCGATACATAGTCAAACCAGCCAAAAGCACTATACTGCCGAGCAATCGTTTGTGGTTAAACTAGGGACCACGCGCCCCTTGCATGAGATAGCTCGTGCCACACCAACAGATTCACTTAAAAGAGCTGAATACAAGAAAAACAAGCCTTCTTTTGTTCCCAATTTTGCGGGCAGACGGCATCCGATCACTCATAATCCCAATGCATTGCCTCAGGGAGTAGATCCTTTATTTAACCCACTTGCCAATCGCTCCATACCTACAGAGATTCTCCCTATTGTCAATGTAGAAGGACTCAGCTCAAGTGATGCAGGATCCGGAGTACCCGATGTGAGTGGAGATATAGGAAAAGATTACTATGTAGAAATCGTCAATCAAACCTATTTCAGAGTATACGATAAGACCGGGACACCTGTCAGCGGTGTTATGTCCGCTAATTCGATATGGAGCCAGGTACAACAATCCTCCTTTGGAGATCCTATTATACTTTATGATCAAACTGTGGATCGTTGGCTTTTGACTGAATTTCCTAGCAATAACAGAGTACTGGTTGCCATTTCACATACCGGTGATCCACTTGGGAGTTGGGATGCATATTCGTTTCAAACCCCAAGATTCCCTGATTTTCCAAAGTATGGTATTTGGGGAGATGCCTATTACCTGACTGCAAATGAATCAGGTGGAAATTTTCCGATCTATGCCATTAACCGAGACGATATGCTTGCCGGCGAAGACAATGTAAGACTACAGCGATTGACTACACCAAAGGTGGGAGGTGTATTCTTTGAGGTTGGACAACCAATCGATTGGGATGGCATGACACCTCCTCCGGCCGGCAGTCCTGGTATCGTCGTTAAGTTAAATGATGATGACTGGGGACAAACCAATACAGATCAAATATTATTTCATAAAATCAGTATCGACTGGGACAATTCGAACAACTCAAACATTGAAATTCTTTCTTTCCCGACAGCTCCTTATGATACGGATGGATGTCAATTGGAAAACACAGGTGGTTTTTCTTGTATTCCTCAACCGAACGGACAGGGGATTGATGGCGCTGAATGGATCATCACCAATAAAGCCCCCTACCGGAATTTTGGCACGCATGAATCTTTTGTGATCAGCTTCATGGTTGATGTCACAGGAGACGATGTTGCAGGTATCAGATGGATGGAGTTTAGAAAAACTGCTACGGAAGACTGGCATATCTATCAGGAAGGGACTATTGGATCCGATGATGGCATCCATCGTTTTCAGTCTTCTATTTCTATCGATGGCCAGGGGAATATTGGATTGGGTTATGCCGTTTCCGGGCCTAACAAATTTCCTTCTCTTCGTTTTACCGGACGATATGCTACCGATCCCCTGGGCGAAATGACATTTATAGAACATGAGTTTGCTACCGGCAAAAAAAGTCAAGGCTTTGATCGATACGGAGATTATTTTACGATGTCTGTCGATCCCACCGATGATGCTACTTTTTGGTTTGCCGGACAATATCTGCCTTTGGGTAAAGACTGGGGAACAAGAATTGTAGCCTTTAAAGCGACAAGAGATACTTTTGATGTTTTTCCTACTACGCTCATTGCCCCCATCAACGATGAACTACTTGGATCACAAGAAGTGGAGTTTACTGTTTTAAATAGGGGCCTTGAAACGGTATATTCTGTGCCGTTGGGGTATCAGTTTAATAATGGCAACTGGGTCAATGAAGATCCTGGGATTGATAGCCTTCCCATGGATCAGGAATTTACTTTCAAATTTACCACACCCTTTGCTATTGATAAGCCGGGTTCCTACCCAATTCGGATAGCTACTTTTCTAGATAATGATGACAACAATAAAAATGATACGCTTTCATATGTTATTACGAAGTATGGTATTAGAGATGTTGCGCTTCAATATATCGTACCCGTTCATGAAGGGTTGATTTGTAATGATGTATCGGATATTTCTATTCGGCTTATAAATGTGGGCATTGATACAATTAAAAACATTGTTTTTGAATTGTCTGTATTTGATGTGCCTGTGGATACGATTGAATGGAATGGATCATTGGCTTTTGGCGAAGAAACAATTTTTTCATTTCCGGCAATGATTGCAGAAGGTCCTAATGATTATTCGATTGATATTGATTCCCTGAATACCAGCTATCTCGATGAACTTCCTGCCAATAATCAAATAAATTGGACAGTAATTGGGCATCCGGAAGGCTCGCCAGTCACGCTGGAATTTACAACGGATAAATACCCGGCTGAATCCTCCTGGAAATTATTCGATGCAGCCGGGAATCAAATAGCTGCAGCTGGTCCCTTTATGGATGCACAAAAAACAACCACCACTGAGTTCTGTCTTGATCTGGAAGCCTGTTACACATTTACAGTTTATGATGCTTTAGGAGATGGCATGTCATCTCAAGGAGTCATTGGTGATTATGAAATATTTAATGAACAGGGCGAATTAATTGCTGATCTGGCAAAACCAAATTTTGGCGATGAATCTTCAAGCCAATTTTGCCTCACCGGTGAGTGTTTGTTTTCGTTACAGGTTGGGGTGGAGCAAGAGTCAAATCCAGGTGAAGGAGATGCAGTCGCCATGGCAGAAACCATCAATAGTTTAGGATCCGTTAAATATTCGCTGGATGGTGGAATGACCTTTCAAGAATCAAGTATGTTTTCTAATTTATCGTATGGCGTTTATACGCTCATCGCTATTGATGATGCAGGCTGTTCGGATACAACAAATTTTGAAATCCTGGTTTGTCAACTCACTGCTCAGATCACAACACAACCTGCCAGTGGAGGAGATGTCGGGGAGATACACATTTATGTAACAGGTAACAATGGGCCTACCTCCTATAGTATTCAGGAAGGAGAATTTATTTCTGATTCATTCTTTATCATGCTTGAGCCCGGTGATTATATTGTCATGGTCAAGGACAGTGCCGGATGTATACTGACGGACACCATCACTGTTTCTACGATGGTGGGAACGGCTACTTATTCCGGTGAATACCATATCCAAATTTCTCCTAACCCAGGGAGAGATTTATTTCAAATTCAAGCGGCTTTCACGATCGAAGACTTGTTTATTCCTTATACGATCCACACGTCAATGGGACAAGCCGTATCAAATGGAACTATCGTCCAATACAATGACAAACATAAAGGGGAATTTTCATTAAAGAATTTTTCATCGGGTACTTATTATATAGTCTTTCATTTAGCAAATGAAATTGTGGTACGTAGAATTATAAAAGTGGAGTAGGGGTCGATGAAATATTCAGAAGATAAAATAATATTTAATAAGATAGAAGAGTTGTTTGCTTATCGCCAACTTACAGAACTATTCAAACAAAGTGGTTTGGATGCGAATAGTGCGTTTGTTTCCGGCCTGTATGAGCTTCAATATCAAATCTATTTATTTGATGCTTATCTGGAATCTGTGTGGGATTTAGATGAATCAAAACTGCAAGCATACTGGACAGGTATCAAAGATGCTTTAAAACCTTTTCATCTCGAGGACAAAAAGATTCACAAATTATTGAAGGAAATTCGTTCCTATGCGCGCATAGAAAGCAATTGTAGGAAAGGCAAATGGCCTGACGAAATTTCTTACAAGCAATTCTATACAACAAAATCTTGTGATGTGCGTCTGATGCGTCATCTGTTGTATAAATCCTACCCAGAACTCAATTATTTTTGTCTGGAAAAATCATGGATCTATTATGATTTGATCACAGAAATAAATGATGATATAGCGGATATATATGAAGACCTGGAAACGTACAATGCCAATCGATTTCTGATTTCCATTTTGCGCCATGGACATCTTCAGACGTGTGAATCATATGCACAGTTTATAGCCAAGGTGGCCTTTCGTGCCACTGAATACTTTAAGATTTATCATTCCCTAGGCGAAAACGCTCAGGTTTTTGAATGGACGACAAATCGGACGCTGGAGACCATGGAATTACTGCAATCGACAACAGATACGCTTAATCACGAGCTTTGTACGTCGTCCTGGTGGCTGGAAAAAATGAAATAGAGCTAAACCATCCCGATTAGAGGCTGTTTTCAATAACTAATATCCTGATAATAAGACCATCACAAACATTCTACGGGTGATCATAACATCTTGGAGGCACTTTAATTGTAACTTTGTCACTTGAAACTGAAGATAAGCGAGAGAAATGAGCAGTGAATTATTACCTGTTGAATATATTGGGAGTTTTAAGGACGTCAAGGAGTGTCCTGAACTTTCCTTTCCGGAGTATTGCTTCATTGGTCGTTCCAATGTGGGCAAATCTTCCATTATCAATTGTATTACGGGAAATAAGGAGATCGCTCGTACTTCCAAGAAACCGGGAAAAACGCAATCCATAAATCTCTTTAAAGTAAATGAAGAGGCCATGTGGTATATTGTAGACCTGCCCGGCTATGGATACGCCAAAACTTCCAAAACAACCAGACGTAGGTGGTCTACGCTCATCGATCGTTATATCATCAATCGGGAAAATCTGATGTGTACCTTTTTCCTGGTAGATATCCGGCATCCTATGCAGGAAAATGATCGATTATTTATGGCTCAATTGGGTGAAAATAATATTCCTTTTTGCATTCTCTTTACTAAATCAGATAAATTAAAACCGGCAGAATTGGCATTAGCACTTAATGCTTATCAAAAAGAAATTCTAAATGAATGGGAAGAATTACCTCAAATCATTGTCACGAGCAGTGCAACATCATTGGGTCGTGAAGAAATCATGGATCTAATCAAACGCACGAATATAATCTATGCTGATTATGCCCACTAATACGAAAGTATATCCACAGCTGATACCTGAGATAAAGGATTGGCCGATCAATAAACTCTATCAAGACAGGGATGGGCTTATAGAGGAAGTGGACCAGCAAACACTGAAATTTATTCTGGAAAAGCATGGGGATAGGCTAGGGGAGTTGATCTCAAGAGTTTGTTATCTCGAACTCATTCGATTGAAAAATAATCCATGGAAAGTAGATCCTCCGAAAGAAACACAATTCTGGAAACGGATCAGAAGTGAGGCAACCGCTAATGAAAAATTATCGCCTGAACTCCGACAAAAAAATAATACCGAAATTCTACGGCGGATCATACACCGATATACCACTGAGATTGCCGGTAATTTTAAGGAAAGCACGTTTTTGTTTGCACGAAAATTTCTGACCTTCTTTTTTAAGCGATTATTAAACGCCGCTGCCGGTAAAATCCATCGAAAGTTTTGGAACACAAAGCTCGAACTGTACGAACGGATCAAAGTACACGGGGATGTTGAGCACGTACGAAGCATGTTCAACAAAGGCACCGTGATCATCCTGCCCACACACTTGTCCAATATGGATAGCATCATGATCGGCTATGCACTGGATTTTGTCGTTGGACTACCTTCTTTTGCCTATGGTGCAGGACTGAATTTATATGAATCAGAAATCTTTGCTTACTACATGTCACGACTGGGCGCTTACAAGGTAGACCGCCGTAAAAAGAATGCGATCTATCTTGATAGCCTGAAATTTATGTCTCAGGTGATGATTGAGAGAGGAACTAATTCACTGTTCTTTCCGGGTGGCACTAGATCTAGATCAGGAATGATCGAGCGTGATTTAAAATATGGATTGTTAAACTCTCTACTCTCTGCTCAGCGATCCATATTTGAAAAGGGGAATCATGAAAAAATCATAGTAGTGCCAATGATCATTGGGTACCACTGTACATTGGAAGCACAAAGTCTAATATCCAGCCACCTCAAATCAACCGGCCAGGAGAAATATATGAGTTCCGGTAAAAAAGGTTTTAAAGTCAGAAACTTGCTATCCTTTGCATGGAAATTCTTCTCTCAATCGAGTGAGTTTCATCTGTCCTTTGGTGAACCCATGGACGTCCTGGGCTATAAACTGGATGAAAATGCAAATAGTATTGATGAACGTGGAAAGCAAGTAGAGATTAAAGAGTTCTTCTCCTTGCATGGAAAGATTGAAGCTAACCGACAAAGAGAATCTGTCTATACTAGAAAATTGGCAGACAAAGTTGTTGAGAATTATGAGCGCTATTATGTTGTCTTATCAAGTCATTTGGTGGCATTTACCGCGTTTCAAATGTTGAGGAAAATGCATCCGACGATGGATATTTTTGCCATGATGCGATTGCCTTTGGATATGTTGACCATCCCAAAAGAAACTTTCATGAAATCCTTAAGCAATATTCTCGATCTTCTCAAACAGATGGAATCAGAAGGCAAAATTCGCTTGCAGCAAGAACTTCATACACTTGATATGAATGAGTTAATAGCGCATGGTATAAAATACCTAGGTTCATTTCATGCTGTTTGGCCGCTGAAACTAGATAAAAAACAAAACAATATTATTGCTAAAAATGCGCAGCTTCTATACTACTATCACAATCGTATGGCTGGGTTTCATTTGGAAGACAAAATAGAATGGGACATGCAAAATATACAACTGGCCATCGATAGTCTTCAGGATTCGGAATAACTAACCATCATGAACTTTATCATTCTGGATTTGGAGGCTACTTGTTGGCAAGGAAATACAATGGGACGCCTTCAGGAAATCATTGAGATAGGTGCGTATCGCCTGAATGGATATGGTGAAGCGATTGATCATTTTCAGGCATTTGTCAAACCTAAGCAAAACCCCAGACTTTCTGCTTACTGTAAGGAGTTGACCGGTATCACACAGCAACAAATCAACAGAGCTAAATCCTTCGATTCCGTTTTTACGTTATTTGAAGATTGGTACTTTGCATTTGATGGCCCCAATATAATCTGTGTCTGGGGTGACAAGGACATGCTTTTTATTGAGGCGGACTGCAAACTTCATGATATAGATTCTTCTTTTCTCCCTAAATGGATTGATCTGAAAGCTCAATATGCCCAGATCCATCATCTGACCAAAGAAGTTGGTTTAGCTAAGGCCCTTGAGTTTAATGATATTGACTTTGAAGGAGCGCAGCATCGGGCCCTTGATGATGCCTTTAACACAACTAAACTTTTCCTGCGCTTTCTAGACCGTTGGCAATATTAAAAGTTGATTTGCAGTAGTTCGAATCACGACCTCTGTCGATTAGAACATGATGTTTGCCGAAGCAATGGATCGTCCATACAACTTCTTTAAAATTTAGTCGTCTTTCCTATAACAAATGCATCAACACATTCCTTTCTACAGGGATGTCTCAAACACGGAAGTAGAGTTTTTCATACTAATCTGGTCTTTAGTAAAGGAAGTTAATTCGTTAACTTCCTTTTTTCATTTAGGGCCTTGTATCTTCGTCCGACATGGAAGAAACTGTTGCCATTGACGCACTATTAGAAAACTGGAATGCCTGGATGATCATCGATGTACGGTCTCCTTCAGAATTTCAGGCCGGTCATCTCCCGGGGGCTGTCAATGTTCCTTTATTTTCTGACAGCGAACGGGCTATTGTTGGAACCTTATACAAGCAAATTTCACCTGCAGCTGCTTTAAAAAGAGGACTGGAGATCGCGGGATCAAAAATGGCGGGATTAGTAGAATCGATACAACTAGCTACGGCGTCCTCTGATAAAAAAATCCTTATCCATTGTTGGCGTGGTGGCAAGCGAAGCAAAGCGGTTCACTGGCTGATGACCTTCGCCGGTATAGATGCATCGTTACTGGACGGTGGTTACAAACAGTATCGAAAAGCAATGCAGGATTATTTTGAAAATAGCTCAACACCTTATCATATACTCGGTGGATGTACAGGCTCCGGGAAAACAGAGGTTTTAAATGCCCTCGAAAACCGAGGCGAACAGATTATTGATCTGGAAAAACTTGCCAATCACAAGGGGAGTGCTTTTGGTGGGATAGGAGAGCCTGATCAGCCAACGACCGAGCAATTTGAGAACGATTTGTTTCTAGCTTTTTTAGATCTTGATCCTCATAAGCCCATTTGGTTGGAAAATGAATCAAAAAGTATTGGAAAAGTCTATTTGCCGGATGGTCTTTGGAAAAAAATGAGGTCTTCTGTTTTGTATACGATCGATGTGGATAAAGAAGTTCGTCTGGAAAGGGCATTGAAATACTATTCAGATGATGTACATCTGGATGTGATCAAAGGTTCTTTTGATAAAATAAAAAAACGTCTCGGAGGCCTTGCGTATCAAAATGCCATTGACGCACTTGAGCAAAAGGATCTAAAAACAGCTGGTGCAATTGCCTTAGCTTATTATGATAAATCCTATAATTATCAAATAGGCAACTGGCCTTCAGATAAATCCGTTAAAATTGAGCCTTGTAATGATGTCGACTTAATAGCAGAGCAGCTCATCAAGATCAGTTTCAAACCTAAATAGATTTGTTCTATAATGCTTATAGTCAGTAATTTATATTAATTTAATTAAAGTGTTTATTTATCCATTTATAAATCTTCTTACAATCAAATTATCACCTGACCGCCGGAAGAAATATCTCCTAATTTCAAATTTTTTTAAATTAGTGAATTGCATTATGGTGCAATCCCATTAGATTGCTGCATAACCAGCTTAAAATATCATTTATAATACTGTTTATCAGTATTTTGTATAACGTGTATTAAAGTAAATAATTAATCATAAATGAGCGATTCTTCTATCAAACTAACACAATACAGTCATGGTGCGGGCTGTGGATGTAAAATCTCACCGGCTATTTTGGATTCGATTCTCGGTGCAGCTGGTAAGTCTGATCTCATTTACCCTCATCTGCTTGTTGGCAATGAAGAACGAGACGATGCGGCTGTCATGGATTTAGGGGATGGAACTGCTATCATCAGCACAACAGACTTCTTTATGCCGATTGTTGATGACCCTGAAACATTTGGCAGAATTGCTGCAACCAATGCCATAAGTGATGTTTATGCCATGGGGGGAAGTCCCATGATGGCAATCGCAATCCTTGGTTGGCCAATAGATAAATTAGCGCCTGAGGTAGCCGGATTGGTGATCAGAGGAGCGCAAGAGGTCTGTAAAGAGGCAGGAATTCCATTAGCAGGTGGTCATAGTATTGATTCCCCGGAACCTATATTTGGTCTAGCGGTAACAGGCAAAGTTCAAATAGCCAATATCAAGAAAAATGGAGGTGCGAATCCAGGAGATATCTTATTTATTACCAAGCCATTAGGTGTAGGCATCTTAAGCACTGCTCAAAAGCAGGGGAAACTTCAAATAAAGCATGAACATCTGGCTACCGGTGTCATGATTCAGCTAAATTCAATAGGGGAGCAGTTGGGAAAAATTTCCGGGGTAAGTGCCATGACGGATGTCACAGGCTTTGGGCTCGGAGGACATTTGATAGAGATGAGTCGTGCCAGTAACACCACGGCTGTTGTTGAATTCGACAAAATCCCGGTGATTGACCCTTGTGTATTGGATTACATTGCAGCGGGATGTATACCCGGTGGAACCAATAGGAATTACGCTAGTTATGGGCAGTCAATTTCATTAAGAGCCAATAACCACAAGACGATTGTCTGTGATCCTCAAACTAGTGGCGGTCTTCTGATCGCTGTCAAGCCAGAGGCTGCTGATGAAGTTGCTGCTTTATTGGAGGCTAACCAATTGTGGTTTCAACCCATCGGAAAGATGACTTCATTTGCGGACTATCCACTGATTATTTCTTAAACAAAGTCAGCATCTGGATCAATTTCCGCGTCTTTTTTCTTTAACCATTTCCGCCAACGTTTGTCCTCCAGATTCGCGTAGTTTTCAATGAAACCACAACTTGTACAGATATATCGGTCGAAGAATCCGAGATGCGTTCCCCATTTCGTTAGCTGAACTGTGTTGCTTGTAGAAGTCCCTGGAAAAGCCTTAGCAATAATGATGTTTGTGGATTGGCATTTAGGGCATGTATGGGTTGCTTTCATTGTTTCTATTGAGGTTTGGTGGAGTTGAGACTATTTTATCCTATTTAACATAATATAAATTATGGGCAAGTATTTGATTTCTTTTTTCCTTTATCATGGTTTACTCAGATCAACAGATCCACGCAATAACAGCTCATAGGCTTCAAATCGATGTGACCTAATTGGCCTTGTTTTGGGCTCAGTTTCAAAGTGTAATAATAAGCATGGAGAGATAGATTTATAAGCATCTAGGTATTCATACCCAATGAGTTCACCATTGGCCATTCGTTGCTTGATCTTGTTATGATATGGATACATTCGTTTGACCCAGCTGAGCCGATTAATTGTTTAGTAAGATATAAGCATTCAGACTTGTCGCTATCAAAAGCCATAGAGCATAAGGCAAAACCCAAAGCGATTTAAGCTTCAATTGAGACCAGAAACCAAACAAAAAGTATATGACGAGTCCTGACAGAAATACAATGACAATAAGCCCAAGAAATATCTGATGAAAATGAAAGAAAACCGGATTCCAAATAACATTCAAAACCCACTGTAAACCAAAAAAGTATACTACTGACTTTGATTTATCCATGACTTCCCACAATTGAGCCATGTAAAATGTAAAGCAAACCATAATGGTAATCCATGCCACTCCAAATACCCATCCAGGTGGGGTCCAGGGCGCTATAGCCAATGATTTGTACCAATCTGAATTAGGCCCATCTCCCATCAAATAGCCTCCGAGGCCTAACGCACTAAAATTCAAAAGGCCAAACAGAACAATGTTCTTAAATTTTTTCACGGATACAAGTATAATAAAAGCTAATTAAAAAAAGTGGTGATGAATACAAGAATCGCGGTTTTGAAGCCTGGTAAAAGATTATATCTTAACCCTGAAAACACTGCGATCAGCGGGCATTTTCCCTTCACTGGAAATCAGAACATTTCTCTGATCTTCAAACAAGATGGTTTCTAACTGTAATTGCCCTTTGAGTTGATACCGTTTGGAAGGTGAATTTAATAAATCAAACGCCTTCAGGTCCTTATAATAGACAAGAAATGGTCGATGCCCATGGGATTTGTCCGTATAACCCACCAGCACTAACTCAGCCTTCCCTTTACTCAATCTGTAGTCAGCGCCTGTAATTAAGCCTTCTGCTTTTAACGAACCAAGGAATGTGGCTGAATAGGTTCCAGGTACATTAGACATGCTATAATAGCTGGATTTTGAATCACCATGGTTTTTGGTGAATAAATACAAGCTATCACCGATACTAACCATCGCTTCGCAATCAAAATTGGTCTCTTTAGATTTGTTGAAATCTACTTGCTCCGGATAACTAAACTCAATAATCTCAGCATTGACTTTGTCGCTTTCCAACAATTCAGATTTTAGAACTCTGTAGATAGCCAGATTCTTTCGATTCCCTAGATTGTTGCCAAAATCACCTATATAGATATAGGTTTCATCCTCCGCAAGTTCCTCCCAGTCCTGGTTTTTAGCATTCTCGATCTTAATGGTCCTGGTTTTAGAATCTTTGTTGATCGAAAAGACATGCAATTCCGCTGGGCTACCACTATCATTATTGGCCAAAAACAATCCTTCGCTGAGCGTTGCCATACCGGAACACTCATCCAATTCAGCAGGTAGAGAGATGATTTTATCCAGCTTGATTCCATCCTTCTGCTCAGATGCGCACATCCATCCTGATAGCAAAACCAAAGCAACATTAAATATTTGAAAAGACATTTATACGATTATTACGGAGTCAAAGTAAGACATTCAATTCAGCTTTCTGTATCTCAGGTCAACTAAAAGTAGAAAACATAGGCGGAAATCAAATTGTTTTGCATTTATACTGCTATCAAATTTGTTGCTCATAAATTACATCCTACATTTAAGGACAAATTAAAGTATTACTTGAAGTGACCAATTTCAGCAAACAAGTCCTAAACTTCCATTTTGGTTTAAAACCAAAGATCAAGCTTCCTAAAGGTATTGAATGGCTGCTGCCTTACGACCATGCAGAAACACAGGCATGTATGACTTCTTTTTATGATCGGTTTTATAGCGATTCAAAGAAACGCACATTCATATTGGGCATCAACCCGGGAAGACTTGGTGCAGGATTGACCGGGGTGCCTTTTACGGATCCGGTATGTCTGACAGTATTAGGCATTGAAAATACATTCCCGCAAAAGAATGAATTGTCCAGCATCTTCATTCATGAAATGATTGAAACGTGTGGCGGGCCTAATGATTTTTTTAATCGATATTACATTACTTCACTTTCGCCACTAGGCTTTGTCAAAGAAGGAAAAAATTATAATTACTATGATGACGCCAAACTCAGTCAGCTCATCAGACCATTTATTATCGAAAGCATTGAATCTCAGTTAAAATTTGGATACGACCGAAAGCAGGTATTTTGCCTTGGCCAAGGCAAAAATTATGACTATCTCAACAAACTAAATGATGAATTCCAATGGTGGAATCGGGTAGTCCCCCTACCCCATCCGCGCTGGATCATGCAGTACAAGCGAAAAAGAAAAGAGGAATTCCTTGATCTATACAAAGAATTCCTCCTATAAATTTTCAACGATGTCTCCCCTCTTGTTTGTTTATCGCATGACAGAAATCATCGATGTCCAGATGCCTTCTTCAGTGGTTGCCTTCACTAAGTGTAGACCAACGGGAAGACTGTGTATGTTGATTTGCACATGGTTGTTACTCACCTTCTCTAAATACAATTGCTGTCCATTCGCTGCAAATATTTCTATCTGCGTCATATGCAAGTCACTCGCTAGTCGAATAAAATCAGATGATGGATTTGGCGACATACTGATCTCTGAAGTGTTTAATACTGGTACGCTATTCAGAATTCCAATCTCTAAGGCCAGTAATTGATATCCTTCGTTCCATGGGAAGTTATTATCAAACTGGGTTCCTATACCCGTCACATCGATAGATGTTCCGGCTACGAAATCACTCGGCTCACTAGGAATACCGGCATCAACATCAACCCGAACTTCAATAGTAGATCCACTTTGATGAGACGTATAAATAGTATATCCTGCTGTTGATATATTACCAACACTATCAACTTCAAGGTTAGAAAACAGATAACTGGATTCGTCCATTTCTCTAACCGTACTGATCGTTCTCGGCGAGTTCAATGAATTGCCAGTGGAAAGCACCTCAATCGAATCCGGTACAATCTCTAACATGCCATTAAAAGCATCCATAGTTCCGGACACGGTGATCATATCCCCTTCTGCAACCACATAGGATAAAGGATCAAAGGAAAAAACATTCATGCCGACATTATTATCATCTATAATAAAGAAAGAGTAACCATCCGGTCTGAAATTAACACCATGTACAACACCGGTTATTCTTGTAGGAACGCCATCAAAAAGATGAGCTCCATTAACTCCATCTGTGATTCTAAGATGTGGAAGTGGAAAATCAGTATAACTATTTGGATCATACACAGACATCGTTCCTTTCATTCCGCTGCCGGCATGAGGGTCACAATGGTAGTTGTAAAGGCCTACAACAATAGGTGTAAAGTCATATTCCCAGTTTGGAGCAGGTGCGCCATTTCCAAAACTAGCTGGATTGTTAGGAAATGTGCCCTGGTTTCCATTAACATTATGAGCGACAACTTCATTGTTTATCCAACGAACGAGACTTCCTGTAGCGACAACTATGTCTTTCGGATTGAATCGAAAATTGCCCACTGCAATAGTAACATCCGGTGTTTCTGAACCACCATCAGAGTTTAGGGCTCCCGGGGTACCAAATACTTCATTGCCTTCTATAATCACACCTGTTCCGGTACCACAGGCTTGCCAGTTTGCTCCATCATTATTATCTAAGCCGGAATCTATTAACTCAAGGGAAGGTCCATTGCCATCCGGATCAGATGGCCATGGATCACCGTCTTCAAATTCTACTCTATCCACTTCCACGCCATCACTATCTACCAGAGAAATATGCTCCCCACTGTTACTTAATGCGCCACCTAACCATTCTTGAACAGTTATACCAAAAACGGACATCATCGCCTGTGCATTGATCGCGGTTACAAAATATTCGCCCGGTTGGAGTTCTATATTTGGGAGTGTATCGTTAATACCTAATTGGAAATACCAACCATGAATGTTTACTGCTGTAATGCCGGTATTTAGTAACTCGATGTATTCTAGTGAATCATTTCCAGATTCTGGTGGATTATAACTGATCTCATTGATAACGATCTGTGCTTGTAAACTCCCCAGGGAAAACATTGCCACAAAGACGAAGGATAGTAAGCGAATTGGAAACTTATTCATAATTGTTGATTTGATAGATTTAGATGATGATGTATTGGAATTTCCAAATATAAAAAAAACGCTCCAGAAAAGTTAATCTTTCCTGAAGCGTTTTTAAGGGATTGATAAAATGTTTGTTCTTAGTTAAACATATAACGGAATCCAAGACGCATTCTCCATCTGGAAGCTGTACCAGCTATATCAAAAGCATCCGTACCAGTCTTATCACCTAATCTATATGAAAACTTCGGTGTAGATCCATCAGCCTCATATCCATCAAACTGATATAGATCAAAATTATTGAAATTACTACCTGGAGTTACATAATATGCTCCCCAGTCTTTATTCAATAAGTTCGCAACGTTGAATATATCAAAGGATATCTGCAATCTGTGAAGATCACCACCTAAATCAGCACCCAGATCCTGACGTACGACCAGATTGAATACTGAGTTAAATGGACCATTTGAACCATTCTTTTCAGCATATTCTCCTCTGTGCTCACTTAAAGTTTTATCTGACTCAATAAATGCATTCAGATTTGTCCACTGCTCAGCGGCAGTAACGACTGTTCCTCCTGCTGTGTAATCCTTAAGATTAATGTCACTCATGTCTACTGGAATATAAACAAGACTTCTGTTAGCACTTGTACTACCGGTTTCATTATTCAAGTTACGTGCATTGCTACCACCAATAACATAACTGTATGCTTCTCCTGATTGTCCATTATAGAATATAGAAGCGGATGTTGCAGTTCCTTTTGACCACTCTTTTCTATAAGTTACGTTTGCCAAGAATCTGTGGCCCATGGCATAATCTGATCGTCCGAGTACAGGAGCATTTCTTCCATTATAATTCACTTGACCTCTCCACTGAGAAGAATTCTGTGAGGAAGTTCCTTCCTGATTAGCATAAGCATCACCAAAATTATAGGCTACGTAAGCATTGAAACTCTTACTGAATTCCTTAGCGAGAGAAGCCGTAATATTAACTGTATGTCCTTCGCTGGTATTGGAAGCCATATAAACACCTGATCCATATCTTCCGTCAATACTTTTTCTTTTATAGATCGTACGGGTGTCGTTAGCGGTCGTCCATTGAAAGTTACCCGTTGTATCGTTATTGATATTGGTGTAAACAATGTTGTTGAGGGTCTTGGTATAAAGTATTTCCAATGATGTTTCCCATCCGCCTTTAAACTTATGGTCGATGGCCAGATTGGTTTTAAACATCTGAGGATATTTAAAGTCCTTTACAAAAATATCAACCTGTCCGTTGGGCACACTAAAGTTAGGATTTGTGTATTGATTGTTTGGATCCGATTCAAAAGGAATGCCATTAGGGAAATCACCACTTAAATCTGCCTCATTTACGCTTCCGATCGTCAAACCATTGTTTGTGTACATACCCCCCGGCCATACGAAAGGAATACGGCTGGTAAATATACCAACACCACCACGAAGGATCGTGTTTCTTGCGCCATCCAATGCATATTCAAATCCAACTCGCGGAGAAACCATCAGTTGGCCATCCGGTGCAACTCCTGACTCGATACCTGAAGCCTCAGGGTATTGAGCTTGCATTAATGGAAGCGCTACGTTATTAAACTCATCATCTGTTGGAGGATCTGTAGTGATCACAGGCATATCAAGACGCACTCCACCAGTCAAAGTTAGTTTCGGTGTTACCGTCCATTGATCCTGAACATATATACCTATTTGCATGGCATTAAATTTAGCTGCCGCTGCTGTATTATCTCCAGTCAAATCATCCACCAGTGAATAAGATCGATCATATTCAATAGCATTTTCACCAGCCATAAAACTATTGATGCTGCTAAATCTGTACGAACCAAAATTCTGTCGAACAAACACATTATTAAAAGAGTAAAACTCGTTGTGAGTTCCGAAAGTAAACGTATGATTTCCTTTGTATAACTTGAAGTTGTCTGTTAGAGTAAAAGTTGACTGATCCAATAGGTTTCCTGTTGAAAACTCGTCTGTGCCCATTCGGATCGTTCCATTGGAAGCATCATTAATAAATATATAAGGGAAGTCACCACCTATACTACCACGATCATCTTTCACAGTCGTATAGCCAATAATCAACTCATTGGAAGTCGTTGGAGATAATCTTGACTGAAGTTCAACCGCTGAAGAATTGGTGGTACTCGGAAAGTAAACACCATTGTTCTCAAAGTTGATCGTATTGGAACTACCACTATTTCGATCGTACTGCTCTGCTTTTGTGTACTGATGACGTAATGTTAGGCGGTGTTTGTCACTCAAATTAAAATCAAGTTTTCCAAATAATTTCACTCCATCCAGTTGATCTCTGGTTGACCCAAAACCTCCCGGATCATAGCCATACGTATTTATCATATGATTACGGAGCTCCTCCAATTGAGCTGCTGTAGCTCTGTTGTCTCCTGACGTATATTGCTCTACATCAAATGGTACAGGAATTTCATCTTTTTGTATTTCGGCATTGACGAAGAAGAAAATTTTATCTTTTTTCAAAGCCCCTCCAATAGAAGCACCATAAGTAGTCTTAGTAAAATCATCCAATTTTGTTCTGACTGAATCCGGATAGTTACCATCTGCATCTCCAAAAAGTCGCTCAGCAAGTGTACCATTCGTTTTTCCTGCCAAACCTTCATTTTGCATAAAGTAATAAGCCGTAGCAAATAGTTCGTTTTTACCTGATTTTGTCACTGCATTGATTCCTCCACCGGCAAAACCACCAAGCGTTACATCATATGGAGAAACCACTACTTGAAATTGGTCAATAATGTCCATACTAAATGGAGAAATTCCAGTTTGTCCACCATTGGTTCCTGAACCTGCCAAGCCAAATACATCATTATTGACTGCGCCATCGATATAGATCGCATTATATCTGTTGTTGATACCGGCAATACTCAATCCCCCACTAGCTGTACTCACCGTTTGTGGTGCAAGTCTTAAGTAGTCATTTGGATCACGGTTAAGCGATGGAACTTCATCCATTCGTTCCGCATCAATCTGTGTACTTGTACCAGCGGTTTGACCGATCACACCGGCAGAAGCTATCACAGTAACAGCTTCCAGAGCGATGTTACTTTCCTCCATAGCATAATCCCTACGAAAGACTTCTCCCAGACGAAGTTGGACACCATCAACAGTCACTTCACCATATCCGGTATAAGAAACTGTGACTGTATAAGGACCTCCGACTTTCATCCCCGGGATACGATAATTCCCTTCAATGTCAGTAGCGGCACCAAAGGTTGTACTAGTAGGTACGTGAACAGCTATCACATTGGCCCCAATCAGGGATTCCCCATCTGGTCCTTTCACAATACCTCTCATTTCACTGGTTGTAGAGCCCTGCCCGAACGATGTGAATGAAAGTGTTAAACAAAAAGCGAGTAATAATAATCTCATATTCAATAATTTATACGGGTGAATTAAAGTAACGAAAGTAATTTTCAATTGCTTTTGAAATGCATATTCAGGGTATAAATAATTGTAAACTTTATGTCGTACAATTATCAAAACCCAAAATAGTCAATCCCCACAAATATAAATTATTAATATAGATATTCTTTACATGTGCAAAAGAAAGTTTTCTGCGATCATACATCTTACGGACCCACCGCCTACAGACTCAATCGTTTCTATATCACTGAAGACTATCCGAGCATGTCTCTGAATGACTTCTTTCTGAGCAGCATCAAGACTATTGAAAGCAGAAGCTGACATGACCATTAATTGTTCGCCCTTTCGATTTCTAATGGCCAACATGTTACCTGCGAATAGCCCGATCTGGGAACGGCTCAATTCTACCAATTCCCTCCCATTTGAAGTTAGACTTTCTCTAAAAGCCTCTCTTTTAACAAGTTCGACGACATCCAAACTAGCGATACTGATTCCATCGCCTATAGACATCATCACATTGGTGTGATAAACTTCCTGATCATCATATTTGGCAATAAAAGTAAATGGTGTATACCCCATTTGCTCGCACCATCGATTTAAAACATCCGGATTCGTTCTGGGACTCAAACAAGCATAAGCTATTTTATTGACCCTATCCAAGACCATACTCCCTGTTCCTTCAAGGAATTGATCGCTATCCTCAAAGGCCTCCATTGCATAATGCTCGTTAATCACATATTTACTGCCTACCTCTTCAATGATCTCAGGTCTACGTTCCGCTCTGCGCAAAGGAGAAAAAAGAGGATAGGTGACCACTACGCCATGATCATGAAATGAAATCCAGTTATTTGGAAATATTGCATCCGGCTTAAATGGAATTGTTGAATCTTGTATCACGACAACCTCAACATCCTCATTTCTAAGGGTTTCAACCAATCGATCAAACTCCTGAATCGATCGGTTAATCACAGTCTCCTTTCCTTCCTCCGGTCGGCTTTGAAAAGTATTATTCACAGCCGTTTCAACATTAAAACTAAATGCAGCGGGCCGAACCATGATAATACTAGATGTCGTTTGTTTAGACATGTGGGTATACAATTTAAGACTGGTAAAGGTAGTCCTTGATTTAATTATTCCTGCCATTATACAGAATATTGTTATTCAGGATTTTAACTTAAAAGGTAATCATCCGAGCAATCAACATCAGGCCATTTGAACTCCCTTTACTATGTTTGCGCTCAGATCAAATCACTTGATCAAGATTAACTTCGCTATATGAAATCCAAAAACTCCAAATTAACTAATACCAAGATCACACCGCCTGTTGCTATTCAAAAACCAAAAGTACTTTCCATTCATGGCGACGATAGATTGGATCCCTATTACTGGCTCAATGATCGTGAAAATCCTGAAGTCATTGATTACCTAAATCAGGAGAACCAATACCAACACAAAATAATGGCTCATTTGGAGGGATTTCAGGAGAAGTTATACAATGAAATAATAGGCCGCATAAAACAAACAGACCTATCCGTCCCCTTCCTGTACAATGAATACTATTATATCACCCGATTTCAAGAAGGTGATGAATACGAAATCCATTCCCGTCGAAAAGGTACGATGGAAGCACCTGAGGAAATTTTACTCGATGTCAACCAGCTGGCTGTAGGATATGATTTTTATGCCCTTGGAGGAAGGAGTATAAGCCCGGACAATACACTGCTTGCCTACGGTGAGGATACATTGAGTCGAAGGATTTACACCCTAAAAGTCAAGGATTTGACTACCGGTAAATTATTGGCAGATGAGATCCCAAATACCGGTGGGGTTGCCATATGGGCTGCCGATAATCAAACATTCTTTTATTCTGTAAAAGACGAAACGCTCAGACCTTATCAAATATGGAAACATAAGATAGGAACACCGACTAGCAGTGATAAATTGATCTATGAAGAAAAGGACGATACATTCCGAACGTTCGTTTATAAAACCAAATCCAAAGAATATATAGTTATCGGGTCATCTTCTACCTTGACCGATGAGCACCGCTACATCCATGCGGCTCGTCCGGATGATCCTTTTACCATGTTCCAATCACGCAAAAGAGGCCTTGAATATGCCATTGAACATTACAATGACATTTGGTATATCAAAACTAATAGGGACGCCTTGAATTTCAGATTAATGCAAACGCCATTGCATCATACTTCTGATGAACACTGGACAGAGATTATAGCTCATCGGGAGGATGTCCTTCTGGAAGGCATTGATGTCTTTAAAAATTTTCTGGTTCTATCTGAGCGCAAAGCCGGCATTACACAGTTGAGAATTATTTCAAAATCAGGGAGCGAACATTATATCGCCTTTGACGAAGAAGCCTATGTTGCGTTTTCGTCAATAAATCCTGAATTTGATGCTGATCTCCTGCGAATAAGTTATCAATCTATGACCACACCTAATTCCACCTATGATTACCATATGGCTACCAGGGAACGGACACTTTTAAAGCAACAAGAGGTATTGGGTGATTTTGAGATTGCAAACTATAGCAGTGAGCGGCTCATGGTTAAATCCAGAGATGGCGTAGATATTCCTGTTTCAATCGTCTATCACAAGAGCACAACCATTGATGGAACAAGTCCTTGTTTGTTGTATGGATACGGTTCTTATGGTGCCAGTATGGATCCGGGTTTTAGTGTCGCTCGAATCAGTTTATTGGACAGAGGTTTTGTTTTTGCCATTGCACATATTCGTGGTGGTGAAGAGATGGGTCGTCAATGGTATGAGGAGGGGAAACTATTGAATAAGAAAAATACTTTTTATGATTTCATTGATTGTGGAAAAAGTCTTGTAGCACAAAAATATGCTGGCCCTGACCAGCTATATGCTATGGGCGGTTCTGCAGGTGGATTACTTATGGGTGCGGTCATGAATATGACTCCGGAGATGTGGGCGGGTGTCATCGCTGCCGTCCCATTTGTGGATGTTGTGACCACCATGTTGGATGAAAGCATTCCATTGACAACCGGCGAGTTTGATGAATGGGGAAATCCAAAACAAAAGGAATACTATGATTATATAAAAAGTTATTCTCCTTATGACAATATTGAAGCGAAAGCATATCCGGCCACATTAGTCACTACAGGTTTGCATGACTCTCAAGTTCAATATTGGGAACCGGCGAAATGGGTGGCACGATTAAGAGCTAAAAAAACAGACAATCATCCATTACTCCTTCATACTAATATGGAAGCAGGCCACGGCGGTGCTTCTGGGCGATTCAGACGTTTCAAAGAAATAGCGCTTGAGTATGCATTTTTATTGGATCTAGCCGGAAAAAGTGAGATTGAAAATACATAGCAATTACAGTTTTGAATAAATCTCAACTAGTTTTGCAGATTCATTTTCCCAATTATATTCCTTTGCGGCCATCTGGCAATAAGCAATCATCTTGTCCCAAATTTCAGGATGACGATCTAAGTAGTGGACAGTACTGACAAGCTTACTGACGTCCACTTCATCCAATAGACATGCACATGGATATTTTGATATAATATGGTTGTATTCGGGATAGTTCATGTGAATAGAAGGCAATCCGGCATGTATCGCGTCGAAAAATTTATTGGGCAAAGAATAGTAATCATTCAAACTGCCACGCTCACGAAGATTGATACTGATTCTTGCTTGTGCCATCAAAGCAGGCAAATCGTCAGGTTTTACCCATCCCAAAAAGGTAACCCTTTCATTAAGTCCTGCTGCTTCAACTCTTTCTTTCAACTCCTGTGTGATATCGCCCTCTCCTGCTAGCCAAAAGGACCAATCAGAAAGTTGTAACATGGCATCAATACAGGCTTCAAGTCCACGTCCAACATTCAAAGCCCCTTGATACAAAATCACTTTTTGGGGATTTTTCGCCGATCCTAATTTCCTTTCCTGATGCTTCGCCGGAGCAATATTCCGAATCACATCAAATGGAACATTATATACTTGCCCCATCAACTTTGCCAGTTCACCACCAACCGTATAGCGTGCATGAAATTTCGGAATAGCAAAACGAGCAATCAACTCCCACACTTTTTTGATGAGAGGCCTATCCGTTAATTCCGGGACTTCAGAAAAATACTCATGGGCATCATAGACCATTTTCTTTCCTTTTATTTTTGAGGCAAAAACAACCGGCAGCGCTGTATCCAAATCGCAAGCACAGGCCATATCAAAACGAGTTTTTAACAGATAAAAAAAGAGTCGTAAATTATATTCCTTATAAAACAAAAATCCCTTGTTAAAAAAACATCGCATGCGATGTACATGAAACTGCTCCGGCACAAATGATTTAGATTTTTTTCTTAAGCGACCCACTAAAGTAACTCTATAACCTGCCCCGGCCAATGAAGAACAAATGCGAAACATCCGTCGATCATAGGTCAGATCATTGGTCACACTCAGGACAATATGTTTTTGATAACTCAATTCGCTCGGTAGATTTTATCCTCAATGATACTGATCTTATTCTCATCCGCTAATTGTTGCAATTCTTTCTTTACGGAAAGTTGGTTTTCTATTTTATACTCTGCCAGAAAATCCTTTACAGTAATGCCATTTCGATCCTCCAATGTCTTATAGATGGCATTCTGCCAATCACTCGTCTCCGCTTTTTCATTCAAACATCTATCACATTGCCCACAGGGTAAAGCATCCGTTTCATTAAAATATTGCCGAATATATACTTCGCGGCACGGCACATCATCTTCTAAATACGCAATCATTGATTCCATGCGGGCAAAAGCACGTTCTTTTCGGAAAATATATCCTTTTTCATCAATGGTAAAATTATTCAACGGAACACGTTCTCTTAAAATGGTCAATTGATTGCGAGCTTTTGATGTGCGATAATCAATGAGTTCCAATGCATTTAATCGCACCAATCGACGTTTAACTTCTTCAACATCCCAATTCAAATATTTGGCAATCTGTCTTTCTTTAATTTTAACCGGTGATGTCCAGAGACCTTCATATCCTCTCAGTAATGCCTTGGTCAATTGATCCATTTTGGGATCAGACACCTGCGTGCTATACAATGTATCTGAATCCGTTATAATCTGAACCGCACTTCCTTTCATCGCAGTTTCATCAATGGCGATCCAGCCATCTTTGGCTAGAATATCCAATGCCGTATACGCTTCTACTAATCGATAATTAAACTGTGCGGAAAAATCTTCTAAATCAAATTCGATCGTTTCTCCTAGGCCCGAACCCACGGCCATATCCAGGTAAATATGCAAGGAAGCATACACCTGCTTGATCTGCTCTATTTCCGGAAAACTTTGTTCAATTCTTCTCCTCAATTGTTCGGTTGCAGAAGAATTCACAACGATGACGCAATAAGCATTTTCCCCATCTCGCCCGGCTCTTCCCGCTTCCTGATAATACTCCTCGATGCCTGCAGGCAGATCATAATGAACCACGAGGCGCACATTACTTTTATCCACACCCATACCGAAAGCATTTGTCGCGACCATCACTTGGGTTTCACCTTTTATCCAATCCTCCTGAATTCGGTCCCGATCTGCCATTTCCATACCACCGTGATAGGCTGCTGCCGGAATTCCTTTCGTAGTCATCCAATCTGCGAGTTCAACACATTTCCTTCGATGTCTCGCATAGATGATGACACTTCCATTTGCTTTTCGGAGCAATCTTTCCACGTAAAGTAATTGATCCGCTCGTTGAATCACATGGTAATGCAAATTTGCCCTGGCAAAACTATCTCTAACAATTGAAGAGTTTTTGATCTTGAGCAGGTCAAGTATTTCTGCTGTTACTTCCTTTGTGGCCGAAGCCGTCAATGCGAGTACAGGCACTTTGGGAAATATATCACGCAACTCGCCAACTTCGAGATAAGAGGGACGAAAATCATGCCCCCATTGCGATATGCAGTGGGCCTCATCAATGGCTATCAAACGCACCGGCATAGAAGCAACACGTTCCTGAAACATAGGGTTCTTTAATCGTTCCGGAGATAGATATAATAATCGTGTTTGGCCATATCGCGCATTGTCAAGAAGTCGATCAATCTCAGACGGATAAATCCCGGAATAAATAGCATCTGCGGCTATACCGATGGATTTCAACCGAGCGACCTGATCTTTCATCAAAGCGATGAGGGGCGAAACTACGATGGTGAGCCCACCTAATACAATCGCAGGAACCTGATAACATAGTGACTTCCCACCCCCTGTGGGGAGTAAGGCCAACACATCTTCACCGTTCAGCACACGGTCAATAATTTGCTTTTGCAAAGGTCTGAAAGACGAAAAGCCCCAGTATTGTTTTAATATTTTTTCGGTGGTTTCCAACGAATGGTGAAAATAGGGTAATCAGAACTTAGGATTATGGATTGTCTTATTATTATGTCGTCGTATCCTGAAAGTCTCAGTGCCTACTTGTATTGGAATGGAGATTCGAAATGTCATGACCCCAAACAAATCTCTGGAATCTCGATTGGCTCTGGCAGCTCCTGTTGGCGTGATCACAGGATCTGTACCTAAATATTCCCCTTGTCGATTGGCCAGAGCGGCAGTCAATGGTCCGGCTTTCTCCAATAGTTCTGGATAAGTGATATAAATCGTACTGGCATCATCGAGATAATCTGTAAATGTAAAGGACAACATACCCTCCATGGCTAGTATTATATTGTCTTTTGTGACATATTTCAGCCCCCCACCAAACTGTAATGATGGTTGAAATCGAGAATAAGGTTTTTGATCAGGGAAGTCGTCGAGAAACTGTCCTTCTGTCCCAAGAGGTTGCAAAGAGACTTTTTCACCCTCGTATCTCGTCCTTGGGTTGAAATAAAAAATACTGGCGCCGGCTGATACATAAGGTGTAAATGAGCCGGGGGTTTCAGTACTAAACCCCAAAATATTCCAGTCTGTACCAATCGCAAGTTGAATAACCGGAGCAAAAAAACTCAGATTTCGGCTTTTATTATCCTCTTTGACCTGCAATGCATCATCCCCAGAAATTCGGGCATAAATCAAATCCCCTCTTAATTGCAATATTTTGTTCAGCTCATAGCCAAAATGAACGCCAAATACGGCACCGACCTTCACCTTAATTCCATCCTCAAAATTGTACGACGCAAGATCACCCTGGTAGTTGGCCAGACCAAAGGCTACCCCTACCTCTCCTTGTGCGTGAGCTGCACGCACAAAAAAAAGCCAGATAAATAAAGCTAATGCAATTGGGATACGCAATCAAAAAATCTTTTGGTCATTGAATAAAACACCAGAATGACAACTGAAGTGCAAAGATATAGAACCTGTGAGTACATAGATCATTTTGTTCCAAAGCCACTTAGATATACACTAGAATGCTGTAAATCAGCTTAAAACAGCCATTTATCCAAAAAAAACAGGGGGATTAGAACAATATTATATAATTGTACATTAGTTAGTATTCAATAACTAATACCCAAATATTAATAATGCATTTGTACGCAAATTTTTTATTCCTGCTATTCTCGTGGATGACTATTTTCTGTTTACCGCTAGGTGCACAGGAAAATTTTAATTCCTGGCACCAACAAGGAACTTCAAGCGAATATCCAACAGGGATACGGTCAATTGAATGGTATAAATCTACCGCTACCACCAAGTCCAGTAAAATCATTGTCGCTATCCTGGATAGTGGGATAGATATCAATCATCCTGATCTCAAACAAAATATCTGGGTAAATCCAAATGAAATCGCCGGCAATCATAAAGACGATGATCAGAATGGCTATATCGATGATATCCATGGATGGAATTTCATTGGCGGTCCGAATGGCCAGAGTGTCATCAATGAGTCTTTAGAAGTGACCAGAGAATATGCCAAAGAAAGAGTGATTTGGGAAGGAGTCAACCCGGAAAAATTAAATGGTAAAAAGAAGAAAGCCTATGATGCCTTTCTTGAGAAAAAAGAATTGATCGAACGAAAGCGAGAAGGAGCCAAAATCCAGATTGAAAAAGCCAATGAAACTTCCAGAATCGTGCTAAATGCACTGAATGCTGCAAAAAATGAATTGGATGGCGATTCCATCGATATTATCCGTCTCGAAGCCTCTGAAAACGAAGATGTTCAGATTGCCGCTCGCATTATTCAAAATATAGAAGATCAGGGTGTCTCCGTTGAAAGTATCGACTGGCTCATCGATCTGGCTGCAACAGAATTTGAAGCCCTTGCCAAACCAAGTGAAATAGTGCTAAACTATACTTACAATCCTGATTACAACGCAAGAACAATTGTTGGTGATACTTACAATGACTTTAGCAATAAAAGCTATGGCAATAATGTCGTTGATGGTGATTTTTCGGTACACGGTACACACGTTGCAGGAATCGTTGCCGCTATTCGGAATAATGATATAGGTATGGATGGAATTGCGGATGATGTAGCGATCATGTGCCTTAAATTAGTGCCAAACGGTGATGAACGTGATAAAGACGTTGCGAATGGTATCCGTTATGCCGTTGATAATGGTGCACTGGTCATCAACATGAGTTTTGGCAAAGGTTATTCTCCTGAAAAAACACTTGTAGATGAAGCAATGACGTATGCTGCAAAACACGATGTATTACTAGTTTTGGGTGCTGGAAATGAAGCCACCAATATTGATGAACAACCAAAATTTCCCAATGATGATTTCCGGAAAAAGAAGTTGTTTGGACCCAACAAAGCCAAAAATTTACTTTCCATTGGAGCGCTGTCACCCATGGGCGGAGAAGAAGCCATTGCTGAATTCTCGAATTACGGAAAGAAAGATGTGGATGTCTTTGCTCCGGGCGTTTATATTTATTCCACGACACCTGATAGCTCATATGAATATCTCAGTGGGACCAGTATGGCGTCACCGGTAGTCACTGGGATGGCTGCTCTCATCCGATCAAGATATCCACACTTAAGTGCTGTTCAGGTGAAGAATATAATCATCGATAGCGCTCGGCCACTTCCTGCAGAAGTGATTCAACCCGGTACATTCGACAAAGTGCCTTCCAGTGAAATTTGTGTCAGTGGTGGTATAACAGATGTTATGGAAGCTATGCAATTAGCTTCTATCACCAAGGGGAAAGCAAAACTCAAAAAAAGGAAGGTGACCACACATTATAACAATCGACAAGACAGATCTTAAAGCGATCTAAGGCCTAAAGGACCTTTACTTCTTTTACAAAATCCTCCCCTAACCGTTCATTGACCAGCGTGCGGATATTCTCTTTCATCATATTCAGTTCGGACTTTAATGAGGCGGATTCAATGAACAACAACAAGGTTCGATCATCTAGCTTAATGCGTTGCGTATATCCACTGATGACGGGTCCCATGAGTTCTGCCCACATTTTTTCAATACGGGTCTGGTATAGTTTTGCTCTAAGTTGTGGTGATTGTGCAAATACCTGCAACCACTCTTTCAGCGGTCGATTATTGTCTCCTCGCATAAGTTGAAGATAATGAATCCTGCGTTAAGCGCTGGATAGATGAATACGTAAATGTCAAAACTAAATCTGTTGTGTACTACATGGAAATTCGCTCCAATTGCTCTGACGGCAAAATTTCGCCCACACGTTTCCCACTGGTATCTGAAATAAAAACCTGACCAAATTCATTTTCGGATAATATTCCCATCAAACGTTGAAGTCTTCGCTCATCCAGTTTGTCAAAAATATCATCCAGAATCAAGATAGGTTTAAATCCACTTTGCTGGGCTAGTATGCTATACTTGCTCAGGTGCAAAGCAAATACCAGGCTTTTTACTTGTCCTTGTGAGCCATAAGTTTTAGCGGCCATGTCCTTAATTTCAAGTTTGTAATCATCCTTATGAATACCGCTATTTGAGCGACCCGTGTGCTTATCTGTTTCCCAATTCATATCCACCAGCACTTCATAAGGATAATCGAACAAATCAGAAGTATAAGTGAGTTGGATGGCTTCTTTTTTGTCCGCCAACGTAGCATAGGTCTCTAATAAGCGATCTCCAAAATTTTCAACTGCCCATTGACGCTTCTCATGGATTTGTTTTGCCAGTGGTGATAATTGTTCGTCGTACGTTGAAATAATTCTTTTCAAATCAGAAAAGCCTTGTTTGAGCGCACCATTCCTCATTTCCAGCAAATGATTATATCGCACCAATGCTTTTAGGTATAAGGGATCGACCTGACACAATAAATGGTCAAAATACTTCCTCCGTGTCAGACTGGCACCATACACGAGATCAATATCTCTAGGCGCTGAGAAAACGACCGGAATAAAACTGAGATGATCACTAATACGATTGACCGTAATATCATCAACGATCAGTTCCTTCAGCGATCCCGGTTTCACCTTAAATATAATTTTATGCTCTTTCTTCTCCCTGAGCAATGAACCTTCTAGTCTGAAAAACGATTCATCCTTCCTGACGACCTTTTGATCATAGGGTGTAAAATAACTTCGGCCAACACTTAAATAGTAAATAGCGTCCAGCAAATTTGTCTTTCCAATGCCATTTAAGCCTGATATCAGGTTGAATCTAGGCCCTGTACTGAAATTGGATTCGGTGTAATTTTTAAAATTCGTTAATGTGATCTTCTGGATCGCAAGGGATTTCATAGCTATATAAATACAATTAAGATTATCTTTGCTTGTCGGCGAATATAGTTTTTATGACTCAGGTAAAAGGAAAAAAGACCGCAAAGGCAACAAAGGGCACTAATGGCCTCGATACAAGTACTTATCGACAATGGTATGAAACCATGGTTCGGATCAGAATGTTTGAGGAGCGTGCACTGAAGATGTACTCTGTGAACAAGATCCGGGGATTTCTCCATGTATATATTGGCCAAGAGGCCATTGCAGGGGCTATCACTTCTGCTCTACGTCCGACAGATGCCATCGTTACAGCCTACAGACAGCATGGAATCGCCTTGTGTAGAGGGATCGCCAGTGATTTATGTATGGCAGAACTGTTTGGAAAATCTACCGGAATAAATAAAGGTAAAGGTGGTTCCATGCATTTCTTTTCAAAAGAACATAACTATTTTGGGGGCAATGGGATAGTAGGTGCCCAAATTCCGATTGGAACAGGCATTGCCTTTGCTGAGCAGTACAAAGGGACTGATAATATATGTCTGACCATGTACGGTGATGGTGCAGCTCGACAAGGAGCTCTCCATGAGTCATTTAACATGGCGATGACATGGAAACTTCCTGTTTTATACGTTATTGAGAACAATCATTACGCCATGGGGACTAGCGTCACGCGGACAAGTAATGTGACGGAACTGCACAAACAGGCACTTTCGTATGAAATGCCTTCCTCAAGTGTGGATGGTATGGATGTGATGAAGGTGCACTACGCGATGGCGGAAGCGGCTGCTCACGTACGATCCGGCAAAGGACCTTACCTTCTAGAGATTAAAACTTATCGTTACCGGGGACATTCCGTTTCTGATCCGGCCAATTACAGAACAAAAGAAGAACTTAATTCGTATAAAGATCAGGATCCAATCAATCAGTTCACAGACTATCTTCTAAAGAATAAGATATTTACTAAAAGTGAGTTAGAAACTATTGATAAAGCAATGCTTGAAGAGATTGATGCAGCAGAGTCTTTTGCGGAATCATCCCCGTTCCCGGACCCTTCAGAATTATATACGGATAATTATTTGCAGGAAGATTACCCTTATATTAAGGATTAAAAGCGGTGTTGATGGTTGCATAATGCCTGCTATTGCTTTGATTTTCAGTCAATTTAGGCTAAATCTATTTTGCGGAATAAAACACTGTTATTCAACCAAACACATAATACTTTAATTTCTCATTTGATGATTTAGTGCAAATGATTACTTTTGCACCACTTTTTTAAAATATACCGCTTCAATGGCTATCAGAAGAAATCAAAATAAGCACAAAGACGACACCCTTCTTAACCTCTCAGAGGCTAGGACATCTGCCAATAACTTTTTCGAAGAAAATCAAACAAAGATCATTGGTATTGTTGCCGGTCTGGTTATCATTTTTGGTGGATGGTTTGTGTATAAAAACCTCATTCAGAAGCCAAAAGAAGAGAAGGCGCTTGCTCAATTGTGGAAAGCACAGTTTCAGTTTGAACAAGATTCATTCCTTGTAGCCCTTGAAAATCCGGGAGGAGGTTATAGTGGCTTCCTATCTATTATTAAGGATTACAAAGGCACCAAAGCAGGCAATTTGAGTAATTTCTATGCCGGCCTGTCTTATCTGAACCTTGGAAATTTTGATGCTGCATTAACACATTTGAATAAATTTAAGCCGACAGACAATATTGGTCCAACCTTAAAGCATGGAGCGCTTGGTGATGTCTATTCGGAGCTCAATCAAATGGACAAAGCCGTCAGCAATTACAAAAAAGCAGCCTCTGCTAAGGATAATGATCTGCTGACACCTTATTATATGAAGAAACTGGCATTGCTCCATGAATCTCAGAATCAGGTTGAAGAAGCTTTAGTCATTTATAAGGATATCAAATCCAAATACCCCAACAGTAACGAGGCGCTCACCATCGACAAATACATCGCCAGAGCTGAAGCAAAATAAGCATGGCGTCCCGGGATGCATCTCCACCCTTGGTTAACTTGCCGGATGGTTCATCCTTTAAGATAGGTATCGCTGTAGCTCAATGGAATTCGGATGTAACCCATTCGCTTTTGCAAGGGGCCAAAGACATTCTTAAAAAAGCCGGTGTCAAAGAGGAGAATATCGAAGTCATTGAAGTACCCGGATCTTTTGAACTTCCGTGGGCAGCCCGACATTTACTGACCTCTTCAAAGAAAGACGCCATCCTTTGCCTTGGATGTATCGTGAAAGGAGAAACCAAACACGATGACTATATTGCCACTGCCGTTGCTCACGGAATCATGCAATTAGGCCTTACATCTGGTATACCTGTTGTTTTTGGTGTTGTTACCACCAATACACCCGAACAAGCACTCGACAGAGCCGGAGGCAAACATGGCAATAAAGGAGCTGAGGCTGCGGTTACCGGACTCCAATTAGCCCACATCAAGCATAACAATTCTTCTTTAAAAAAATCAATCGGTTACTAATATGAAAATCATCACCATAGACAACGGACATTTCAAATTGGACGGCGGTGCTATGTTTGGCGTAGTTCCTAAGTCTATCTGGAGCAAGATGATAGCCGCAGATGATCAAAATTTATGTAGTTGGACGATGCGTTCCTTACTCCTTGACTATGATGGAAAAGTGGTATTAATTGACACAGGACTGGGGGATAAACAAGGAGAAAAGTTTTTCAGCCATTATTATCAACATGGTGATGGTACTTTGATGAAATCTATTGAGGACGCAGGATACAAGGTATCTGATATCACTGACGTAATATTAACGCACTTCCATTTTGATCACGTCGGTGGTGCTGTCAATAAAACTGAAGATGGACAGCTCTACCCTGCTTTTCCAAATGCAAAATATTGGACAACACAGCGCCACTATGATTGGGCATTCACACCAAATGCAAGAGAAAGAGCCTCATTTCTTAAAGAAAATTTTGTGCCCTTATTTGATGCCGGTGTACTCCACTTTTTTCCTGAAGAAGAAGGTTATCAATGGGATGATCGGCTGAGCATACGACTGTCTTACGGGCACACAGAGTCAATGCTCCTACCGGAGATACGGGTGAACGACCATACCACGATCATCTATGCCGCTGATCTCATTCCTTCCGCACACCACATCGGCTTACCTTATATCATGGGCTATGATATAAGGCCGCTAGTCACTTTGGAAGAAAAAACTAAGTTCTTAAGTGAAGTAGCTACTAAAGGCTATTATTTGTTTATGGAACATGACAAGGAAACGGAATGTATTACTGTCAAGCTAGATGAAAGAGGCCGCCCACACGTAGATCAGAAATTGAGTCTTGCTCAAGTACTGGATTCGAAATAAAAAAAGGAGAGAATCACTCACCTATGACAGTGCTGATCCGTTGTCGTTACGATACAATGGAATATTTTGTTTTGATACATATTTAACTTACCTTGACACTTGGTTTCACCCTTAAAGCGCCAGCTTATTTTTAAGTTTCATATTTAACTGACTCTCAGGCAGCAACACAACTGTACTGAGTGTCTTAATAAAGGGATAAACCGCTCATAATTATGCGTTTGTTGTATCAATATAGTTTAGCTGTGGCTTGTTTGCTCATGTCATTGGCGTGTACAAAGGAAAGTCTTATCGTCGTCGATGACAATCCGCCCTATTCTACTTTCAATATTTCCGATATTAAGATTGAGAACTATGTCAACCGACTTTACATCGATATTGTCGGTCGAGAGCCACTTGATGATGAACTTATCATTGAAGTTGATCGACTAAAAGTAGCCGGGCTTAATAGAGAAACCAGAGATAGTATTATTTATCAATTGATGAACGATACGACGTTTCGGGAAAATGAGTTTTCCTACAAAGCTGCTTTTGTGCAAAATTTGTACAATCTGGCAAAAGTGCGATGTATCGAAGGGGTCCCCGATTCAGACATACAAGAAGTCATTGGCATACTGCGCAACAGTGCTTATAAAGATTCATTGGAAGGCAATTTGGATGGTTACTATGCGACACAAAATCAAATACGGAGAAATAAAGCCACTCTTGAAAGCAGACAAGCATTTTACAATGGCCAGATATTTTATCATCAAATGTTCGCATTCATGATTGATAATGCAGTCTATGATGAAATCAACATGAATACTTTCAATTTTGTTCGAGCTACTTTCGACGAATTGTTATGGAGACTACCAACTTCTGAAGAATATATCAAATGCTTCGATATGATTGAAACCAATCAACCTGAAGAAATATTTGGTATGCTGGGGTCTAACAAGAATGATTATATAAATATTCTGACAGAATCAAATGAAATGTATGAAGGTATGCTGATCTGGTGCTACCAGGTTTTCATGAGTCGACCACCGAGTACCGGTGAAATCGTTACACTCCTACCCGTGTACCTTCAAACAAAAGATATTAATTGGGTAATCGCACAAATACTTGTTACAGATGAATATGCAAACTTCAGGTAGAACAGCCATTAAGTTGCTTGGGCTGATCGGAATAATGCTCTTTGTTTCGTGTGAAAAGGAGTACTACGTCTATGGGATCAATGATGTTGAAATCACTCCGGTGAATTCATTTAAAGACAAACCAAAGACACACTCGCAGTACATATCGATTCTATATGCCAATATGTTTCAAAAAGCGATTGGTCCGAATCAGATGTTACAGGCGTTGAAAGCCATCGAATCGATCGGTGACAAACAAGTAGCTTACGATATTCTGGTGAGCAAATACATGAATGATCCGGATGTCAAGCTTCCTTCCAATGAATCGATGCGAAGTGATCCGGAAGAGTTTGTTCGAGATACGTACAAACGATTCCTAGTGCGACAGCCAACAGAAGCTGAGCTCCAGTGGATGATCAATTATATCGAAAGCCGTCCTTCCTTAACGACTGAACTTGTTTACTTTTCTTTTGCCACGTCCAACGAACATGCACATTATTAAAACCTGCTGATTATGAAAAGAAGAAATTTTATTAAGACTTCCTCACTTGCCTCTGCAGGAACGATTTCCATGCCGTACATCTTACCTTCCGGTCTGATCAACATGACCACCACGGCGCCGATGTCAGAGTATGTAGTGTTTGTTTTATTTGCAGGGGGTGTCAGGCAACAAGAAGCCGTTCTACAGCGCTATCTTGCCGAAGGCCAAAATGAGAATGTTGAAGGAAACATCATGTACAACATGCTGACCGGTGCACCACCGGATGATAAAATTGCATATGGGTTGGATGATACGGCTAACAATATAATAGGTGGTATTCCTATTGATCCTATATTACAAACCCCCCTTGATCAGATTGGCACATTATTTCCTGAGGTGCGGTTTTCTAAAGGAGGTGCCGGGCATTTTACAGGATTGAGCACAGGGGTTTCAGGAAATTATTCTACCACACAAGGACTTAAAAGCCGTCCTTCTGCTCCTACTATATTTGAATACCTCCGTCGCCATGCCGGCTTTAAGGCAACCGATTGTTGGTTTGTCGGTGTAGGCATTACCGGATCTCGTCCACTACTAAACTTTTCTGCCAACGAAGATTATGGTAGAAGATACGGTGGAAATTTTATCGCACCTACCACCACATTTGGTTCGCCGGGGATGCAACATTTTATGAATTTTAAAAACTACCATCCGGATACGGAATGGACTAAAATTCTTGAAATGCGCGATTTCCTAAATCAGAATTTTAGAAATGAAGGGCTAGAAATTTCACACTTATATAATGATGTTGAAGAAGAAGATTCCATCAAAGAATTTGTCAAAGCAACTTTTGAAAAAGTCAATTCCGGATCACTTACACTTCCTCCTGTCAATGACAATGGCGACTTAAAAACTATTGGTTATGCGGTTGAATTACTCAATTGGTTTAAACCTAAACTCACTGTGGTTGACATGAGTAATATTGATGTTTGTCATGGGAATTACACCGCGTATCTGAAAAATCTGCATCGCGGTGATCATGGTATTGGATTCCTTTGGAGAGAAATCCAACGTATTCCTGAAATGGCAGGAAAAACAACATTGATTGTAATGCCTGAACATGGAAGAGATTTGGAGCCTAATCCAATCATGGATGATAATGATTGGTTTGCCTATGATCATTCAGGTGGCAATGAGAATACACGAAGAATCTTCAGCTTGATGGCCGGCCCTGGTATCCAGGCAGGACTACGGGTTGGTGGCGTCAATAATCCAATAGGTGATGCTTCTGATATTGTTCCTACCATTGCTGACCTTTTCGGTGTTAAGGATACCGTCATCAATAAAGGATTATTGGATCCAACGGCACGTTCACTATTTGATAGAATTTAAATCATGCGATTAGGAATCATTTGTTTTATTGGCTTCAGCCTTTTAATATTATTGTCTTGTGAAAAAAGCGAGACACCGATCAATCCATTTGATGGTCAAGTGGTCAATCAAGATACGGTACAACTGGAGATCATTAATCCTGAACCTAATTCTTTCGCAGGTATCTATCAGAATATTTTAAAGCCTACCTGCGCTAACGTTGGTTGTCATGATGGAACTTTTGAGCCGGATTATCGGACTATGGAAAGTTCATTCAACACCTTAGTGTATCAAAGTCCAATCAAAAATGATGGGAATTATAATTTCCGAGTTGAACCTTACAAGCCACAAACCTCTGTCATCATGGCTCGGCTCAATGGATTGATAACCCCTTCCATGCCTATTCAGCTAGAGCCTGATTCGGATTGGCCTCAAAAGAAAGCGCAATACATTAGTAATATTCAAACTTGGATTTCAAATGGTGCACCTGACATCTCAGGTAATATTCGTCAATTTAATTCTCCGACACCTGAGTTAGTTGGTGCAGGGGCTACAGCTTCTGATATTTGGATGGAAAGAAATGAATTTGCCGGTCCTGTTAAGATGCCAAAGAGCGCAACGAGCATTAGACTTTATTTTGCTTTTCATCATGATGCCATGTTGCCAAAAGATTTCCAATATAATCGGATCGCATATGCCAGCGAAGCAAATTCTTTTGGAGGGAGTTTAGATTTTCCACTTCAAATATTAGGTACACCACGGTATGAACGAGGCTTTTATGGTGACATCGTAGCGTACACACACTTTATTGATATTAACCCTGCAGCAGATTTTGATCTGGAACAGGAACAATGGTATTACAGGGTTTATGTTCAGGATGAACAAAATCCATTAATGGAAATTCCTAATGACAATGGTATTTACTACATCAAAGATTATATGTCGTTTCGCTGGACTGAGTAGTATTTTACTACTCAGTCTATTTCTTTTTGCGGGATGTGAACAAGACGAAGTTCAAAAGTTTTCGATCGCACCGGAAATCGAACTGGTGGAGATATCCAGCGATACGATTATTCAATATGAAGATGTGCTTTATTTGCGCATTGGGTATAAGGATGGAAATGGTGATTTAGGGTTCGAAAACCCTGATGAATATGCGCTTCATATTCGGGATATTCGTCTGGAAGCCTTCGATGGTTTTTATGTAGGTCCGCTCGCCCCACCCGATGCAAACGCCCCAATACAAGGAGAGCTTAGCATCGAATTTCCAAGTCTCTTTTTATTTGGCAACGGAGATACTGAATTAACTAAATTTCAAATCAAAGTGATTGATAGAGCTGGCAATGAAAGTAATCTCATTGAAACAGATTTTGTTGCTATTACCAGATATTAAATGATAAAATATTTCTTGAAGCGTCGACAAGGCAACATCTTTCTAGTATGGGTGCTTGGATTAGGTTTTGCATTTTGTTTTAATATGCAGAGTCTCATTGCACAGCCTACCTACATGATGCAAAATTTAACGGTCGATGATTGTGAAGGCACCCTAATGGATAGTGAAGCCGGTCCGGAAGCTGGTCAGTATGATCATAATGAAGATTTTACTTTTACTATTTGTGTGGATAATGCGGATGAGATCATCATCGCTTTTGAATTTTTCTCAACAGAAGATAATTATGATATTCTGGCGGTGTATGATGGTCCGAATATCAATTCACCTCTATTAGCTTCACTGACTGGTGTAATTCAGCCACCACCTGTTATCGTGGCCACAAGCGGGTGTGTAACTTTCCATTTTATTAGTGATGATAATATCGTTGCAGCCGGGTGGCAATTAAACTGGATGGTGGAAATCGATGATCCGGTTCCACCTGTGATTGAAGTCATCAGTATGTTGGACTGCCCGATGGATGCGATAACTTTTCAATTTGACTTTCCTGTTGATTGCGATGTTTTCACAGCATCTAATTTCTCGATCATTGGACCCGGTGGTCCTTCTATAGCACAAGTCAATCCATTGGACTGTGTGTCCGGAGAATTGGGTCAATTGTTCGAAGTTGTCTTTAATGGCGAACTCGCTCAATCAGGAACTTATCGATTATTGTTTAACGGCGCTATTCAGGATGTGTGTGGTGATTGGCATGATGTTAATGCGAATGTTGTTTTTGATTTAACCAATTGCCCTTTTACTGTTGAAATAGAATTGGAAAATAGCGCCTGTGAAGGTGATTGTGGGCAAGTCGAGGCTGTTGTGATTGGTGGTGATGTGGGTGCGACATACAATTATATGTGGGGTCATACACTGCTAAATCAATCGATCGTCAACATCTGTACAGGGGTGGCTGTAGATCTTTTTGTTACTGTCACGAATCCTGCATCCGGTGAAATGGTCATCGCTCAATACAATTATATTCCCTTAGAAAATCCGGTTATTCTAAACCCGATTCAAGATACCGTTTGTTCAAGCATGGGAGACCACTTTTACCAATCTAGTCTTCCGGGTGGATTGTATACCTCTGCTATCATTCCGGATTGGTTACAAGATGACGGAAGGTATCAATTCTGGAGATGGCAAAATACAAACACGCTTAACACAGATGTTGTCACGTACACAGCGCCAAATGGTTGCGTAGCTTATGACACTGTTTTGGTTTTACCGGTCAACACAGGAAGTGTTGAGGCCGCCTGTCTTGGTGCACCTGATTTTATAGTTAATGGAGGCACACCTGCCGGTGGCATTTGGCAAGGACCTCACATAAGTGCCAATGGCACATTCAGTCCTGCCGCAGTAGGTTCTTTCGTTGTAAATTATACTGCTCCAAATGGATGCGTTGGATATAAACGAGTAAATGTTGAGCCGGGTATTACGATGCCTGATGTTGATACCATCTGTAGTTCACAGGAATTTGACCTCGCAGCGATTCCATACGGTGGCTGGTGGACAGGACCCGGCATTGTTAACGGCCAACTGGGTCGAATCAGACCATGGAATGTTGCCTCCAATCAAACCTACTCGTATGTCTATACGATGCAAGGTTGTACGGATACCATCGATGTTTTCATTCAGGAACTTTGGGCAGGACCTGATTTTTCTGTCTGTAAATCTGATTCCCTGATATTCTTAAATCAAGTTGGCGATTGGTCCGGGCCGGGAATTTATATCCCATTGGAAAATGCATTTGACATTAGCATGCTGGGCCCCGGATCTTATGACTATATGATCACAGCTTTTGGATGTACCGATGTGTTTACATTGTATATCGAGGATCCATATGCCGATCCATATGATCCAATCTCCTTTTGTCAGGAAGATACATGGTATCCGCTGAGTGACTATGTTGACTATGGACCCAATTGGGGAACTTTTACCGGTCCAACCATTGGGGAATTTAATGATGAATGGTACTTCAATCCCGAACTTGCGGGAGGCGGGGTTCATACGATCTACTTTGAAGCCGTAGGATGTCTTGATAGTTTCACCATCAGTGTAGAACAATTCGCAGTGATTCCTGATTATAGTTTTTGTGAGTTAAGTCCGGCACAATTACTAATGGCAGATCCTCCCGGTGGAACATGGGCGGGACCTGGTTTCCTGGATGGTGCTAGTGGACTTTTTGATCCGCAGCTTTTACCTCCGGGGATTCATTATATCAGTTATTTATCATCTTCCGGATGCCTTTCATTAGATTCTATAGAAATCATTCTCCGTGAAGCCGTTAGTATCTCCGGTGTCAACCAGCTCTATTGCAGTTCAGACACTGTCATCAATATAGTTTTAGCACCGTTGGGAGGTGATTTTTTTATAAACGGCATACCCTCTCCTCCCCAGTTCAATCCATCCATCCTCGGCACGGGTACACATGAATTGTTTTATACAAGAGGTACCGGACCCTGTGGTTCCGTCAAGAGAATTTTCTTCAGTATAATGCCACCGATTAACGGAATACCTACTGACGGAGATTCCATTTGCATCAATGAAAATACCGTCGTTGCCTTAGCGGCAACGGGTGGGACCGGTACATTGTCTTACAACTGGGATCAGGGACTTGGTTTTGGTTCGAGCCACATCGTAAGCCCGTCCGTCAATACACTTTACACCGTCACTGTCACCGATGGTTGTTCAGAGCCTTTTACAAGTACAGCATTCATTTATGTTCATCAACCATTTGATATTGACTTACTGACCGGTCCGGCCGTATGTTATGATGATACCAGCTTTATTGAAATAGTACCGCCGATACCCGGCCAATATCTGGTGCAATGGCAGCTGGATACTGTTTATGAGAGTCCATATCTGGAAGGGAATCCAGGAATATATGAGGCAGAAATCACCGAATTGTTCAGTGGATGTAAGCAAACATTTGAGGTACAAATTCCCGGGCCGCCACCTTTGAGTGCAAACTTTACAATCATACCAAATCAGCCTTGCATTGATATTGTTGATAACACTGTTCAAGTCATCGATTTGGCTACCGGCTATACCGAAGGGTTTATTGATTTTGGCGACGGTTCTGGTCCACTACCCTATGTTCAGGGAGAATTTATTGAACATGATTATGAAGCTATCGGTGATTTTCTCATCACCTTAATTATTGCTAATGATCTGGGCTGTATGGATACCTCGTATAGAGAGATCTGTGTAGAAAATGTCGTACTCATTTACGTCCCTAATATATTTTCACCGAACGGGGATGGCAATAATGATGAAGTAAAAATTCAGGCCTTTGGAATGAAGGACATCAAGTGGAATGTCTTTACAAGATGGGGTGAAAATGTGTTCGAGGCTGACAATTTTGATATTGGTTGGGATGGAACGAATAATGGTCAACCACTCGATCCTGGTGTTTTTGTTGTTCATATTAATTACACCAATCAGGAAACCGGAAAACTAGGTTGGCATACCTCTACTGTTACACTGGTTAAATAAAAAACACCTTTCTCTTAAGATTTTCAATAATCATAATCCATTGAAAGAAAACGATACTATAACAGCCGTAAAGCAATGGGTTGAAACGGTTATCATCAATCTCAATCTATGTCCATTTGCTAAAAAGGTATATGTCAATGATCAGGTGAGATTTGCCTTCTCTGCTGCCGAAAATGAAGAAGATTTACTCTTGCACCTGCATACTGAATTGAAACTTATTGAGGAGGATAAATCCATCAAAACGACACTGCTCATTCATCCCTTCATCTTGAATGATTTCAACGCGTACAATCAATTTCTTGCATATGCTGACAACCTATTAGAAGAGATGGATCTCACCGGCATCTATCAAATCGCAAGTTTCCATCCTGATTATCAATTTGCTAATACGCAAGTAAATGATGTGGAAAATTTTACCAATAGGTCACCCTACCCTGTTTTGCATATCATCAATGAGGCAGATGTGGAACTAGCTATTTCAACGCATCCGGATATTGATTCCATACCCATCCGAAACGAACAGCTGATGCGTGACTTAGGTCCTGAAAAAATGCAAGCAATACTACAAGCTTGTTTGGCTTAGAGCAATTTTCGAACTGGTGGATTTAAGCTCCAATGACCAATAGATTGCTTGAATCCATTTACCATCACTATATTGGGTTGTAATTCATAAATAAGTGGCACAGAAAATCCTTCTTGTAAACCCTCCATTTACGCAGCTTAACACACCCTACCCTGCGACTGCCTATCTAAAGGGCTATTTGAACACCAAAAACATTGAATCTGCTCAATTTGATTTAGGCATTGAAACGATCCTTCAGATATTTTCACGGGAGGGACTTATGCAAATTTTCAATACTGCCGAAGAAGATATCCTGAAAGGTTCTACCAATGCGAAAAGAATTTATTCCCTTCGCAATTCGTATATCCACACAATCGATTCCGTTATCAGCTTTTTGCAGGATAAAGATCCAACGCTTTCGTACCCATTTGCTGAGCGAAAATTATTGCCGGAAGCATCTAAATTTGACCAACTGGATGATGTTGAATGGGCCTTTGGCGTGATGGGCATACGTGACAAAGCAAGACATATTGCGACCCTTTACCTCGAGGACATTTGTGACTTCATCATTGAGATGATTGATCCTCATTTTGGTTTTAGTCGTTATGCTGAACGCCTTGCTTTATCAGCTCATTCCTTTGATGATATATACGAAGAACTGCATCAATCCGAAAATTACATCTCGGAAGTAATGATTTTATTATTACAGCAAATTATCAAAAAGAATCAACCCACCGTAGTCTGCTTTTCTGTTCCTTTTCCGGGTAATTTATTTGCAACGCTTAAGTGTGGTCAATGGTTAAAGGCTAATCACCCAAATGTAAAAATTGTTATGGGAGGCGGATATCCGAATACTGAACTGCGCTCGCTATCAGATAGCCGAGTATTTGAGTTTACTGATTTCATTTGTCTGGATGATGGAGAAATGCCGCTCGAAGTTTTAACATCCTATCTCGATGGTACTATTGAGGCAGACATGTTGAAACGCACATTCGCAATGCAAGATGGCAAGGTAGTTTATCACAATGGCAGTCTGTGGCCGGATGTCAAACAAGCAAAAGCCGGGATACCGGATTACACTGGATTGCCACTCAAATCATACATATCGGTCATTCAGCTCACCAATCCGATGCATCGCGTATGGACGGATGGTCGGTGGAACAAACTGACCATGGCACATGGATGTTACTGGGGTAAATGCACCTTTTGCGATATCTCTCTCGACTATATCAAAAACTATGAAGCTTCTTCAGCCACTTTGATTGTTGATCGCATGGAAGCACTGATTGAACAAACGGGTGAAAGTGGATTTCATTTCGTCGATGAAGCTGCACCACCTGCCCTCATGAAAGCAGTGGCTATAGAAATACTAAAAAGAAATTTAATCGTATGCTGGTGGACCAATATTCGTTTCGAAAAAAGTTTCACATACGACTTATGCAGGTTGCTCAGTGCCTCCGGATGTGTTGCCATCTCAGGAGGTCTTGAGGTAGCCTCAGACCGGCTTTTAAAGTTGATTGCTAAAGGCGTGACCGTCGAACAAGTATCAAAGGTCAATGAGCATTTCAAACGTGCGGGCATCATGGTTCATGCGTACTTGATGTATGGATTCCCAACGCAAACGGATCAGGAAACCGTAGACTCTCTGGAAGTTGTACGTCAAATGTTTGAAGCTGAAATTTTGCAATCCGCATTTTGGCACCGTTTTGCCATGACCGCTCATAGTCCGGTTGGTCTGGCTCCGGATCAGTTTAATGTCACTTCTCTGACAGCTGAGCTAGGTGCTTTTGCCAATAATGATTTATTGCACGAAGATCCTACCGGGACGAATCATGATCTCTACCAACAAGGGTTAAAAAAATCACTTTACAATTTCATGCATGGCGTTGGATTTGATTTTCATTTACAGGAATGGTTTGAACATGAAATTCCTGAAACTTCTCTTGCGCCAGATCTAATCAGGCAATATCTTGATATGCCTGCAGGCACAGAAATCAAAGATAGCCATCAGCTCTATTGGATCGGTGGAACTGGGGTCTATCAAATGGGAAATTCTTCTTTGCGCATCCATTCCAGAAAGGAAGCTATTCAGCTAGCATGTCGCAAGGAGGAAGGATTATGGCTTGAGAAAATCCTGAAACAAATTTCCCCGCAAGGTGATCAACCTATGACTTATAAAGAAATGCGTGATGACTACAACCATCATAAACTAAATGATTTCACTCTTTTTTGGTATGGTGATGTAATGGAATCTCTGAAAGAGATTGGACTGCTTGTCTTATGACAATTAACTATCGATTAAAATTTAAGCGCATGCCTTTAGGCTCACCAACGATCACTCCATTTTCGAAGACACGTTGGCCATTCACCCAGGTACCTTCAATGCGTCCCGGAAGTATTGTTCCTTCCAGTGGAGACCAACCACACTTGAAAAGAATATTCTCTTTTGACACTGAATATTCCTGATCAAGGTTGAGCAAAACGATATCTGCAAACGAACCTTCATCCAGATAACCTCGGTCAACTATCTCAAAACAATCAGCAGGTGCATGGCACATTTTCTCAATAATTCGCTCGAGTGAAATACGACCCTCCTTCCAGTGAGAAAGCATCATTTGCAAGGTGTGCTGTAACAAAGGAAGCCCAGCAGGTGCTTGGGCATAAGGATTAGATTTTTCTTCCCAGGTATGTGGCGCATGATCTGATGCGATGATATCAATTCGATCATCTAACACAGCTTGTAAGATGGCTTCTCTATCCTCATCTGTTTTTATTGCCGGATTACATTTAATTTGATTTCCTAACGTGACATAATCCTTATCACTGTAAAACATGTGATGCACACATGCTTCCGAAGTAATTCGTTTGCCGGTAATCGGACCGGCTTCAAAAAGAGCAACTTCTTCTTTCGTGCTGATGTGCAATACATGAAATCTTGTGTTATACTTCTTGGCAAGTGCCACTGCCATCGACGAATTCAAAAGGCAAGCCTCTCTACTTCTTATCAATGGATGCGCAGAAGGTGGAATCAATTCACCATAGTTTAATTCCGCTTCTTTCATATTCGTACGAATCGTTCCTTCATCTTCACAATGAGCGGCAAGGAGAATATGACTTCTTGAAAACAATTGATCGAGTGCTTCTGTATTATCTACGAGCATATTTCCGGTACTACTGCCCATAAATACCTTGATGCCACATACATTTTGTGCATTTGTTTTTAATACTTCTTCAATATTATCATTCGTAGCACCCATGAAAAAGGAATAATTCCCCCAAGCACTCTGTTCAGCAATCTTATATTTAGCTTCAAGCAACGATTGGGTTACTGCGGGTGGCTTTGTATTGGGCATTTCCATAAACGTTGTGACCCCACCGGCCACACCGGCTCTGGATTCAGAAAATATATTTGCTTTATATTCCATCCCCGGCTCTCTGAAATGAACCTGATCATCAATGATCCCAGGCATCAGACATCTGTTGCCTACTGAAATCTCAGTAACTTTGTAAGGGACTTCAATAGAACGATCAATTCTTTCTATTCGATTTTGTCGAACCAATACGTCTCCTTCTGTTATTTTGCCCCTATTGACTATACGTGCTTCTTTAAAGAGAATATTCTGCATATGTTAAAGATACCATGATTTCAGTCGATTGATCAGGCAAGGCAAAAAAAATATATAGTTTTGCAGCCTCAATAGTTTAAAAATGCAAATTATCAACCCATTTAATAGTCCTGAAAAAGTAATTGGTATCTGTGGTGGCGGACAGCTAGGTAAAATGCTTTGCGAAGCTGCTTCTGCCTGGGATTGGAAAACGGCTGTTTTAGATACTTCCAAAGATTTCCCTGCCGGCAAAATTGCCCATCGATTTGTAGAAGGTGATTTCACCAAATATGAAGATGTCCTCGCTTTTGGCAAAACAGTTGATGTCCTGACCATTGAGATTGAAAAAGTCAACCTGGAAGCACTCATCGAGCTAGAAAAAATGGGTAAAGTCGTGCATCCCTCTCCTGCTGCTCTTCGAATCATTAGGGATAAAGCACTTCAAAAACAGTTTTTTATTGATCAGGGTTTGCCGACGGCAGCACAGATGCTTTTTGAGACTAAAGAAGAACTGCTTGAAGCATTGAATGAAGGCAAAATAAAAATACCATTTGTTCAGAAGGTTCGATCCGGTGGCTATGACGGTCGTGGTGTTGCGATCATCCGCAAATCAGAGGATCTAGCCTTGCTCCTTGAAGGTGCTTGCTTAGTTGAAGATGTGATTGATATTGAGTTAGAAATCGCTGTCATTGCTTCCAGAAATGAGAATGGAGAAATTAAAACATTTCCTCCTGTTGCCATGGCTTTTCATCCGGAAGCAAATCTTGTGGAGCATTTGTATTGCCCTAGTGGTTTAGGTCCTGCACTCGAATTAGAAGCCACTCAAATTGCTCAAGCGGCTATTGAATCCCTTGACATGTCAGGTTTACTTGCTGTAGAACTTTTTCTCACTACGGATGGCGACTGGTTGATTAACGAAGTGGCGCCTCGCCCACATAACAGTGGACATCATACGATTGAATGTTGCAGTGTGAGTCAATTCCAGCAACACTTACTTGCCATATGTAATCTCCCATTAATCGATCCACAACTTCTATTACCCGGCGTCATGATTAACCTGTTAGGTGAAGAAGGTCACACAGGTCCTGTCAAGTATATCGGGATAGAACAAGCATTGCGACTGGGCTCTGTTTTTGTGCATCTCTATGGCAAAGAAACCACCAAACCCTTTCGAAAAATGGGTCATATAACTGTGTCTAATCGCAGTGTAAGTCGGGCTATCAAAACAGCTCATTTTATTAAGGATCAAATAAAAGTTATCACATGAGCCATCCACTTGTTTCAATTGTCATGGGATCTGATTCCGATTTACCATTTATGAATCAGGCGGCAGAAGTGTTGACCACCTTTAATATTCCATTTGAAATTGATATTGTGTCTGCACATCGCACGCCTGACAAACTTGTTCAATTTTCAAAAGAAGCGCATACACGCGGTATTAAAGTGATCATCGCAGGCGCAGGAGGAGCAGCGCATCTCCCGGGCATGATCGCTAGTCTAACACCACTGCCGGTCATTGGTGTGCCCGTAAAATCAACTTCGAATGCAACGGAAGGATGGGATTCTATACTGTCTATTTTGCAAATGCCAGGCGGTGTTCCGGTCGCCACTGTGGCGATCAATGGATCTAAAAACGCGGGAATTCTTGCAGCGCAAATCATTGGTTCTTCCAACGAAGATATTTTGAATCTAATTGTGACTTACAAGGCAGAGATGAAGTCAGCCGTTGAAGCAAAAGCAGGGAAGCTGAAGGGTTAGAAGGTTAAACCGCGTCTAGCATTTCGAGTCTCGTATCTTTTTTTCCACGCAAAGGCGCAAAGAAAACGCAAAGTTTAATTTTTTTTTCACGCAAAGGCGCAAAGAAAACGCAAAGTTTAATTCCTCAATTTTCGTTCATGAGTTTCACCTCTCACTCCTAACCTCTCCTTTAATCCCGCTTATCTGCCAACAAATAAAGAGCTGCCATTCGGATCGCAACACCATTCTCCACCTGCTGAAGTATAATCGCATGTTCTGAATCTGCAAGATCACTCGTGATCTCGACCCCTCTGTTGATAGGCCCCGGATGGAGTATTGTGATTGGTTTTGGTAAGGAATTTAAGAGATTGCGATTCAGTCCATAGTACATGGAGTACTCCCGCAAACTTGGAAAATATTTTGTGTTCTGTCTTTCTAATTGAATGCGCAGTACATTCGCAACATCACACCAAGCCAGTGCTTTCTTTAGATTGTGTTCTACTTTGACACCCAGACTTTCGATATACTTTGGTATTAAGGTAGGCGGACCGCAGAGTTTGACTTCAGCGCCCATTTTGATCAAACAATAAATATTACTCAAGGCAACACGGCTGTGTTTGATATCACCTACGATTACGACTTTCTTTCCCTTCACACTCCCAAGTCGCTCACGAATGGAATAGGCGTCCAACAAAGCTTGAGTCGGATGTTCGTGTGTTCCATCCCCTGCATTGATAATACTTGCATTGATGCGCTGGGAAAGATACATGTGTGCACCGGGTTCCGGATGGCGCATAACCACCATATCGACTTTCATCGACAGGATGTTGTTGACTGTATCTAACAGGCTTTCGCCTTTACTGACAGATGAAGAACTTGCACTAAAATTGATTGTATCTGCACTCAGGCGTCTTTCTGCCAGTTCAAACGAAATTCTGGTTCGCGTAGAGTTTTCGAAAAACAAATTGGCGATCGTAACATCTCGAAGAGAGGGAACTTTTTTGATAGGTCGATTAATGACTTCTTTAAACTGATCGGCGGTCTCAAAAATCAAATCTATATCAGTAGCTGTGATGTACTTGATTCCAAGGAGATGCTTCGTGCTCAGTTGTTTATTCGCCATAAATTTATTTTACGTCTTCTTTACTGGCATAAATTCTAACTTTCCCCCCTCCGCCTTCATTCCATTCAACTTTTACATACGCTTGATCAAGGGCATCGACCACCATCCCGGAATAATCTGTCTGGATTGGAAGGTCTCTGTTAAATCTTCTGTCAATCAAGGCCAAAAGTTCTATTTTCTCAGGTCTGCCAAAATGTTGGAGAGCAGAAATTGCTGCTTGAATGGTGCGGCCCGTGTATAAGACATCATCGACCAAAATTACTTTCTTGCCTTCAACGAGAAAGTCCATTTTCATTTCATTTGCCTTGATGGGTTCATCTCTGGTCCTGAAATCATCGCGATGGAAGGTAACATCCAATAGCCCGTAAGGAAGGGCATTTAGCTTGCCAATCTTCTTAAGACGAGCAACCAATCGATCTGACAGAGCTGCTCCTCTGGGTTGAATGCCTACGATACAAGAATTGGAAAAATCGCCGTGATACTCAATGAGTTGATGTGTCAATCTATCGAGGACTAGATTGAGTTTTTGTTCAGAAAGGATAATTCTTCCGGTGGCCATCGAGCGCAAATATAGTCCTTCCTTTCGGGAGCGAGGGCATCTACGCATATTTGTTATCAGGCTGGGCCTTTCCATCATGATCATATGCCTATCCAAGCTGCGTATTTGCCTACAATGCGCCATTCCTTCTGCCTTTAAAATATGAAATGGATGTTTTATTTTATCCTACTCACAGGATACCTGCATACACTGACTGTATCGGGACAGCATATTGATATCCTCAATGCATCATTTGAAGGGGAGCCGGCTGACACCAACGTACCGCAGGGATGGATGGCCTGCAAGGAAGGCACCACGCCTGATATACTACCCGGAGTTTGGGGCGTGTATACCGACCCATCTGAAGGGAACACCTATTTGGGCTTGATTACCCGCCAAAACAATACTTGGGAATGCATTGGACATCGGTTATCCCCACCGCTCCTAAAAGGGTCTTGCTATGCCTTGGCTCTCCAATTGGCGCATGCAGACACCTATTCAGGCAATAACGGCGCTATTAAATTGCGAGTTTGGATTACCAAAACGAAAAGCCAGTGAGAACAGCTGATCTACGAAAGTCCCTTGATAGAGCACGTGGACTGGAAAACATAGAAAGTGAGGTTTACACCGGATCAGGACTATCAATACATCCACCTCTTCTTCTTTTTCCTGCATTGAGTCGATCGAAGATTTCAATTTATGAAGCAATTTGCCCGAAGATAACTTGGGCCTTGCCAGCACCGTCAAGGCAATTGTTACACCGGCAACTGTGGGGTAAACGCCGGACTTGAGCATTGCCCACCATGCTGCAAGGCCGATCAAAACATAGAATAATGGTTGACGATCGCCTGCGTAGTTGGACTATGCCAAAATAGAAATATGCACAAACGCACTTGCCAGAAACATGATATATATTTCCTGAGTGTAGAATATGGCAATGACCAGTATGGCGCCAACATCGTCGACGATGGCAAGTCCGACGATAAATGCCAGTAGGCTTACAGGTATGAGTTTTCTAACAAGGGTAAGAACGCCAAGCGCAAATGCAGTGTCGGTCACCATCGGGATGCCCCATCCGATCTGTGAAGCAAGTGACCAATTAAATATAGAATAGATCAAAGCAGGACAACCCATTCCGCCGAAAGCACAAAAAATCAGCATTCGTCGATTATCTTCTCGAGCGAGTCCTCCGGCAAGTTTTTCCCTTTTAATCTCAAGTCCGAACAGGAAGAAATATATCACCATCAACCCATCATTACTAATGTGCTTGAGTGAAGCCTTTAGCTGCAAATTCTCCTAGTAATAACCCGATCGGAGTATGGATCAGATCTAAATAAGTAGAAGAATAGCCCACTAAAGAGCCACAATCGTAGCGTCCAGAAAAACAGAATTGAGGTTGTGTGGACGCGAATAAAATTGGAAAATGGATGATGTATATTTTCCAGACCTCGCTGCAATATGTTTTTAGCGTCGTTGGTCATTTGAATGAGACGAATAGTCTAATAAAAAAAGTACAACCACTCTTGTGGATAATTTCTGCTTTCGTTCTAGCCAACCAAGTATTGATAGTGAATTCACGAATGCTAAATTTAGTAAAAACTCATTTCTGGAAGGCTCTGCGTAACCATTTCTAACCTTAATGGTATTTGGTATGGCCTCGCTGAAGCGACTGCTCAGCGATAACAGCAAAACAAGCAGAGCAAGCAGATGAGAATGCAGAACGACATGGCGTCGTTGATAGCGGCTATGCAGCTTTGCAATGCTTATTGCCCGCAGATGTTTTGAAGCACTAAACTTTCTTAGTATAGGTTGATGATAATGGAGCACCTTTAGTGGGTTGACCATTTTCCATTAAATGGGCAACTTCAGCTTTCAGATGATCAGCTTTCGTAGTGATGTTTTCAATGATAGAGTTGAATTCGCTACCCACTCTATCAACGTAGTCATTTCCTTTTTTAGAAATTTTCTTTCTTGTGTTTGAACCTTTATCGGGTGCCATTAGAATACCGGCTGTTGCGCCAATGGCCAGTCCGGCCAATATGCCTAGTAATAATTTATTAGTGCTCATGCTTATACAAGTTTTTAATGTAAAAAAATACAATGATTGGGCCGTTGTTGTTTTCTTATCCTCGAGTAATAGACCTTTGGATAAAAAAAAGGGAAGGAGTCTTCTTGAAGAATAAACCTTCCCATCTTTAAAACCTCACCCAAGGTCTAAATAAAATAATGTGTGTCTGCTTTTATGCGAATATTGTCCAGAGAATCTAAAAGTCCAAAAGCGCGCAAAAGCCAAATAACGACTAAAATGACCACCACGATGTTCAGGATAATTTTAATCTTCCTATCCATGGGGTTGTAGTTGTTCACCAGCCAAAGGGCAAGACCTACAACTATCAATACGATTATTAAGGAAATAAGGACATAGTTTATGGTTTAAAAAGCTATGTATAAAGATATACCGTATGCTATTCGATTCCATTACACAAATCCAAATGAAAATTACATTGTTCACACATTCATATCTTTCTTAACAACCCAATACCAGAAAGTCAAGAAGATCATTTATCCGATGTGTATATATAAAAACAAAAAACCTGCTCTGATCAGAAACAGGTTGATTGCATGTTGCATGGGACACTTGTGTCACAGGATTGTATCTTCTTCTCCTAAAATAGCAAAGACACCCCGGCATATGCAGAGTATGTTTTTAAGTGAGCCTTGTCCAGCACATAATAGGAGTTGGTAGAAAGCGATTGGCTGTTATCACTGATATCAAACAATCCATAGACCCCTCGGAATCCAAAGCCCAGACGAAATGTTTGTGCTGCATTCAATCCAAAATCCAACCCTGCACCGAAGGCGAACCCAAGATCCCCTTTCTTGACAGAAAGTACGGCTTCATCACTCGGGTCACTTCCATTGGACGTGAAAAGTTCAGTGCCTACACTGATCCCAATTTGGGGTCCTGCCACTATATTGAAATTGACAGGCTTCATTTTGTTCGTATTGTAGGAAAGTAATAAAGGAACATTGACATATTTCAACCTAATCTCTCTGTCTTCATCCTGTTCTTTATACTTCTGGGTATGTGTATTGTAAATCGCTTCTGCCTGGATACCGATATGATCTGTGAAATTGAATCCAAGAAAGATACCCGCTCCCATACCAATAGTGGCGTCTCCTGACACTTTACCTCCGTCCGAAGTTTGAATATCAAAATTGGATATGGTCGGCATAAATCGAACACCAAATTCCCCTTTCTGAGCCTGAATCCCGGCAGGTATAAATACAAATACCAAAAGAAAATTGAAGATGCATTGAGTAGTATTCATAAATATTTTCATAGTAGGTCTTTTTTTAAATGAGTTGAATATTTTGTTCCAAAGGTTGAGCATACCATCTGACAAGACCTCTTGTCTTGAATCATCCAGATGAAGGTTGCGATAGTTTTCTTTCCATTCACTATCACTGTCATCAGAATATCATCCAATGTCATAACACTAAGCATTACTTTTTTCATGATACACCTAATTAATCGTGAAATAATTTTCACATGGTACAAAGGTGCGAAGAGCTTCTACTCAAAATATTACACAACTTTATTTATTAATTACACAATTCACACTAAATCCACAGGCAAGCACTATAGTGCTTCTCTTTCTTGAAAAAAGGTCATCGGTCAAGATCCTTGATAACTGGTTGAGGAGGTAGATCAAACTGACGATGTCTATTTCCTTATCTAACAGGTTCATAGGGAGTGCATCAACCAAAGAGTGATATCTCCATGTGTGAATTTTGTAATTATTGCCTGAAATTGTGTAACGCCTATCAATGAAAACGAACTCATCTTTGTATTGCTTATTATACTTCATACACAAAGAATTGGAAACGATTCGCCCAGGCACATGGCCAACTGGCCATCACGAACCGGGCGATCAATTCAACAGGATAGCACAGCCTTTGATGAAGCAAATCAGCATTATAGTACAAAACAGTGAGAACGGATTTCCGTAAGTTTTAGGATCAAACTTGCAACATTATTAAAGAATTGCATAAGAAATAGCGCACAGCTTTTATCGCAATCAATTCTCAAAATAATCGCCCAATGATCCGTTATCTAAAAATTAGGTGCTTGCTTCTTTTGAAAGGAATATAAACAAATCAAAAAAAACATATTATGAAAACACTATTTTTTACATGCGCTATTACCCTGCTTATGGGAGGCACATTTATGATGGGCTGTGAGACCGCAACTGAGAAAGCAAATGCAGCCGATGAAAATGTCGAAGAAGCCCGACAAAAATTAAAAGAAGCTCAACAAACCGCCGAAGCCACTGCGAAAAAAGCAGCTACGGTGGAAGAATGGAATGCGTTTAAAATCGAAACAGAAACGAAAATCACCAAGAATGAAAAACGCATTAGCGAACTGAGGATCAAAATCAACAAATCGGGCACGGCCTTTGACAAGAGCAATGCGAATAGGATTGATGTGCTGGAACAAACTAACAAGGACCTTAGAATCCGTATGGAGACCTATGATAAGAGTCAAAACGATTGGGACTCCTTCAAGCGTGAATTGAATCACGACATGGATGAACTCGGAAAAGCGCTAGTTGATTTCACTGAAAACAATAAGAATTAAAGGCTACATTCAGGCTGAGGCGAATAGCAAAATAGCAAGGGAAAACCCTGAAAATAAAAATTGGGTGTTTTCGACTCTGTTTGAAATAATGTATTGCCTGTTCTTTGCATCCTTGAAATTAACAAGTAGCAAAATAGCGGAATAGCAAAATATTAGCAGTTTAGATTTTTAAACTGCCTGCATATTAAGATTATAAAGTGGTGGGACTTGCCAGGTTCGTCAAAGGACGAACCTGGCTTTTTTTTGCCCGCACCTAAAAAAGATAGGCTGGACATACTGTGGCATAGGCTTGATTATGAGTCGATTAGGTCAATGATAGCGGGATACCTGCACCGAGGTATACAGAAGCTGGATTAGTGCGGTCTTTTGCCGGCGGCAAGAAATTCAAATGCAGTTTTTTCAGCCGAAACAGCAACGTTGACACCTTTGACTTCTAAAACGCCAATTGTCAATTTAGCTCCGTCTACAGATTCTACATCGTTGCCATGATTGTTTAAATGGTTGTTTTGCCACTTGCTTAGATCAACCAAAAGTTTGATGATGCACTGCAGTTGGAAATTTGCAAGCACACTTTGTCACCTGTTTTGTATCGTGATAAATTACCCTCTTTTGCCCTTTATAAATACTTATCGAAGTTTGATTATCCTTTTTGAAATCGAAGGGCATCCGGTCAGGATACCGCAACCCCTATGCATCGTATCAAATACCGGATAATCCAATACTAGCTAGGTGCTAGCCAAAAGTGTAGCCAAAGATTCATTTTCCGAACTGGGTCGATTGCAACTTTGTAAATGTGGATACATTATCAGGTAAATGTGTTACACAATTAGTAATAAGAGCTACACAATTATCCTAATTAAAATACGGAGTAAGTGAAAAATAGCAATAGCGAAAGCTTAGCAAATTCCTCTCTTGATTAATGATTGTCTTTTACCCGATCTGACTTATCGCCATCGAAATTGGCAAATGATTGTTTCACTTTTGGCGGACTTTATGTTGTTATGGTTACGGGAGATATTTTCTACAGTTGGCGCCCATAGTTCCAAGGATTTGACCGCTCATAGGTCGTGTCACTGCATATTTTCCTTTACTTTTCCTCTAATTCGCGATCGACATCTTCAATTACTTTTTCAAGCGATTTCCTGTTCTCGTCATTTAACTTTTGCGGATCTACACTTTTTAATTCTTTCTGCAGGACTCTCAGGTTTTCTTTGACTTCATCGTCTTTATCTCCGCTACCAGATTTTAGTTTTTCAAGACTGGCGCTTACGGAATCGATCAGCTTGTCAAATTCGCCCTCATCATATTTCTCTTTCTGGCTGCTCAGAAAATCACCAACAGCCTTTCCAAGATCCTTGGTTTCATTGACAATAATCTCTGCTTTCGCCTTATCGTCTCCCTTGCCGTAGAAATACATGTAGCCCACATAGGCTGAAAGCAGGAGTATAATGGTAAATATCAATTTTCGCATAACAATTCTTCTAAATTCAAACTTCAGTAACCGAAGTCATTTCATCAACAAATCAGGTACAGATAATAGTTCAAAACCAGAGATTTTGGTGTCTTCCGCTCTAAAGTAGGTGATTCCTTATGTTCTGCCTATTTTTGCCCTCCAATTAAGGCAATTATACTGTATGAAACTAGATTATAGCACGATAGCGGCTAAGTGGAAAGAAATATGGGCAGAAACCCATCTTTATAAGGTCCATGAAAATCCTGACCTTCCGAAGTTTTATGTCCTGGACATGTTTCCTTATCCCTCCGGTGCCGGATTGCATGTCGGCCATCCTCTTGGATACGTGGCCAGTGATATCTATGCACGTCACAAACGGATGAGCGGTTTCAACGTATTACATCCGATGGGTTATGATGCTTTTGGTTTGCCTGCAGAACAATATGCGTTAGATACCGGCGTACATCCGGCAAAAAGTACATCAGACAATATCACCAGATACAGAGCTCAACTTGACAATATTGGTTTTTCCTTTGACTGGAGTCGTCAGGTCAGAACAGATGATCCCGCTTACTATCGATGGACCCAGTGGATATTTCTGAACTTATATCAACATTATTACGACATCACAAAAGATAAAGCACTGCCGATCTCAGGACTTATAGCACATTTTGGGGAGTACGGAAGTCTTCAAATGAATGCAGCGTGTGCTGATCACCCGCCATTTTCTACAGAAGAATGGAAAGTTATGTCTGCTGCTCAAAAAGAAAACATCCTAATGAATTATAGGCTAGCCTATCGGAAGAAAGGCTATGTCAATTGGTGCGAAGCGCTCGGAACTGTCCTTGCCAATGATGAAGTAAAGGATGGAGTCAGTGAGCGAGGCGGGCATCCAGTCATTCAAAAAGAAATGATGCAGTGGGCACTTCGCGTGACTGCCTATGCCGAACGTCTGCTCAATGGCATGGATGTTATTGATTGGAGTGAAAGTTTGAAAGCCATCCAACGAAATTGGATTGGAAGATCTGAAGGTGCATTTATTGAATTTCAACTTGAGCAAAACAATGGACAGACGATCAAAGTCTTTACAACAAGACCCGATACTATTTTTGGCAGTACGTTTCTTGTCCTAGCCAAAGACCATGCTCTTGTCAATGAAATTATCTCGCCTGCCCAGAAAGCTACAGTAGAAGCTTATATCGACAGATCGAAATCCAAGGTTTCAGATGTCAAAGCCGCCGGAGAAAAAAATCTAGACGGCGCATGGACGGGAGCTTACGCCATACACCCAATCACCAAAAACAAAATACAAATATGGATCGCAGATTATGTACTAAGTGATTATGGTACAGGTGCGATCATGGCTGTGCCTTGTGGCGATGAACGCGACCATGCTTTTGCGAAACAACACCAACTCGAAATCGTAGAGGTCATCGACAGGTCCGCATTTGAAAATGCGAGTATCGAAGACAAACAAGGGACACTCATGAATTCCGATTTCCTCAATGGATTGTCCGTTGAAAAAGCGATTCAAGCCATCCTTAAATTTCTTGTAGAACAACAATTAGGGACAAAGCAAATAGCCTATAAATTGCGCGATGCTAACTTTAGTCGTCAGCGCTATTGGGGAGAACCCTTTCCAGTATATTATGATGCTGAAGGGCTTGTTCATGAAATGGATACCTCTTCATTACCGCATGAATTACCGGATTTAGATGATTTCAAACCATCGCCGGATGGTCGATCGCCACTCGCTCGTCTTGATGCTTGGGCACGACCATCTGCTGACAGATCTTTAGAAACTGATACGATGCCGGGATATGCTGGTTCGTCGTGGTACTTTCTAAGATACATGGATCCAAACAATCCGAATGAATTTGTCTCTAAAAAAGCCGTCGACTATTGGCAGGATGTCGACCTGTATGTTGGTGGCGTTGAACATGCGGTGGGCCATTTGATGTATTCGCGTTTTTGGCACAAATTTCTTTATGATCTTGGTTATGTGCCGACACAGGAACCGTTTAAAAAACTGGTCAATCAAGGAATGATTCAGGGTGTTGTAGAGAGTCTTATTTTATTGAAAGAAAGGCATGAAGGAAATGCACATTTCATCAGTGCCGACCTAATCAAAACAAAAGGACTTACATCGGAAGATTTTTCTGCGATACCGGTTCACATTGATTTTGTTTCCGCTTATGGTCAACCTAATTCGCATCTGACAGGTGACGGTATTCAATCCTTTATTCAATGGCGCAGTGAATATGGCAATGCTCTATTTGAAGGTGCCGATGGTAAAATGTATACGACCGGAGACTCCAATGGCGCCATCATTGAAACTTTATCTGAAGTTGGCAAAATGTCCAAACGGTACCATAATGTTGTCAACCCTGATGATGTGATTGACAAATATGGTGCAGATTGTTTTCGGATGTATGAAATGTTTTTGGGACCGATCGAGCAATCGAAACCATGGGATACCATGGGCATTGAAGGCATCAGCAAATTTCTTCGAAAATTCTGGTCATTGTATTTCAATGAGGAGGGTGATTGGATTGTAACCAATGATGTGCCACAAGAATCTTCCTATAAAGCATTACATGCGACGATCAAAAAGACGAATGAAGATATTGAGCGTTTTTCTTTCAATACAGCTATTAGTCAGTTTATGATTTGTGTCAATGAACTGCGAAAAACAGGTGAACAATCCTCAAAAATTCTGGAACCACTCGTTCAGATAGTCGCCCCTTTTGCGCCGTTCATTACAGAGGAAATCTGGCAGCAATTTGGCCACAAGGAATCAGTACATAAGTCAACCTTTCCTGCCCATGATGAAAAATGGTTGGTGAATACTTCGAAAACTTATCCGGTATGTATTAATGGTAAAAAGCGAAGTGAGATCACGCTAGCCATTGATATCCCAGAAGAAGAAATCAAATCAAGTGCCATGGCGCTTCCTGAAATACAAAAATGGCTGGAAGGTCAAGTAATTAAAAAGACCATTGTAATTCCGGGCAAAATGGTCAACATTGTGGTATAGAAAAAATTAGTCAGTGATTTTAAAAGTTGTCAGACGATTCGCCTGATGTTCTTCTTCGCTGCATTGATCACAATCACATTTCACAACAAGATTCGATTCGCCATATCCGCGCGCTTGCAATCGGCGAGGTGGAATACCCGTAGACACCAGGTACTCAACAGCTGATTCGGCACGCTTTTGAGACAACTCTAAATTATACTCATCCGTTCCTCTGCAATCGGTGTAGGACGAGAGTTGGATATTGATCTGTGGATTATTTTTTAGAATGACAGACAGATGATTCAGTGGTGGCCTGGCATCTTCGCGTATCGCCCACTGGTCGAAATCGTAGAAGATACTATCAATGACAATTTCTTTATTCTTAAAGATGGGATCGAGTTCTAATATCTCATTAATGGTCTTCGTTGGTTTTGTTTTATCCTTTGCTATTTCAGCCGTATTGATGGTATAAGTCACGGCTAAGTGGTCTCTGTACTTGGCTGTAAACGTGTAAGCTTTACCCCACTCAAGTCTGATCAAAAACTGTCCCAACTCATCCGTTACAAATCGTTGATCCGTGAGACCATCACCGACAATAATCGGGCCGTTGGGGAGTGCTCGTCTTCCTACCCTTCTACTATTGGGATCTTCTTTGACTTCAAACTGCGGCTCCATTACTTTGAGGACAAGGTATAGCTGATAGTCGATCGGATCTTCCTTAATCACTTCATCTTCCGGCACCTCTGCGATGTCCGTACCCGGTTTTTTCCCTTTGATGACAAAGGAATAAATATCATCATTCCCGGAGTCACCGTCCCGTGAAGAAGTAAAGTAACCTTGCATCACTGCACCCGCTTCGCGCATTGAAAATGTATCCACCGCAAAACCGAAATCATCTGCGCCGCTATTGATTGGTGCTCTCATATTAATCGGTGAAACCCAATTCCCATCAGAACCCAGATAGGTTTTAAAAATATCAAGCCCACCAAGTCCTGCTATTTTGTCTGAAGAAAAATATAATGTATCCCTGAATACCGTCGGATATTGTTCGTTGCCGGATGTGTTGATGGCGTTTCCAAGATTTTGTGGTTCAGACCATCCTTCACGCTCATCAAACTGTGAGATATAGAGATCATGTCCACCGAGTCCGGTTGGATCATCTGAAGAAAAAATCAAAGTTGTACCATTCGCTGTAAATGCAGGATGTCCGTAATTGATTTTATCCACTACAAACCAAAAAGGTTCAGGAACTGACCAAATACCGCCCCGTAAATACGAATACATGAGCTTGCACCATGCATCATAATCATTCTCGACATAACACCTGGTAAAAACCATCATTCCTCCGTCCGGATCCAACACAGCAGTCCCTTCGTTTTCTTCGGTATTGATGATATCATCAAATTTAACGATCTCTCCTGTGAGGATATTTACCTCATAGATATTGGAAAAGGCCCTGCCTGTCCATAGATAACTTTCCCCGTTTCGCCCTCCATCATAATCACTTGTAAAAAGAAGTCGCCCCGGACCAATTGGAACCGGTGAGTAATCAGCACCTGGGCTATTGAATGGTGCAGCCTCTATTACATAGGTTTCATTTTTGGCAATGCTCCATTCATAGGCTTGTCTGCACAAATTTATATTTGATCGATAGGCCGCGTTGCCCGGTGATGAATTTAAAAGATCCTCATATACATGCATGGCTTCTGCATACTTCTCTTGCCTTTTCAATGCATTCGCATAGTTTTCCAGTGCTTCAGAACCGTACCCATTCTCACTCGCATTGAAATACCAATCTGCTGCTGACTTGGGGTCATTCATGTTTGAATAGGATTCACCGTTATAAAAAGCAAGAATCGCTCGATCTGATTTCGAACTACTGGATTCATACTCTTCGGCAAAAAGTTTGGTCGCCACAGAAAACTGCTTCACCTCATAGGCCTGCATCCCGGTACGAACCTTTCGTGTAAAAGTACATGAACTCACAACCAAGGCCATCACGCCAACGAATATAAAAATCTGTCGCATCATGAATATAACGAAGTCATCAGTTTAACTGTTGCAAAATAAGCATTCTCCATTAGACAAATTTTAGGACACTTCGGTTCAAAAAAAAAGGGAAGACTGTCTGATCACAATCCTCCCTTTCCATATATCAATAGAGATAATTTTTAATTCTTCACGTTTGCTCGTTTAAAGCTTCCTGAACCAGTTGATTTTGATTTAGGTGTAATAGAACCGGAAAGGTCAGCCAGGACAGGCGTAGCAATAAAGATAGTACTGTACGTTCCTGAAATAAGCCCGATCACTAGTGCAAAGGCAAAACCTTTGATACTGGCGCCTCCAAACAAAAGAAGGGCAAGTACCACAAACAGAACCGTCAATGATGTAATAATTGTTCTACTCATCGTAGAGTTCACTGACATATTGATGATTTCATTTTTTGTCTTACCTGTGTATAGACCAAAATTCTCACGAATTCTATCAAAAATAATTACCGTGTCATTAATTGAATATCCAATCACCGTCAATAACGCGGCTATAAATGTTTGATCAATTTCTAGCGAAAATGGTAATAGTCCGTGGAAAATAGAAAAGAAAGCTAACACGACCAGCGAATCATGAACCAAAGCCAGTACAGCACCAAAAGAGTACTGCCACTTTGTAAATCGTATCATAATGTAGATAAAGATCAATAGTATCGCTACGATCCCCGCATACATTGAAGATTTCTTTATGTCATCCGCAATGGTTGGCCCTACTTTTGCTGAACTTGTGATGTGCGTACCGGAATAATCCGTGATCATAAAGTTCTCCAACGTAAGATCCTCACCAGTGACGGCTACCACACCTTCATAAAGCTTCAGGGCTACCTTTGACTGTGCATCAGCAGCCATGTCATCGATCAAATAACTCGTTGTAATATTATATGTATTGGCGGCGTCAATAGCTTTAACAACAGGAGCTCCACCAAAAGATTCAGTCAATGTACTTCTGAGCTGTTCAAGATCAAAGTTTGAACCTGCCTTAATTTCTACATTGTAAGAATAACCTCCCTGAAAGTCAACACCAAACTCAAAACCGCGTGTAAACATGGAGATCAAACCGATCACAATAAAAACACTTGAACAGACATAAGCGATCTTTCTTTTTGCCAGCCAATCTACATTCAAATTAACCAAGGTGTTTTTTGTTAGCGCAGTAGAAAATCCAATTGTATTTCCTCTGGCAACCCACCACTCAATGATCATTCGACCAACGATCACCGCTGTAAAGAATGAAAATATAATACCTATCAAGAGCGTCACCGCAAATCCTTTGATTGGTCCGAGTCCAAAATATATAAGTACAAGTGCACTCAGTATAGATGTAACGTTCGCATCAATGATAGCTGAATAGGAGTTTTTAAATCCATCAGCTATCGCTGTTTTTAGTGTTTTACCTGCCCGTAACTCTTCTCGAGATCTTTCAAAGATAATTACGTTCGCATCGACCGCCATACCAATGGTCAGTACAATACCTGCAATACCCGCTAAGGTTAATACTGTTCCAAGAGAAGAAAGAGCCCCAAATATAAAAAAGAGGTTAGCCAACAAAGCGATGATCGCGATGATACCACTTCCGGAATAGTAGAAGACCATAAACAACATAACAATGATCAAAGCGACGATCAGAGCTATCATGGATTTGTTAATATTATCTTGACCGAGTGTCGGACCTACAAGAGACTCTTGAATTATAGTAGTACTCGCAGGAAGTTTTCCAATCTGGAGAATATTTGCTAAATCCTGTCCTTCCTGAATGGTAAAGTTTCCGGATATACGACTATCACCTGAAGTAATCGGTTCATTCACACGAGGAGCAGAAACTACTTCATCATCCAGGGCAATAGCAATTTCGCGATTATTATCCTGTGCTGCTTTCGTGGTCATGTCCGCCCATGCCTTGGCACCCAGGTTATCCATTCTCAATGTAACTGCTACTTCGTTAGTCATTGGGTCCGGATTAGAGGTCGCATTGATGATTCGATCGCCTTCTAGGGGAGGTTTGGTTGAGCCGCGTTTCATCTTGATGGCATAAAGCTCATAACCGTCTGTGGCTACACCATCTTCATCCATTGTCGGTTTTGCTGCCCACATGAACTTAACATCCTGAGGAAAAATTGATTTGATATCCTCTCGCTCAAGCATTTCTGTAATCGCCCTAATTCGATTTCGATTAGCAACGCCCATGACAGAAAAAGGATATCGGATAGATTGTCCATCAAAATAATTGAGATCGATTTGGGACAAAAGTGGGCCGCCTTCACCTGCTTCTGTAGGATCGACAGGCACCTCAACTATACTCATCGTTGAATCTGTCACCTGCCCAAGGGTATCAAAATTAGGCGTATAGACTGTGTCAATACGCATTTCTGTCTCTAGTGCGACACTGGTTGTATCGCCAACAGCCAATTTCTTCAATTTAGCGTCCGCTTGAACAAACGCATCCATGATACCTGCATCCGATACGCGGTATACATCCCAAAACTCAAGTTTGGCAGTAGACTGCAGATAGGATCTTGCACGTTCCGGGTTATCAATACCCGGTAGCTCTACAAGAATCAAATCCCTTGCATTATCAAGAGAAACGTTTGGCTGGACGACACCGAGTTTGTCGATTCGGTCTTTCAATCGCTTAAATGTCAAGCTAACTGTTTCATCTGCTTTCGAACGGAGCAATCGGATGACTTCACCATCTGAGGATGAAAAATTGATTTCTTCACGGAGTGTGGCATTTCTGGAGAAAATAGGCCCGAGTTTCTTGCCTTCAGAGACTTTCGCCCACTCTTGCGA
>JBBKXT010000243.1:0-6112 GCA_037969625.1 Saprospiraceae bacterium
CTCCTGCAGAAAGTATTTCAGTGGGCACAACTTATCACCGTAATACCATCAAGATCTTCTTCCTTATTTTGACCGGCCCGCAGGGGTACCAGAGCAAACACCTCATATCCACGCTTAACCATTTCCCTTCCAATAATTCTTGTCGATTTTCCGAACCCTCCGTACTTTCCCCAAGCAAATATTTCAATCGCCATTAAACAAATACGTTTTAGACGCTTCTCCATACAAGTAACATGAAGTAATTTATAAATATGAATAGAATTTCCTAATAATCAAAACAGTCAATCTGTTCGTCTGTGCGTATTGACCCCATTCTTCAAGTCCGGGAGGTGCCTTTGACTAATTCAGCCATTATGAAAGCTGTAAAGGACTTATATTAAGCCAAGTACACTATATAAATACTGTAGACAACGCTCCTGAATTTCCAACCCATAATTCCTTCCTGTGAACAATAGAGTTTTCAAGTGCCTACCAGATGATGAACCTTTCAATAGTTGGCATCTAAGTAAACATATCATCACGACCTTAATTTAACGACCAGTACCCATTTTGATCACTTGTGAGATAATGCTGTCAAGCCAAAACAAGCCTAAATTAGGCCTATATCTATTTTGCTACAAAAAAGCAAAAGCAGTTAAATCGACATATCTCAAACAGGTAATACCCAAAGACTTTGAACTGGGACATGATTCTTTACTAAATATGATTAAACCGAGGGTCCCAATATTTCGGGATTTGTATGATTGAACCTACAATCCTTTGTTCCAAATGCTCATCTTTGATCAATTTCATTAATTCCGGCAAAAACACAAAATCAGAAAATAATCTTGTCTCCTGACTACAAGAGCATTCAGCGACATTATTTTTCAACCCAGCTTCCTTGTAGAATAATCTGAAGGAAAAAAGTATTAGTTTGTTGGGTAAGTTTCAGCATCGGGAAATGGGACTACACGATATATCCAATTCTCTGCCTGCAACCATCAGATTCTTGGATAAATTAATATATTGGCTTTATGATAAAAATCCTCATCCCACAATCAGCCCATTTGAATCAGTTCAAGATTCAGCATTCTGCCGGATATCTAATCTCCCTAAAAAAAATCAATCTGTTTATTGGTGAAAACAACTCCGGGAAAAGCAAATTTATCCGATCCCTTATTACAGAACGATGGAAAAATAATCACCTTCGATTTGTTGATGAGACGGGTGAAACCAACCTGTTAAAAGAATATACTGCCTCTTACAAAGAGCAACTGGTCTCATCCCTTCAAACTCTGCTGGATAGATTTACACTTCTAAATTCTGTTTCGTTTACGAACCTTCTCCATGACCTTAAACATATTGAGGAGCGCTCAGACAAAATCACTGTCTATATAAAAGCGGCGAAAATATTTGAAAGTGCCAAACCGGAGAATCTTGTTGATATTGAACAGGCAAGAAATCCTGTGCTTGATAATCTATTCAGGAGGATGAACGATTATGGCACTAAAATGATTAGGCTTATCTCATCAAACCTAGGTTCAAACGAAAACTTTGGAGACATGCTTTATCTACCCATACTTCGAGGTCTAAGGCCGATCCATGCGTCAATTGAGCAAAATAAAAAACCTAAGTTTGATTCCACTGACGATTATAAACTGAGGACAACACATGATTATTTCGATGATGGGACAAACAGATCTAATTCTATTCAGGAAAGGATTTTTTCCGGATTAGAGATGTATGAAGCGGTTACCAGATTACTTCTTGGAACAGTAGAAGAAAGAAGAACTATCTCCTCTTTTGAGGATTTTATTTCAAGAATTGTGTTTGATGGACAGCGTATAACATTAATTCCAAAATATAAAGACGACGTTTTACACGTAAAAATCGGTGATGACAAACAGCTGCCTATCTACGATCTTGGTGACGGAATACAAGCCATCATAACTATCCTTTTTCCTTTGTTTTTACGTAAGGACAAGAATACCCTTGTGTTTATAGAAGAGCCTGAGATGCATCTCCACCCAAGGTTTCAGAGAAAACTAATGGATGCGTTAATAGAGATGGACAATCTACAGTATTTTATTTCAACGCATTCATCTATCTTCTTGGATAATGAGGACGCTTGCATTTACAGTGTGTCAAAGGAAGACGAATATTTTAATTTGCAACTTGTCAGCCTCGATAATGACAAACGTCAGCTGCTGAGTAATTTGGGCTATAAGGCAAGTGATATTTTGCTTTCCAATTTTATTTTATGGGTGGAAGGACCAAGTGACAAAATCTATTTTAAGTATTGGATTGACCAATTCTCAAACCAGGAACTAAAAATTGGCAAGCACTACGATATCATGATGTACCATGGCTCATTTAAGAGACACATCGATCTTGAAGCGTTTAAAAACATGAGCACGCATTTTTGGGTATATTTTGATAGTGATCGCACTTCAGACGTATCAGAAATTTCGAGTGATATCCAGAAGATAGCGGATCTGATAGAGAAGTTGGGAATGTTTAGCTGGGTGAGTAAGAAAAGAGCGATTGAAAACTACATCGATAAATCGGATTTCTTAAAAGCCGTGAGTAGCACTTATCCGGACATTCCAGAAGAGGCTATTACAATGGAGGACGGAGATTTTGTCAACAGAAAATATGTAACCAACCTTAACAAAGCCAAGGAGTATAAACAACGCATACTTTTGCCTCCGGATATTTGGACAAAAATTCAAAAGAATAGCGATGGCACAACAAAGGGAATACCCGAATCAGAACTTAAGCTTGCGATTGATAATGCTCTTCAGCAGAGCGCAGCTCAACATTTCGAACCGAAAAAAATAAAAGTAGCTGAAGAAGTGGTAAAGTTGAATGCATCGTTTGAAGACCCCGAGCTCAATGACAGAATGGAAGCCCTCATTAAAGCCATCAAAAAGGCTAACCATTTAAATGCCTAATGAATTTTGGCTTATTCCATTGTTCAATACCCAAGTTTTTCCCTCAGAAAAGCAATTCTTTACAACAGTCACAAACATTCCCGATCGGGAATGTTATACCGAAATAGCCCAAAACAATCCAATTTATTCCCGATCGGGAACTTTGGCTTGGTTTTTGGAGTTTTATATTAAAATATTCCTGATCGGGAATTTAAATATGAAAGATAAACACACTTCGAAGTCCATAGGCCAATTAGTTCGCAAGACAAGAAAAGCAATGGGAGCTACACAGAAGGACCTGGCACTTACTTCAGGTTCCGGCTTACGGTTTATTATTGATCTGGAACAAGGCAAACCCACCTGCCAATTGGAAAAAGTCATCACGGTCCTAAACACCTTAGGAATCCGAATGACCCTAACTCCACCTGACACAATCATCAACCATAATAGGAACGCATGAGACGGCTACTTCATGTATTTCTGTATGACCGCTTTGTTGGTCTGTATGCGCAGACCGAGCAGGGGTTGACGGAATTTACTTATGATCCCAAATACCTGACAGCAGCTGATGCTCTGCCGCTGTCCCAATCACTGCCTTTGCGCGCTAAAACATTAACTAATCAAGAGTGCCGGGGATTTTTCGCCGGTATCTTACCGGAGGGCGAGAATAGGAAGGTCATAGCCAAAAACCTCGGAGTGAGTGCCGGGAATGATTTTTCACTACTGGATCAGCTAGGAGGAGAATGTGCAGGCGCGGTTACGTTTATGAAGCCGGGAAGTAAGCCGACTCCATTAGAGACACAATACAGAAAATTATCGGAAAAGGAGCTCGTCGGCATTATAAACGACCTGCCAAAGCGCCCGCTTCTCGCTGGTCGAGAAGGAATTCGATTGTCACTGGCAGGCGCTCAGGACAAACTGGCGGTATACCTCAACGGGGAGGATATCTATTTACCGGTTGGCAATGCACCTAGTACACACATTCTCAAACCCGCCATCGAACGGTATGCAGGAATCGTTGAAAACGAAGCCTATTGTATGAAACTGGCGAAAGCCCTTGGATTAAATGTAGCTGAAGTGGAAATCAGAGTAGCCGGAGACAAAAAATTCCTCCTGGTGGAACGATATGACAGAGTAAAAACTGAGGACACTTCCTTGCCCCTGAGAAGAATTCATCAGGAAGACTTTTGTCAGGCATTGGGAATAGCCCCGGAACAAAAGTATCAACTGGAAGGAGGTGTATCCATAAAGCAATGCTTTGATCTGTTAAGAGAGGTTTCTACATCACCATTACTAGATCTAAGGGCGATGTTGGATGCCGTCATTTTCAACTATCTGATCAGCAACCATGATGCGCATGGCAAAAATTTCTCTCTCCTGTACCCCAAAAGAGATGAAGGGTTTGATGTGCAACTATCCCCTCTTTATGATCTGATCTGTACTTCAGCATACCCCGATCTGGACAAAAACATGGCCATGAGCATAGGGGGTAAGTTTAACACTGAAAAAATTGATCTGTCCCATTTTGAACGTATGGCCGATGAAGCAGGATTGGGAAGAGCCCTTGTTAAAGCTCGCGTTAAGGAGGTGGCAAAAGAAGTGCTGGATAAAAATTGCGATGCCCACGCTACTGTTCCGGAAATTATGGACTTGGTAAACAAGAATGCAAAGAAGGTTCTTGATCAACATTAAGCTATGAACTCTCTAAAAATCACCCACATCTTCAAGCAATAAAACGTTAATAACTGTCTGTATAATAGACAATATATTGTCTATGCGAGTATTTATTAGTATATTCGGATAATATATTGTCCGTATATGGGAAAGTACAGCGCACACAAAATACCCTCAGATATCCTTGCATCAACAGCTCAGCACGTTGCCACCCTAAGAAAACAACAACGCTGGACACAACAGGATTTAGCCATCAAATCAGGTGTTTCTTTTGGGAGCATCAAACGGTTTGAGCGATCAGGCCAAATTTCCTTTGCGTCTCTCCTGAAGATAGCAGAAGCCCTCAACCGGCTCGCTGACTTTGAAACCATCCTGCTGCCGAATGATGACATACGAATCAGAAAACTGTTTAATGACCAGAAGTGATGAGAACAGAACAAATCAGCATTTATATTAAGTTTTCAAAAGAAGAAGTGCTCGTCGGAAAAATGATTTTGGACAATAAGCAGGTTCATTTCAAATACGATGAGCGCTTTATCCGGTTAGGACTGGATCTCTCTCCATTCAAACTGAAGCTAGACAACAGCATTCAGACAGCTCAACCCGTTCCATTTGATGGGCTCTTTGGTGTGTTTGATGATTCACTACCTGATGGCTGGGGAACGCTCTTGTTGAACCGATCATTAGAGGCTCAAGGACTTTCGTTAAATCAAATTAACATATTGGATCAACTTGCGTATATCGGTGATAAAGGCAAAGGTGCTCTAATCTACTATCCTGCGATCAAAGAGAATGATACCACAAAAAACGAAATTGATCTTGATCGCCTAAAAACGGCTATGGATGAAGTGTACTTTGGAACGAGTAAGGAAGTAATAGCAGAACTCATGCTTTTAGGAGGTTCTTCCGGAGGTGATCAGCCCAAGGCCAATGTAGGCTACAACCCCAAAACAAATGAATTGATGAACGGATACAACACACTCCCCGATGGTTTTGAACATTGGATCATCAAGTTTCCAAGCGAGTCAGACCCGGTAGATATCGCCAACATCGAATACGCGTATTATAAGATGGCACAACTGGCCAATATACCTATGAGCGAGTGCACATTATTGGAAAGCACTAAGGGCTTAAACGTTTTTGCCACAAAGCGATTTGATCGCATCGGAAGTGACAGGGTCCATATGCATTCCATGGCCGGTCTTACCCATGACAATTTTCGGTACAGTACTATTGATTACGGGCACATCATCGATGTCGCGTATCGTCTTGAAAGAACAGCTACTGCACGAGAAGCTATACTACGGCTGGCAGCTTTCAATATCTATAGTCACAACCTGGATGATCACTCCAAAAACTTCTCGTGGCTGATGGATGCATCCGGGAAATGGACCTTAGCACCTGCATATGATTTGACCTTCTCATCAAATCCGTTTAACGTACATAGCACCAGTGTAAGTGGTGTGCGAGGCAACCCGGGACGAAAACAGATCATCGAACTGGCAAATGAGTTTAGCATCAATAAG
>JBBKXT010000244.1:0-6637 GCA_037969625.1 Saprospiraceae bacterium
TATCAAAAGCCAAAAGTAATTTACGTTGCACTTTCTCATTTTGGGCGAGAACATAATCTTCTGCCTCCTTTAAGAGCCTGACTTTTATTGGTCTTTTGAGATTCGGCATCTCTTAAAGATACGGTGTTTCCATATATGGAACGTTTTTAATCGGTGAATAATTATATAATTCTGGAAATTTCTATCGAAAGTGAGGGTTGAATATTTACCTAAATATTCCATGAAGTCAAATCAACGCGCGTAAATGTCAGATAGGCTTGATTTTTTGTATTCTATGCAAATGAAGCTCATTTTATGTCGAATTGTAGATCATTTATCGAATATTTGAGCTTCAAATTCAGGTAAATTGAGCCGAAAGCTTCAAAGTGCTTATTTTTTAGCAGAAAATCAGGGATTAATCTATGGCCTAAGGGCAGCCTTTTCTGGTGTTGTTAGAGGTACAAACAGGGCATAATCTCAAACTGATTAAAGGGTTCCCTTTTTCTTTCCGAATTTGGCGAATTACCTGCCTATTCGAGTTCTTTCTCCTTGTCTGTCTCCGGAACTCATTCCCATAAATGACACACCACCTATGAATCAATTTTGTCATAGTATTAAATGATTTTGTGATGGTCTCCATTATTCCTCCAGGCAATGATGGTTTATATCTGAGTAAAACGTCTTCCCTTTTGTGCCGGGAACAAACATAAGTTTCATGGACTTACTCCTTTCGATTGCTTCTTCAAAGGTCGAGGATTGGTCAAATCCCTGTGTTATTTCATATCGTTCCCTTTTGCGGGAAATGCTTTTTGTTGTTTTGTACTGAAAGTCTGACAACCCAAGAATTGTGAATCCTGAGTTGTCAGACTATAGTAAAAAAATTCATCCCGGTATAAATGGTTTAGGCATCCATTTTTAAAACCAATTAAATCCTATTCCAATAGAGAGCACTACAACGTCTCGATCTTTATTATTATCTAAATTAGTCCATCCCATCTGCAGTTGGGTTTGAAGGTCTAACGCAAAGTTTTTCTTTTGCACTAATTCATACCCGGTACTGAAAGCCACTGCTCCACCAAAATTCCAATCTTCGTCTTTAATGTTGTCTTCATAGATTGCTGGAAAATCCATAGCCAGACCTGCACCAGCATTTACCCACCATCGGTCTTTTACCCAATATTGAACAGAAGGCATAAATGCATCAAAACTTCGGTCTTTGTCTTGGTATTCGTAGCTCATTCCGGAATACATTCCTAGAATAGCCAGACGATCATTGACCATCCAACCCAATTTCAAATTGGGAAAACTGAAACCGCCTTGAGCTTCGTCGAAAGGTACTTCTTGATCACTATCAGATATACTGATGACACCACCGCCTATTCCAAAACCAATGACAAATCCTTTTCTTTCAATTTGGTTGGTCTCATTTTGACCATAAGAGAGAAGCGTACAAAACGTAAATACAATAATTAATAAGTTTTTCATTTTTAATATTTTTAATTGTTATATAAAAAGTAATTGGGTTTATTTGTCAGACTATAGCTTAAAAATTCCACCCTAAGTAAATCTGTGGCTCAAAAAGAAAGTAGTTTCTCCATTTATCGTCCAACTCCTTAAATCCATCAGGAGCATTGTTATCAAACATCCAGTACATACAATTAATCTGTGGTTCTATGAAAAAATGTTTTTTCTTGCCAAATTCGATATGGTAGCCCAAATGATACGAAGTATAAAGTTTGAAATCATTTCCAATTTTATTTCCGTCTAGATCCATATAGGTTTGCAATTGAGGTAGAACTTCAACAGTTGCAAATAGTCCTTTCCATAGCATACGTTGGTACGTTATGCCTATTCCTGTTTCGCGTACATGTCCCGGGTAGAATTCACTTTCTGTCTCTATTTTATCTATAAGACCATCCCACCATGTGATTCCCATGGGTTGAAACAATCGCCAGGAGGCAAACTTCAATCCTATGATGTTCTTATTATCCAGGTTGCGTTTTATATGAAGCTCTAAGTGTTGTGTACTTGTTTGATCGTCCCAGGAATCCACGATAAGTCCTTCAGGAACAAAATAAGGTAAACTTACCCGCCACTTATGTGCTACTTCAGTCTCTTGCTCAACTGTCGTTTGATTCTGAGCAAAAGCACTAAATGTGCAAGAAAATAAAAGAATTGTAAATAAATTTTTCATATTAATTATTTTTGATAATAATAATTTTTAGTAAAAATCGATTTACACAAAGCACCTCCTGTTATTGTTAGATCTTTTAGTAAAGGAGAAAGGAATTATCATCCCCATAATTCTTTACTCTGCTTTATCGATTTGACAATGCAAAGATGAATTGGTAAAAGAGTTGAATCGTCCTGAAATGTAATTCCGAACTTAATAGTGAGATTTGGAACCTTTTAAACTGGCTTAAATTTGATTAGCCTTCACCCAGGCTTTAGGTGTCTTCCCTTCGACTTTTTTAAAGAAGGCATTGAAAACCGATTTAGAATTAAAGCCGCTTTCATAGGCTAGCGCTATTAGGGTAAGGTGGCTATTGGCAGGATTTAGGGCATTCTTTTTGAAGTTCTTCAATCGAAGATTATTGATGTATTCATTGAAGTTTTGCCCAATTCGTTCATTCAGCAACCAGGAAAGTTTGTTGCTGCTAATATTCACCTTTTCGGCTAGCTCTCGTAAAGATACTGATGGGTTTTGAAACCACTTTTCTTCCGTCATTCCTTTTTCAAAAATTTCTAAAGCGGTGTCGATTTCAGCAGCTGACATTAAGGCTTTGAGAGGGTCAATTAGAATTTGTTTTTCGGAATCAGTTGGTAATAGATCCATATGGAAAGCGGATTGCAGTAAATCCTTGAACCGCTGATGTCGGTGTAAAGGTTTAAGCAGTGGAATATTCATAAAGTTTATGATTTGACCGGTACGCATCTTGATGTTTTCTTCCAAAAAGTCCAATGCCATTTCGTGTTTCCCCAAATGGACCATCAAGAATAATGGCCAGGGAAATCGTGCTGATCCAATATCCTCTTTTATCATTAAGCTCACTCTGCTGATATCAATATCGATCTTTTCTTCTGCATTGACCAGCTTATACAATACTCTGCATTCTTCTGGTCTCTCGGCTAAAGGGGTTTGTCTTAAGAAGTCATCTAGTTTTTTGTAATCTTTCGTAAGAATTAAGCAGATTTGTTTTAATGCGATAGAGTGTGTGAAATCAGGATTGATGCTTAAGGAGATCTCTATACAATCCAGAGCTTCGGTGTAGTCCTCGTTTAAATAATGAATATTTGCTTTGGTAAAATAATGATTCGTAGCAAAAGGATTGATTTTTAAAATATTATCAGTATGCCAGAGCGCTTTTTCGAAATACCCCACTGCTGTATACAATTCGCATAATCCTTCTTCTGCTTCCGTATAGGATGGATTAAGTTCTATTGCTTTTTGAAAATATTTATGCCCATTGATAAAATCCCAATGACTCCAAAAAGACAATGTCGCTTTACTAAAATACCCTACAAAGGATTGTTTGTCTAGACTAAACCCTTTGCTGAGTTTCTCTTTTGTCACCTGCAATAAACCTTTATTATTTCTAAATGATATGGACATGGCATAACAATACGCCAAACCAAAGTAAGGCAAAGCAAATGAGGGGTCTTTCGCTATGCTTTGTTCATAGAGTTCTGTTGCTTTTGCGATTCCTGGTCCATCCCACATTAAATGCTGATAGCGACCTTTAAGATAAAGGTTGTAGGCCTCTATATTTTTTGTAGGCTCTTTAATTAGATGTTTCTGAATATTGAGGTGACCAAAATTTTCCCGGATCTGGTCAGCAATGAGTAAACTTATTTCATCTTGTAGTGCAAATATGTCTTCCAAATTCCGATCGAAATTCTTTGACCAAAAGTGAGTGCCGTCTTTAGTACTGATTAACTGCGCTGTAATGCGAATCCTTTTTTTGAATTTCCGGACGCTCCCCTCCAGAACAGTGCTTACCCCTAACTGATCACCAATGGCTCGTACATCTATATTTTTATTCTTAAAAGCAAAAGAGGATGTGCGTGCAATGACTTTCAAGCCTTTCACGGTGGTTAGTGCATTGATTATTTCTTCCGTAATGCCATCGCTGAAGTATTCGTTCTCAGGGTCGGCACTCATATTAACAAAGGGGAGAACCACAATGGATTTGTTGGATGATGATAGGGGTATATGGGTGCTCATTTTCTACTATACTTTATCAGGGCTTCTTCGAACTGATATTGAACTTTCAATGAAAGTTCTTTTAATTGGCTACAACTATAGCAAACTCGCTACTCGATAGCAAATTACATATCAAACGAGTATTAGAACGAAAGTTCCGGGGAGCAACTGCCAATCCACAACGTTTGATTCTAAAATCTTACTATCTAAGATACGGAGATTTTTGGAGAATACTGTGTGGGAATATATTGAAGGAATAGGTGGCTAAGCCGGCAACGTTTTAGTCTTCTCTGTTTTTCAGACATTTTAAAAGTAGACAAAATGCCTAACGTTTAACTCACGGTTTTCTTAAACATTCTTTTTTGACGTGCCTCTTCTTTCCATTTTTGTTGGGGATCTGGTAGAAGTACTTGTATTGATTGATGTCTTCAACAGTGATTTCATTTCCTTTTACCAGATAACCGAATATGCTGGATTTAATATTTGGCTTGGTGAAGGTTGGACAGCCATCTTGTACTATGAAAAAGAGTCGAATGATTAACAGCGGAAGCCTCCCTTTGCTTGCCTTGTTAAATTTACAGCTTAGGTCTTGTTAACAAGAGTATTTTTTTCTTTCTTTTCGCAAAAGTGATTATTTTCAGGAAAACACCAGTGGGGGATATCTAATTCATATACTTTCGATATTTCAATTTCTTCCTGGAGTGATAATATATCAGTCACATATTTGTATTCCAGCTTAGCTTCCATAATAAACCAGTCCCCAAAAATGCTGTTACATTTATAGCACCCAAATGCAGTGTATGAGCTTTGGACTGTATTGCTATATCTCTCTTTGATTGTTCCGAATTTTAAATTTAAATCTGGTCTTTCTTGTGCAAATTTATTTGCAAGTTGGATGATTTCTGGTATGTACTCAGGTTTATTAGAATCCCAAAGAGTTTCGTCAGGACGTATTTCAGCATGACAAGCTGAATAGAACACAGTATCGACATAGTATAATGTGTTAATCTCCTTACACTTCCAACACTCCATAGGATAAAAAACTAGCTTGACATTTTGTACCGTGTCTGTTTTAGCAATATTCCTAAATTTAATGTTGTTCTTGATGAAGATTTCTAGAAAAAATTTTAACTCAACCTTCTTTCTGTCACCAAGATTAACTAGTAATTCTTGTTGACTCCCTTCTTCGACATAAAATAACGGTAAATCCGGTCTTTCATCATTTAGTTTTGAAACTGGATTTTCAAACAACCAACACCCTGTGATTCCGTCCCTTAAATACTTTGATTGTCTTTCAAGAGTTCTTTTTAAAGATTGGGGACTTAATTGAACTTCAAATGCAATCGACTGACCATCGTTTGGTACAAATACATCTGCTCTCCAATCTTGACCTCTATACTCTGGTTTTGCTTCAATTCCCAAATCATGAAATGCTGACAAGATTTCCGCTTGTATCCAATCATGCTTTTTGAGAAATTTTGGATTAATCATTGGTTATAGTCTAAAATATCTTTTTTGATGTGTTTTTCTATGGTTGCTATCGTCCCATGTTTGGTGTCGGAGCATCCCGAAGGGTCCTGTGCATTTTATATATTCTTGTGCTTTCTTGCTCTTATAAATACATACTCTCTGTCAAGTTTATGTACATATTTCTTGAAACCTATGAATCTAATTTTCTTGATGGTTTTGTATTTAGGTCCGCCCTCGAACCCTCTCGGGTAATGTACAAACTCATCTTTTTTTAGAAAAACATCTTTTGATACTTGAGCAATTCCTTTCTCATCATCATACTAGAAATAAACTTCTTTTATTGGAGGTGTTTTTAGCAGTTCTTCTCCTTTTCTTAAAGTCATTTTTATTCTATTTTATGATGCATAATTCTGTTATACCCATCACTCTAAAGCGAATTACATTCCAATCAAGAAATAAAACGAAAGTCCCAGGCGAGCACACACCCATCCCACAACATCCAGCTCCAAATCTCACTACCCAAGATACAAGGAAAGTCAGAAATAATTGACTGTACTATTGAAAATGTAAACTCCCCTGATACTGACCGATAATCTCCTAAGTGATCATGCTCAAGACCTTTGTCACCAATTGCGCCCTGGAATGGGTCTTTAGCTTTGTATAGATGTTCTTAATGTGGGTCTTAATAGTGTTTTCGGAAACGAAGTTATGGGCGGCGATTTGATTGTTGGTCAGTCCATCCAGAATACCACGGACAACCTCAAATTCTCTTTCGGTAAGAGTATCCTCGAGATGGCTGTTCAGACCCTGTAGACTCATTTCTTTGACGGGCTGCTGCTCATTTTTATACAGCGCTATCTCAATGGCAGAATAGACCTCTTTTTCATTGAAAGGTTTGACGACATAACCACTGGGCATGGTTAGTTTGACTTGCTGGATGGTATCGCGATCCGCAAACGAAGTGATGTAGATAAATGGAGTGGG
>JBBKXT010000245.1:0-5736 GCA_037969625.1 Saprospiraceae bacterium
CAATGGATCTGGCATCTTATCGCTCTGTCTATGCGATCGTGCCACAGGAAGTTTTGCTTTTTGGCGGGACGATCAAGGAAAATATTCTTTATGGTCATCCGGAAGCCACCGAAGAAGAACTGATGAATGCAGCCCGAACATCGAATAGTCTTGATTTTATTCAAGGATTCCCGGAAGGCTTTGAAACAATTGTTGGCGAACGAGGTATCAAGCTCAGCGGAGGGCAACGACAACGCATAGCTATCGCCCGAGCCGTACTTCGAAATCCGGCAATTTTGATTTTAGATGAAGCAACTTCTTCCCTGGATGCGGAATCAGAGAAAGTAGTACAGGAAGCACTTGATCGACTATTAGAAGGAAGAACAGCCATCATTATCGCGCATCGACTAGCAACCATCAGAAATGTAGATTGTATCTATGTGCTTGAAGAAGGTAAGATCATAGAGAAAGGCACGCATGATGAGTTGATACAATTAGAACATGGTATTTATGGAGCACTGGCTAAGCTTCAGTTTGATATTTGAATAAATGTAGTGAGACCCACAGTGAAGGCGCAGTCCTTCATCTGAGACCTGAGACCCACAGTGAAGGCGCAGTCCTTCATCTGGGACCTGTAGCATAGAGATTAATATAGTCACACGTTAAGCATGACGCACTAAACATTCTTTCAAAGAGACACAAGACTTTTTCCAATTTCTAGAAAATAACCTTTATAACCAAAATAACCTTTATAAACCCAATCACTCATCACCCAATTGCCCAATAGAAACAGATATGGAACTGATCAACAATGCTTCTTTAAAATCCTTTACCACCTTTGGTGTAGAAGCTACCTGCGATCATCTGTACCGGATTGAAGAAGTGGAAGAATTAAAACTTGCGGTGCAATATCTGGAGCAGCCATTGGTGCTTGGTGGTGGAAGTAACATTCTTCCGATGGGAAGTATCCATAGAAATGTTCTGCGGGTTGAATTGAAGGGTATTCAAATATTGGAGGAGGGTGATTATCCCTTAGTGAAGATAGCGGCAGGAGAAGTCTGGCATGAAGTGGTTTTGTGGGCGATTGAAAATAATCTGGGAGGTATTGAAAACTTATCCTTGATTCCCGGTACGGTGGGTGCAGCGCCGATTCAGAATATTGGTGCTTATGGCGTAGAACTGGCTTCTGTTTTTCATAGTCTAGAAGCAGTCGAAGTGGGTTCAGGAAGGATCACAACTTTTACAAAAGAAGATTGTCAATTCGGCTATCGCGATAGTGTTTTTAAAAAAGAATTTCGCAACCAATATGTCATTATCAATGTCACCTTGAAGTTGTCCAGAAAGCATCAGGTGGATATTTCTTACGGCGCGATTCAACAGACATTGAGTGAATGGAGTATTTCTTCTCCGGGAATCCAAGATGTCAGCAAAGCAGTGGTTCACATACGGCAAAGTAAACTGCCCGATCCTGCAGTGATTGGTAATGCAGGAAGCTTTTTTAAAAACCCGGTCATAGAAACTTCTGTATTTGAGTTGCTTAAACTGGATCACCCAGGTTTACCAAGTTATCCCAACGGGGAGAAAATTAAAATCCCTGCAGGCTGGCTCATCGAACAAGCCGGATGGAAAGGCAAGCGTATTGGGAATGTCGGTTGTTACGAAAAGCAGGCATTGGTGCTTGTTAATTTAGGAGGTGCAAAAGGGGAGGAAGTCTGGTCTTTAGCCCAGGAAATCATTGCGTCTGTAGATGCGAAATTTAATGTCCGGCTCAGCCCTGAGGTAAACCTCTGGACTTAATATTCGCCTTTGTCATTCTCGGGAACTTGAGCTTAAGGCTTGAATTTTGCGTGAAAATCCCCCTATATTTGTTTTTCATTTGATAATTAATTGGGTGATTTCCATAAAAAGCATGGTTTTTGACACTAAGAAATTAAATAAAAATGCCTCGAAGTCGTGGCAAATGTTATTTTTGAAGCCTATGAACAGACTCACGAGAAGAGCCATCGTTTTGTTTGCTATGTATTTAATCGTCTCTCTTGGACTCACTTTGATCGTACTCAAAGTGCAATCCAATAGCAAAGAGGATATCAATGCAAAGCAAATAGTGCCTACCGGACTGACTGAGCGGATTTAGTTATGTGCACTTTGCCTGACTGTATGCATTGACCAATGACCGACGTTGGTCAATTTACTTTGCTACAAATGATAGTCAGGCAGAAAGACTCCGTATATTGAAGAGTATTTGCTTTTCTAATAGCTGAGTTCAGTCGATCCAATGCCTAAAAATATCATTCCATTCCTCGGGTTGTTTATGGTCATTGCTTCATTGTGTTACATGAGCTGTCATGACACGATTTCTGAAGAACCAATAATGCCTAAGCAAGGTCCTTATGATACGCAGGTTCTACCGCCTAAGACGATCTTGCCAGGACCTCCGCCACCATCTCCATACGATTATATGCTTGGAGATTATATAGGAACTTGTCGGAATTATCGCGTGGATTTTGATTTTAGCAATGGACAGTATTCTTATTCCAAGGATACTTTTGAGCAAGTGGTAAATGTGCTTAAGGTTGAGGAGTATGGTGATGATCACCTCATTGTAAGAACCTATGGATCGCATTTTCCACTTGAATTTATTGTTTCTCCGGAAGAACTGATAGCGGACACAATCCGGTTTGGTGATATATGGAGTGGCTCAAAAACAATTATCACCATTGTACCTGCTTCAAGTTTTTTATATCTGTATCACATTGCGTATTCACCTTATGGCCCGGGACAATATGAATTATGGTGTAATTGTTATAAAGGAAACTGAAAATGTTATTCGTGTTTAAAGCGCTTGTAGTTTTGTTCTGTAGCTAAATTTAAATTGTGCAAATAAATGTCATCATCACCGGATCCACAGGGATGGTCGGAAAGGGAGCTTTGCTGGAATGTATCGAAAGCCCAGAAGTAAATTCTATTCTGCTCATCAATCGGAGTAGTGTGGGCATCGTCCATCCCAAAGTCAAAGAGATTATTCACAAAGATTTTTTTGATTGGCTGCCCATACGCGACCAACTCGAAGGCTACAACGCCTGTTTCTTTTGCATGGGCGTGTCTTCTGCAGGTATGAAAGAAGCAAACTATCATCACTTGACCTATGATCTTACCCTTGGCTTTGCCAAAGAAATTCTTCCTCTGAATCCGGACATGACATTTTGTTATGTCTCAGGGACAGGCACAAGCACGGAAATGAATAGCCGCATGATGTGGGCGAATGTAAAAGGCAAAACAGAAAATGATCTACTCGCTCTTGGATTTAAATCCGCCTATATGTTTAGACCTGGATTTATTCAACCTTTAAAAGGAATTAAGTCAAAGACAAAATTGTATCAGGGTGTATATAATGTACTCAGCCCCTTCTATGGATTACTTAAGCGAATGCCCAAGTATATCACGGATACGATTACACTTGGTCGTGCTTTTATTGGCGTTTCTATGATAGGGTATTCCAAGCACATTCTCGAAAGCAAGGATATTAATGCTTTTAAAAAGTTGAGTTCTAAATAATTGAAGCCTTCACTTTTTTACACTGAGAATCTATCTAAGAAGGGGTTAGAAGGTTAAGAGGTTATTGTGTAATGTTTAAGGTTTACAAATCTCGCGTCTCAAGTCTCGCGTCGCTTCTCAGGGCTCACAGTCTGTTATTTCATAATTCATTAATTTGTGATCTTTATAAACAAATTCGAACCCTTAGCTTATCGCCATATGAAAGAATTATTCATCTCTTGTTTTCTATTGATCACTTGTATGCACCTGCAAGCGCAAGGATGCAGTGATGCAGGACTCTGCACCATTGAACCGTTCAAGCCCTTATCCGAAATGGAGAATGCAGAGAATCCCAATAAATTGAATGTGGGTTTGTCGATGGGTGTTGCGGATTATGATATAGCTGTGTATGGTGGTGCCCTCGGTTACAGCAGGACGTTTAGTGAGAAATGGAGTATTGATACGAAAATCACTTTTTTATCTCAGGGAGGAAACGATATTAATGTATCGGGTCCGGGGGATATTTTTCTGAATTTGAATCACAATCTTTCTCAGCGTTTTACCATTACCATGGGGGCAAAAATTCCAATGACCAAAGCGGATAAAATGTACAATGATCTACCCCTTCCGATGGATTATCAGTCCAGTCTTGGAACACTCGATTTCCTTGGAGGGATTAGTTATGCTTTAGATAATTGGCTTTTTGCAATAGGCGTTCAAATACCTGTTGAACAAAATGAAAATGCTTTTTTCTCTGACTTGTATCCACCGGAATCTCCACTGGCTGTGATTCAAACAACGAATAAATTTCAACGGAGTGCAGATGTTCTGATGAGGATATCAAGACCATTTGCAGTCAATGAAAAAATGACGATTACGCCCGGCTTGCTTCCCATTTATCACCTCGGCGAAGATGAGTTTACAGATATAGATGGCATCGTCACACCCATCGATGGCTCGGATGGACTTACATTAAACGGAACTGTCTTTGTCGATTATAACCTGGGTGCAGCAAATGTGCTGGAGTTTAGCTTGGGCTTTCCTTTTATCGTGAGAGAATCACGTCCTGATGGTCTGACTAGAGGTTTTGTGCTTGGTGTGGGCTACGAAAAGAGCTTTTAGAAGCAGGGTTGTTTTTTTGACAAGCCATTTAAACAGCAAGCTTCTAATTGTGATTCTTCATCGCATGCTCAACAATAAATGATTTCATTTACGGTTATATCTACTCATTATATAATGAGACAACTCAATGGAAATAGATATGTCCACCACTAAGGCGCTCACACGCCAAAGGAATTTTGAATGCCTAATTCCATTTATTTCTGCCTTACTGATTGTTTTATTTTTCTCCTACATCGATGAAGGAAATTATGATTTCAGATGGGTGATGGATCCGGGGAGTTGTATTGCTTTTGGGATTTATATGGCGATATTTTTTGCCATTAAATCGTTGATTTACAATTTTGCTTTAAGCTCTCTGAAAGGAATTTCAAAGATCATTATTATGTTTGGTGTGGTCACCCCGGGAGTAGTGGCGTTGATTCTTTCGTTGGTTTTTTAGATTTCTTTAGTCTGATCTTACCTGACTCAAAAAGGACCTGAGATTCACAGGGATGGCGCAGTCCTTTATCTGTAGACACGCAACATGAAGCTCACTCAACCCTTCGCAGTAAAAAAACAGAAAACGCAGATTGAGAGTGGTGATGAGAGTACCGAAAAAACTAAAAGTCCCCTTTAGGGGATTTAGGGGCAGAAGGGCAAATGACAAATGAAAAATGAAAAATGAAAAAAAGTTCCCCGCTCCCGCTCAGTGTGACAGCAGAAAAAAAACAGAAAACGCAGATTCTCACTTTTTCGACGGAGGCAGCAATGCCGGATCAGATTCCGGAACATTATAATCTTTCTGCTTTTTACCGAAAACAGAGACATTAACATAGCGCTTTGGATTCAAACGGAAGTCTTGTAGTAACAACTCCATATTTTTCATCGTAGCAGCGGTATTGTCATAAAATTTTTCATCCTTGAGGAGTTTGCCAAGAGACCCATTCCCATCTTCCAAAACTTTCATGATGTCAGCCAGTTTCTTCATGGAGGCATTTGTTTCAACCATGGTTGCGTCAAGATTTTTGACCAGCCCCTGTGCATCGGTCAACAATACCCCGGCATTAGTCCCTACTTCAGCTTCATCAAATTCGCGAGTGATGCTTTCAAGGTGTGTGAGAG
>JBBKXT010000246.1:0-3485 GCA_037969625.1 Saprospiraceae bacterium
GCACTAAGTGTCTAACGTCTTGTGTCTAAGATTTGGAAGTAAATTCCCTTGATCCTGTTTCTCGAGCAGAGGCGCTCCCGATGTGTCGGGAGACGCAGTTTTTTTTCTCGCGCAGCCAAATTAATAGAAATTTTTTGTTTTGCTTTTCCGCCTTTGGCTGCCGAAGCCTTTTTTAGCGAAGGCACTCCTCTTCCGCCTTTGGCTGCCGAAGCCTTTTTTAGCGAAGGCACTCCTCTTTCTCCTTTGGTTGCCGAAGCCTTTTTTAGCGAAGGCACACCTCTTCTGCCTCCCATCCCGATTTATCGGTAGCAAAGAATTTTTCTATTTAGAATAATCTTGGTCAATGAGTTTAGATAGTTTAGCGTTACCACCTATTCGGCGACACTGTTTAGATAGTTTAGTTTTTTGAACTCGCTGTTTCTAATAAATTCTGCCATTGGAAAAGGAAAGGCTACTAAACTTTCTAAACGTAAGGACCGAATAGGTGCTTATACTAAACTCCCTAAACACTGTGCCAAAAGCAAAAGCAAACTCAATTCGACAAGTTTGAGGTCAATTATTAAATCGTGCAACTTCCGAAACACCCCCTTTCACCGTCTGCCCGATCTGAACTAGAATCTCCGAATCAACCGGAATAAAAATATCTACTCGGCTCCCAAACTTTATAAACCCAAACTCTTCGCCTCGACTGAGTAATTCCCCGGGTTTGATATAGCAAACAATCTTGCGCGCTACTTTTCCGGCAATTTGTCGCAGCAGAATCTGATGTTGTTTCTTTTTGATGACGACAGTATTTCTTTCATTGAGTTCTGATGATTTGGGATGCCATGCCACGAGATATTCACCCGGGTGATATTGGATATAAGTTACTTCTCCGGTGATCGGGCTTTTGTTGGAATGCACATTGAGTGGAGACATGAAAACGGAAATCTGAATCGCTTCTGATTTAAGATATTCATTTTCAAAAGTCTTTTCAATCACGACGACCTTGCCATCGGCAGGCGCCAGAATCAAGTCCGTGTCTTTCGTGCCATGCACTCTCGGCGGATTTCTAAAAAAGATGATAAACAGCAACAGGAAAAACAAACTCACGCCGAGTAGCAACCCTGTGAATATGTTCATGTAAAAGTAGAAAAGGCCGCCACAAATCACAAAAAACAATGTGGAGTAGATAAGGTAGAAAACACCTTCTTTATGTAAACGATAAATCATAGGACAAATATAAAATAAGCAAGTGCAGCAATCGGCAAAATAAACAACAAAGAATCATATCGATCCAAAATTCCCCCATGACCGGGCAGAATCGTTCCGCTATCCTTGACACCTGCCTGTCTTTTTAAAAGAGACTCCCATAAATCTCCGGCCAGCGCAAAAAATGGAGTCGTCAAACAAAGCGTGATGTAATATCCAAATGGAATCTCAGGCCATAATCTCGTTAACAAGTATCCCGTCAGCAGTACCATGATTCCACCACCAATGGTCCCCTCAACACTTTTGCCCGGTGAAATGTCAGGCGCTATTTTGGTTTTACCAAATTGCGAGCCAATGATATAAGCACCGACATCATTAAGCCAAATCAGAATGACCGGAACCAGTAAATATTTATAGTTGTAATCACCTAAAAAAAACACACACCCACACATTGCAGGAATGCCAATATAGGCCGTGACAGTAAGTGCAGAGAGCTGTGTCTTTATTAGTTTCTCTGCATTTTTATAAACAAGAAAATCAAATAGAAAAATAAAACTTGAAAGCACTGGAATAATAAGTAAGGGAAGCAACGGATTTTTTTCGGTAAGCAAACTATAGCCAAACAACCCGATCAGCACCACTAATAAAGTCGGAAAAACCCACAGAAATGTTTGATCTATTTTAAATTTTTCTAAACGAAAATATTCATGCGCACCTAGAAAAACAATCAAACATAGCCAGACAAGGTAGGACCAAGGCGAAAGAATGATAGCGCCCAGCGTAACCACTGCGATGACCAATCCGGTTCCGGAACGTATTAAAAATTCAGGTTTGTTCAATGGGCTTGCGATTCTTTTTTATGAATGAATATATGATGTACATCACCACCAGGCTGAGTGGTACCATCCACCATTTTAATTGATCACTGCTTTGTTCGTCGAAGGTAGAAAGATCAATATCCGTGACATAGATCATCAATACCTGCACGCCATTATTAAAAGCATGGGCGATGATTGGCACCCATAAATTTCCGGTCCAATAATAAAGATAACCCAGTACAGCACCAAGTACCATGCGTGGCAGGAATCCTTCAAATTGCAAATGAATGGCACTAAAAATAAAGGCCGTGATCCATATAGCTAGCTCAGGACGCTTTAGCATTGCGCCTATTTGTTTTTGAAGGATTCCTCTAAAAATCAATTCTTCACCGATACCCGGCAAGATGCCAATGATCAAAAGATTTATAATAAAAATGATCGGTGTATCCATTTGAAGAATGGCTTTCAGCGTATCCTCTGCCTGGCTTTCAAAACTTTGAGCCCATGCAGGCAGTGGTATCGCTTCGTTGGCTAGAAAACTAAGATTAACTATTGGGTAAGCAGCAATCAGAAACAAAATGCCCAGGACGGATAAAAGCAATCCCGGATTTATGTGCAAGTCCAGGCCGGACATAAATTTAGAACGATAGATGATCAAGCCAAAGGCCAATGCCGGAGCTATAAAAAACAACAAATGCTGTGAAGCCAGTAATGCCCTCGTCAGATCAGGGGATAGTTCCAAAGTTCCTGTTTGTGTCATTTCCATGACCTCACTAAGACTAAAACCGGCTCCGAGCATCAGGAAGGCTGAGACAACAGATGTCAGGAGAAGTCCGCCTAGAATCAGTCCCAGCAATAAAATCAACCGTTTAAAATGATCGTATCTTGTCATGTACTACTTTTGCGCAAAATAAGTATTCCTTTAACGTTTGATTCAATCTCCATAAATAATCCAGTGATGAGTTACGAAAATGTGCGCCTCAGTGTCAATATCAATAAAATAGCTCTGATTCGAAATAGCAGGGGAGGAAATGCTCCAGATCTGGTTCAGGTGGCTAAAGATTGCGAGTCTTTTGGCGCAGATGGGATCACAATCCATCCCAGGCCGGATCAGCGACACATAAGATATTCGGATATTCCTTCACTGAAGGAAGTGGTCAAAACCGAGTTGAACATTGAAGGCAACCCAACAAAGGAATTTATGGAACTGGTGTTAGCGCATCAGCCACATCAAGTCACTTTGGTGCCCGATCACCCGGATGCGCTTACTTCTGATAGTGGTTGGGATACAATTAATCAAGCCGATTTTTTGATGGATATCGTCAGTCAATTAACCGCTGCAGGCATCAGAGTTTCAATTTTTATTGATGCTTTGCCGAAAATGGTAGAAGGAGCTGCCAAAATTGGTGCTCATCGAATAGAATTCTATACTGGCCCATTTGCCGCAAAGTATCGTGTCGATCCTGCCAAAGCCGT
>JBBKXT010000247.1:0-19182 GCA_037969625.1 Saprospiraceae bacterium
AAGGTGATCGACTTACCACCGCCGGTAGGAAAAACGGCCAGGAGTGATTGATAATTCAAAGCAGCTTTTACAGCATTTTCTTGCAAAGCCTCTCCTCCAAATTTCCTGAAATCTTCAAAACTGAAAATTGCTTTTAGACCGGCATGTGCGTCATTCGTCTGGTTGCAGTAGCCACAACCCTCCAAACATCTGTTGCTGCGGAGATGGCGCATGACTTGGATGATTTCCGGTCGGGAATAATTCAGCCACTTCGGCATTATGGAATACAGGTCATCTATTCGAATCAGTGCCAGGCAATAGGCCAGTTCAGCCGGATGATGTTGAATAAGGCTCTCTATGTTTGCGTTTTCGCAAATGAGATTTCTAAAAACGGAAATGATTTCACTTTGCAGAGATGTAGGGCTTTTATCAAAGTCCAGGAATTCAAAGAATGCGTCAAAGCCGGGCTCTTGATTCAGGAGCCCAAAAAGTATGGCTTGAAATTCTGGTTCGAGAAGATTGAATGCATTTACTTCATCATAAAAAAGATCTCTGGCTTTAATGGCATCATTTAGTGGATTGTTTAGTTCTTCGGTAGTGAACTTATCATCCTTGACAAGGTGATGATATGGTTTTGCCGGATACAGCAAAGGGGCGAGGTCCAGGGTATCGATGATCCGGGCATTTGGGTTGGCATAGTGAATGGCTTTGGATATATATTTCAGATCGTGTCGGATCACATTATGACCGGCGAGGAATTCCACTCCCGCAAGGAATTCAATAAACTCGGATACTTGTGGGCTGTGAAGTGTGTGATTAGGCTCTCGAATAGCGCCGATATCCAGCACTTTGCCGGACTTGGAATCGATCTCCGTGTCAAAGAAAATAATGGGTTTCATTGGGCTTAGCTGCCAGTCATCAGGAAAAGATAGCAAGAAGGGTGCCGATATTATACGGTTTTGGGCATACCAGGGCCATTTATATTGGTTTTCTGACATACTGATGGGGAAAATCAGGGTGCCCTGGAGTCAAATTGGGGCTGGGTGGTTTGGATTTGGAATGGAAATTGGGTGGAGCAATGTCGAGATGTTAATCAATTCGATAGTCTGTCTATAATGGAATTGCAGGGGATCGTTGTGATGGAGAATCTGGGTGTGGAGATGGAGGGTTTTGGGGCTATGCTGAGCTCGCTTTACAAAAAGTAAATCTGGAATCCTGGAATTTATATTTGCGTTTTATGGCTCAAACGCAAATATGGAATTTCATAGTTGCGCTAATGCAAACAGAGAAGTGATCAAAAGCACAGTATAGCCCTTAATTGAAGAGTTTGATCATTTCTAAACACATTAAGACATGTCAATTCCAGAAGGATATAACAATTAATAGGTGTATGTCCTCACCTATCCCCGCAAATTCAAGGGGTTCTGCTGTGGCAAGGGAAAGGGGAATCCAAAACATGCCCACCTGAAGGACAGAAGGGATTCCGATAAAACTCAGAAAATAGCAGTAATCAGAAAGGTCGGAAGGTAGCCTAATAATCAAGGTGTTCTTAAATGGCCTGAAAGAAAAAGAAGCGTTTCTGGTAGAGAAGCCACTGATGTGGCAGTTGGGCAAGACACTATCCAATGTCACAAAAGTCCAGTTAAAAGCTCATTTCCAAAGAGTCAATCGGTGTACATGGAGATTGCTATATGCGACTTTGGATCAGGCACTTAAAATTTGCCACTGGATTGGACAAGTCCTTCCGGTCAGAACTGATTATATTCGGAGCTAAGAATCAACTATAATTTATACTAACTAATTGACCCCATGACCAACGAACTGCACGAAAGGATTTTTCAGGCCTTAGAGGAATACAGGAAGAAGCACCCTGAGTTTATTTATATCACACGGACGGAGAGATTCAAAGACAAGCTGGATGCCGGATTGTGGCTTTTAGGGGGTGATAATTATGCATGGATTTCCTGGATCAAGCGCAGTTATAATATGAATCATAGTCCAGCCCTTCGTTTATTACTTAAAAAAATCGGATCGGGGATTTCCTGTACACTCGAGAATAGTTTTAAGAGAGAAGTTGAGCCTGAGATAATTAAATACTATGAAAAGGCAAGGGGTATCATCAGCAAGGATTATAAGGAGATCGAAAAGAAGAGTGAAACCAATTGGATTCTTCTTCTGGAAGATAAGGACGGTATCGAAGCACTAATAAGGTTCCTTGATAATACCAAGCCAAAGCTTGACGCATTAGTTAGGGAGATGGGATTAGAAGAAATATTATACACTAAAGAGGTCTTTGATAAGCGAATGCAGATTATAGCAGATGCCAAAAAGAGGATAGCCAATAAGCCGGTTGATCATAGCAGTTATAAGCGGTATTGGTTGTTTGCCCCCGGCAGGGATGCCAACATGTGGGATGAATTTTATAACTCTGGGATAATGGGTTTGGGATGGGAAGGCTTAGGAAATTTAAATCAGTATACATCTAAAGATGAGATCGAGAAAAAACTTCAGGAATTGAAGGATGTCTCTTCGTCAAAGAATATTAATGCTACAGCCAACTATGATTTCTTGCATACGATCAAAAAAGGAGACATTATAATAGCAAAAAAAGGCAGGAGTAAATACATTGGCTATGGGGTTGTTACCTCAGACTATCTATATGACGATACAAGGTCAAAATATAAAAGTATCCGCCATGTAGACTGGAAAAAGAAAGGGGTATGGGCGGATTTAGTAAAGGGTCTTCCAATGAAGACTTTGACAGATATTACAAAAAATCAGGAGTATGTAGTTCGGTTATCTAGGCTGATTGGATTTGATGAAAAAGAAAATAATATAAACCGCTTAACTATATCAGTAGCTTCATTGAATACAATACTTTATGGTCCACCCGGAACAGGAAAGACATACTCTACTATTGACAAGGCCTTAAATATTGTTGATCCGGACTTCCTAATATCCAGTTTTAACAATAGAGCTGCTTTGCTCACCAGATTCAGAGATCTATATTTTGACCCTTCTACAGAGAAAGGTCAAATTGCCTTCGTGACATTTCATCAAAGCATGAGTTATGAAGATTTTATTGAAGGTATAAAGCCAATGGCACCTGAGAGTGGCGCAAATCAATTAAGCTACGATATCGTTCCGGGTATCTTTAAGCAACTTGTAAATGCTGCCTCCACCGAGGGAGGTAATTTTATAGAGAAGATTGAGTGGCTTAAAAACAAATGTTCTGAGGCTGATAACCAGTCTCCAATAGAAATCAAGACAAGCGGTTCAAAATTCACAATCAGTTACCGTGGGGGAAGAACGTTTAGGATTAAACCAAAACCATCAATAAACCCAGATTCAGATTATGCTGCTTCTATAGATAATATCAGGAAGATGTACGAAGGTGCGTCCCGAAGTGAGGTATATAATCCGACGTATGTTTCTGGGGTGCTTTCCTATTTATACGATAATGGACTGGTCAAAGACCGAAATACAGGAGCCGGAAAATCCAAACCATATGTATTGATTATTGACGAAATAAACCGAGGAAACGTATCCCAAATATTCGGTGAGTTAATAACTCTCATTGAAAAGGATAAGCGAATAGGTGGTGATGAAGCAATTGAGATCATTCTTCCTTACAGTAAAGAAAAATTCGGTGTTCCTTCAAACCTCTACATCATCGGCACAATGAACACAGCTGACCGTAGTGTAGAAGCATTGGATACAGCATTGCGACGAAGATTTACATTTGAAGAGATGCCTCCACGATATGATCTTCCTGAGTTGGCATTCTCCATTAATGATCATCCTTTGCCATCAATTCTTCAAACGATCAACGCAAGATTGGAAAAGCTACTGGATAAGGATCACATGATCGGTCATTCGTATTTTATTTTCAAGGATACCGGTGATCTCAAATCCTCCTTCATCGAGTCAATGTATAAGAATATAATACCATTATTGCAGGAGTATTTCTTTGGCGATTATGGTAAAATTGGTTTAGTGCTGGGAAGGGGATTTGTTCGTCTAAAGAATTCTGAAAAAGAGCTTTTTAGTGATTTTGAATACAGTGAAATAGAAACATTGACGGAGAAGCCTGTCTATGAGATAATAGATTATAGAAGTCCCGAAGGCACATTGGATATGACATTTGATGAGGCATTAGATAGCTTAATGACCAGACGCACTTGATAAGCCGAAGAAGGCATATTGTAGTTTTCGAACATGAATCAATTCGTGTTGGTCAGGTATATGACGAAGTGGAATTTTCAGAAGATAGCTTTAATGCATTACAGCTTTATCATGCCTCAACCAAAGGGATGTATTATGAGCTGGGATTCAAGCGAATTGTTTTTAAAGAATATGTTGGGGTCCTGCAAATAGGAAATCTAGTCATTGAAGTGTTGCCAAAGGCAGACAAAAGAGGAGCAGATGACAACACACAAGTGGTGTGGAGAAGTATTCTCATCTCGATGCTACAAACTGTCGGGATGTTTAATGTAAAAGCTCCATCCAGTAGTTCCCTGCGAATCAAATCAAATTCCATTCTTGACTTGTATTTTGAACTCTTTGTGAGTGAGATTGAATATCTTCTTCGCAATGGTCTGGTGAAGAAATATCGAAAAACCGAAGGGAATTGCACGGCATTGAAAGGCAATCTTCTGTTTAATAAACATATCCAGAACAATCTTGTGCACCAGGAGAGAAGTTATGTCCGGTATACCACCTACGACACAGCCCACCTACTTCATTTTATTCTGTATAAGGCTTTGAGGATGTTGAATCAAATGAACACGGTCGCCACCTTGCAGAGCAGAATTGGTGCATTGCTACTTCACTTTCCTGAGATGCCTGATATAAAAGTATCTGATGCCACCTTTGATAAGCTGGTCATCAGTCGTAAAACGATTCAATATGAAAATGCCATCGGAATGGCGAGACTTCTTCTGCTAAATTACCATCCCGATATCTCAAAAGGGAATAATAATGTGTTGGCCTTAATGTTTGACATGAATTTGCTTTGGGAGCAGTTTGTCACGATAAGCCTCCGAAGGGGATTTAAAGAAAGCAATAGGAATGCAGTAGTAAGCGGTCAGCTCTCCAAGAGTTTTTGGAAGCCAAAGAATGGGAATAAAACTTCAATCAGGCCGGATATTGTTATAAAAGATGAATCATTTGGATGTGTTGTCCTTGATACAAAATGGAAAAACCTTTCCGGTACTAACCCTTCAGCCAATGACCTGAGACAGATGTATGTTTATCACGAATATTTCAAAGCAGCAAAAGTTGCTCTAGTATATCCCGGTCAAAATGAAAACAGAGAAGGTGTATACTGGACACCGGATGGACAAATTGGTAATCAAAATTGCAGTATGATTGGCCTACGCCCTGAAGGAGATATTAAGGCATGGCAGAAAGGGATATTTGAAAGTGTGTTTGACTGGATTAAGTTAAGGTCTGAGGAATAGGTTCCAAATTCTTAAATCAGTCATTTAAAACTGTTAGCAGCCATGCTCTCAGATATTGCTAGAATCAACTTTATAGGTTTTCTAACGCGTTAGAATATTTCTTGTTTTATTTATAAACTGCTAAGCAAATTCAACTCTATTTCTTTATACCTTTCACAACAAACGAATTGAAGACTGGATTTTTAATGACTAAGGTGTCATTCCCCACTGTCAATCTTGGATTTGTTGTTTGACTTTCGCCTTTTATAATGTAACCGCCTAAATAGACATATTTTCCTGCTTCCCGTTTGAAATATATTCCGGTATTGGTCACCCTGTCCCGCTCTTTATTCTCAATTGGAAAGGTAGAGTATACCAAACTATCAGGTTTCTCGGCATTAAATTCGATAAGTGATATCCCGGCACCGCCAGAATAAGTGTGGTTTGCTATTGTAAAGTCCTTTCCATGCGATAAACAGAAACTTAACTTTTTCCGATCACCATCAAAGAATCCGGTAACAATCTGATCCTCTTCCCCTTGGATATGCACTGAATACCGCTGTTGACCATTCCGGTATTGTGTTATATAGGTATCATATAAGCCGGTGCCTTTTAGGGTATCTCTTCCAAATACAAATTCCTTTGCTTCCGTGGCAAATGGAACACTGACCCATATGCCATTATTAACATCCACTCCTAGGTGCGCCTTCACTGGCATAAGGCTACACTTTGTATCTTGAATATGTTTCCAATCTACATTCCATTGAGCGTCAAGCTCACGAATCGAAACAAAATGCTCCCCAATGGATGATTGGAACAACTTGCTCCCTCTCTCTAATATGATATTGTTGTAAATTTTGGCCGGATCATTAAATTCTTTCGTCGTTCCCAATGTGCCTTCTGTATCAATCTCGAAAAGGACAGTAATGGTGTCGTTCTTTATCCCGATTCCTGTATAATATTCTTTTGACGTTTTGATCAGATTCGTGATAATAAAATTCTGGTCTAAAAAATATTCCTTAGTCCAAATCACCATTCCGGAGGTATCCATTTTTGTTATGAAGGATTGAAATTTTCCATTGGCTTCAAACTGTTTGATACCATTTATATGTAGTTCGCCATGACAAATGCCCGGCACAAGAATAAAATTGTCCTTGTCGAGTATGGCTTCTCTAAGAAAACAAGTGGAGCGGTCTAATTTTCCTGCAAAAAATGAAGTCCACCTACAATTCAAATCTGATCCTAGTTTCATCATTATTCCGGCATGGCCCCCTTTATAGGTTGTATCGCAAACCTTTATGGATCCAAATGTGGTGCCAGACATATAAATATTGGAGGAATTGTCCAATTCAAATCCCCGAATGGTATGAATAGACTGATTGCCAATCTCTGAGACAAACCGCGTCTCTGTTTCATATTGCTCCAGAAATGGTTTAGGTGCACAACCAATAACCAAGACCAGGGGGATTAGGCAGGAGAAAATGATGTTTTTTTTCATAGAGCAATTCAAGGTATTATTCCGAATAGATATTTATGCAGATCAGATCAAATTAGTTTTGTTGAGTGACCTGAAAAGCACTAATGCCCGGACTGTGGATAGATTCCTATTTAGTGATAGGCCATTGTACAGGGAACAATGAAAATACGCAATGGCTAACAATTGCTTGAACCAAATGTGACTATTTACTAAATAATATGACAATCCTCTCAGACATGCGATGTGACTACCTCCTCATCTCCTCTTCGTCAAATGCCACCCACTCCCATGAGGACATTTGTAGGGAAATAGCTGCACCCGCTTTTCGCGCCGGAGATAGTCGGCTGTTTTTTGAGCATCTTCCTTTGAGGTATAGATGTCTTTCAGAAATAAAGCACTGTCGGTGCAAAACATACATTGTCTGCGCGTGCTGACTGTTGTAAGGTGCCAGTAGCCGCATTTGTTGCACCGGACTGGAGTGACTGTGTGGCCATAGTTTTGCTGCGTTTCTTCAGCACCAATTTCAGCAGCGGTCTGGCTGTGATATTCTTCTAGATATTGGTCATTGCTTCCTCTGCAGGTGGTGCTTCTCATCGCATTTGATTTACTATTTCAATCCTCCTCCTCATGTCCTTACGGAATTTATGACTTTAATCTGAGAGCCGAGCAGAATCCCTAATTTAGTACATGGAAGAAACAAGACTAAAATTGAAACGCCTCCGTGGGAGAGGCGTCGGTCAAACCGCTGTCTGTTAGAACTGCATCAGCTGGTTACCTTTTTATTACACGAAAAACCAGAGTTGCTTTTCTGTTAAGAGTAATATACAATAGACGGTACAGGATGGCCTATCGTTGATATTTATTCAAAATACTTGCTTAATTACTGGAAAAACCATATATTTACCAATCACGTAACGATAAACCCTTGATATTAAGGTCTATTGTGATACAAATGGTAATGGCTAAAAGCACATATATATCCACCAATCTGACGACAGACCAGATCTCCATGCTCCGCGATCTCGATGAGCATGAAATCCTCTATTTCAGCCTGGAGGATATTTCAGATCGCCTGGGAAAGCCTCTACCCAATATCAATGAGCTCGTAGAAAACCTCCATCATAAAGGCCTGCTGGATCGCGTCGAAAAAGGGATGTACACCAGACCACATTATCATGATCCGTATGTGTTAGGCTCGTTCATAAGTAGGGGAGGCGTCTTAGGGTATTGGTCCGCCCTCCACCACCATGGCCTTACAGAGCGATTCCCAAACAAAGTTTTTATTAAGACTACACTCCGCAAAAGAAACACCGAAATCTTTGGCACAAAGGTTCAATATGTCACTGTTCATCCCCGGAAGATGCTAGGTACGGTATGGGTAGGATTCGGAGATAAAAAATACCCGCTGACCGATGTAGAAGCCACCCTCCTGGATTGCTTTGATCAGCTGAGATATGCCGGTGATTGGCCGGACCTGATTCGTGCATTTAAAAGAGCAGAAATAGATGCTGACAAATTGATCAACTACGCCAGCGTATATCAAAACACAGCCGTCATCAAACGAATGGGCTACCTGGCTGAACTAACCGAACGCAAGGACCTAAGGCTCTTCGTAGGTTTTGCTTTGTCACAAGTGAAAGCTAAATATTCATTGTTTGAGCCCGGAGGTCCGGACGAAGGAAGTTTTAACAACAGATGGAAGCTAAGATTGAATATCAGCGAAGAAGATATCCTTTCAATCATTCAATCACCTTACTGATATGATCCTGCAGTCAGAAATAAGACAAAGATCATCAGTGTGGGAGGTGCCTCCTACGACAGTCGAAAAAGATCACGCCCTCGGTCATTTCCTTGCTGCTATAACGCGATTTTATGGAGAGGAGCTGTCGTTTAAAGGAGGCACATGCCTGCGAAAGTGTTATTTCCCGGAATACAGATTCTCTGAGGACCTGGATTTCTCCTCTGTTCAATCAACCTTTCAATTGACAGCAAGAGATTTACTTACTATTTGTCAAGAAGCAGAAAAACACGCTGGAATCATATTTCATCCTGACAAAATTGAACCTCTTAAGCATAAGAATATCAGAAAGGGCGATCAGGTTATGATCAGATTCTGGGGCGCCTATCACCCTAAACATGAGGAACCCTCACCGGTTGAACGATGGCATACCAAGATCAAGTTGGAAATTTCAACGGATGAATTATTAATTCTGCCAACCGAGTATAAATCGATCCATCATCCATATACCGATGCCGTGTTGTCACATCAACCTATGCCCTGCTATTCACTAGATGAAGTCGTCGCTGAAAAATTAAGGGCGCTTGTTCAACGCAAATACACAGCACCAAGAGATTTTTATGATTTGTATAATCTAACAACCCATTTTTCAGATGCAGATTGGAACCAAATCAAGCCTGTTTTTCTCGCAAAAATGAAACATAAAGGCCTTGAATATTCAAGGCCTGAGGATTTAGTAACACCTAAATCAACTCAAAGAGCACTGAAAGCCTGGCATGCAAGTATTGATCATCAAGTGACTGGTAAATCTTCAACGTCGCCGGAGGAGATAATAATCGAAGTTCGTAATCGAATCTTACAACACTTATAGTATCACGGTACAAAACTTTATCATCTATATCTCAGAGGATCCTATCCCTCGAAAAGAACATCGTCATAAACTTTATTAAATTGCAATAAACCACCCCATATGCCTAAATTGATATTTGTAGATGATGAAGAGGATCTGCAACGCTTGTTGCAATTAAGATTTTCAAGAAAGCCACTGGTGGATGGATATGAATGTATGTTTGCACTAAATGGACCAGAGGCCCTTAGACAAATACAGCAGCACCCGGATATAGAGATAGCCCTCATCGATATCAATATGCCGGAAATGGATGGCTTTACCCTGATGGAGAAAATCAAAGTAATAAGACCCGAGCTCCTCACGGTGATTGTTTCCGCTTATGGCGATATTACTAATATTCGCATGGCCATGAATCGCGGTGCTTTTGACTTTCTAACAAAACCCATTGATTTTTCAGATCTCGAAATTACAATCGATAAAACCATCGCCCAGTCCAGGTTGATTAAAGAGAATGCAAATACAATTCATGAAAATCTAATCTTAAAACAAAAGTCATCCGAACTGGAAATGCAGGCATTGCGCGCACAGATGAATCCCCATTTTATTTTCAATGCGCTGGCCTCTATCAATAATTTTATTTTGAAAAAGGATCAGGAGCAAGCTTCTATCTATCTGATCAAATTTTCAAAATTGATTCGCCTGATCCTTGAGAACTCCACACTGCCGCTCATCAGTCTTGAACAGGAACTGGAAGCATTGAAGTTATATATAGAACTGGAAGCCCTTCGATTTCAATACCAGTTCGATTTTGAGATTATATTGTCTGATGAACTGGATACAACTTCTATAAAGGTGCCGCCATTGATTTTACAACCATTCGTAGAAAATGCAATACACCATGGCCTCATGCCCAAAAATGCACCGGGAAATTTGAAAGTTGTGATCAGCGAGAAAGAAAATACACTATTGTTGAATATTGAGGATGATGGGATAGGCCGACTTTCTTCTGATCTGCTCAAAGCAAACTCAAATCATCGCAAACATAAATCAATGGGCATGCAGGTAACCTCTGAAAGAATCGGCTTTCTAAATAAGGAGCATACTGAAAATTCAAACATCACCATAAAAGATCTGACGGATGATGAAGGGAATGGATCAGGTACTGTCATCAGCATACAAATACCCGTGATTATATGATCAAAGTAATCCTCATAGACGATGAAGAAAATTGCCTGTCTTCCTTAGCTATTTTGTTAAAAGAGTATTTCCCTGATGTGCAGATTATGGATCAATGCAAATCAGTTGAAGCCGGGCTGGCGGCCATTCATCTGCATACACCGGACTTGATATTTTTAGATATCGAGATGCCGGTACTGAATGGCTTTGACCTACTGGAAAAAATTAAGGACCTTCCGGTGGCGGTTATATTTACTACGGCCTATCAGCATTACGCGATCAAAGCGATCCGATATAGTGCGCTGGACTATCTCCTCAAACCCGTCGACTACAAAGAACTCATACAAGCCATGCAACGCTTCGTGGCCCAACAATCAAAACCCTATCCCGGACAGTTTCAGTTTTTGATAGATAAATTATCGCAAAAGGAAAACACTACAAAGAAACTGGCGATTCCCAATCTGGAAGGTTTCAAGCTTGTCTCTGTCGATGATATCATTTCCTGCGGAGCGGATAATAATTATACCGACATCAATCTGAAAGGGGGTGTTAAAATCACCGCCTGTCGTACCTTGAAGGAGATTCAGCATTTGCTGGAGGAAGCTGCCATTTTTGTCAGGGTGCATCATTCGTCATTGATTAATATCAATGAAGTGGATCAATATGTCAGAGGCGAAGGAGGATATGTCATCATGAACGATGGATCACATATCAATGTGTCCAGAAATAAGAAAGAGACACTGATGAAATACCTGGCCAAGTAGCATTACAGCCATAATAAGCTGACCTGTTAGATTCCTTCTGCTATATCCCAAATCCCGCGATCTGTCATTCCTTGTGCAGCCCAATGCACAACTTCTCTTTGTATGTTATCCATGGCACTCTCCCTGAGAAGTCTGCATGATTTCAGCCAGTATACAGCTATTGCTCAAATCCGTCAACTGCTCTCTGAAACCCGTCAACGACTCTTTTGGTCTATCCCCGCGGAGGCTGCAGGACTAATTTTATGGCTGATAGAATTATTATTCAGATTAGCTTACTTCTTAAAAAACCACAAATGAAAAATTATCTACAAATCATCACTCTGGTGTTTTGCCTATTCACCACAACAAACGTATTAAAAGCCCAATGGACCGATACGCAATGTCCTAATGATGGTAAAATTACTTCCTTAGCGGTCTCCGGCACAACCATCTTTGCCGGTGCGCCTGATGAAGGTATCTTTCGCTCCTTCAATAGCGGTACAAACTGGGTAAAGACCAATGTCGGTATGTCGAATTCGACAGTCAATACGCTTGCGATCATTGATGAGAATCTCTTTGCCGGTACAAGTGGCGGGGGCGTACTAGTTTCAACCAACAACGGTAAAACCTGGAAAGAAGTCAACTACGGCTTGTCGAATCTTAATATTGAATCATTTGCTTCCATTGAGAACAAACTTTATGTCGGAACAAGTGGGGGAGGCTTATATGTTTCTTACGACAATGGTGAAAACTGGATAGATGCAGGCCTGGCAAATGAACCTGTTCAGGCGATTGCTGTCTTCGGCACAGATCTCTTTGCAGGAGGTGACTTAGGCCTGTATCATTCCGACAATAATGGTTATACATGGAATCCAGTCAATACAGGATTATCAAATACCGGAATTACTTCTATGGTTGTGTCACAGTCAAATCTTTTTGTTGGGACATACGGCGGAGGCATCTTTCGGTCCACGAATAATGGCTTATTCTGGAAGGAGGTTAATATTGGCTTGTCCAATCTAAATGTCCTATCGCTTTCGGCAGATGGCTCAAATCTTTATGCCGGGACAAGTGGTGGTGGTGTTTTTGTTTCTACCGATAATGGCTCCACCTGGACAGAAATGAATGTTGGGCTGACCGATACAAAAATCTTTTCCATTGCAGTGGCAGGTACAAATCTTTATGTTGGAACCGAACAAGGAGTTTGGAGCCGCCCGACATCGGAGACCACTGCATTGTACGAAATACAAGGGTCGACCGGCCTGCTGAATGAAATCGGTCTTGACCAAAACTATCCTAATCCGGTATTCCATGAGACGACTATTGGTTTTGGAGTGCCTCGTTCGGAATTTGTGAGACTGAAGATATTTAATCAGCTTGGGAAGGAAGTAGCCACACTTGTATCGGAGGAACTTTCAGAAGGAACATATGAGGTAATATGGGGAGCAGAAAATTTGCCGGGTGGAGTATATGTCTACCAGCTGCAAGTAGGTGCAGTGTGCAAATCAAAAGAACTACTCTTAATCAGATGATTTAAAATTTTTGCTTAATAAAATGAGCAGTGCTAAATAGCACTGAAAATTTTAATTCTAGTTTTTTAAGAAAGGACCTTTTCGGGGAAGCCCGGGAAGGTTTCTTTTTTAGATGCATAATCCTGCCTTCCATTTGATTATACCGCAAAAGTGCGCAAAACAACTATTGCTCCAGTCCGTCAGTTACTCTCTGAAACCCGTCAACGACTCTTTGTTGCTTTCCGGCAGGAAGGGGTGGCCCTAATTTTAATGCTGAGGGATATTTCCATTCAGTGAAAGACACCTTGCTTTTAGAATTAATTTTTTTCAACCTTCTTAAACTTAGAATTATGAAACGTTATTTGTATCCGCTTTTGTCAGTGTTAGTGATACTGGCCACCTTTTCAGCCTGTAAAGATGATGACGATGTTGATCCCGTTGGAGGAGCATACGATTTGAATGAGCTTGCTACGGGTGCTGCCATGCACGGAACCAATGGCCTCGGCATTGGACCTGATGGTAATCTGTATATCGCTAGTTTTCTTGGTCAGGAAATTATCGTGATGAACAAACAAAACGGCTCCATCATCAAGCGAATGGGGCAAGATATGGGTGTGAAGAGTCCGGATGACCTTGTGTTTGGCCCGGATGGTTCGCTTTACTGGACGGACATTCTTGTAGGCGAGGTAGCACGCATGTCTCCGGGAGGCGTTGTTACCAGACAGTTCGTGGCCCCTGGTGTCAATCCGATCACTTTCTCAGATGACGGGCGTCTTTTTGTGGCACTAGATTTTCAGGGTGACGGACTATATGAGCTTGATCCTGATCTCATCGACCCACCAAGAGGTTTGATCGTACAGCCAGATCCAGAAACATACCCACTTGGCTTTTTAAATGGATTCGAATTCGGTCCTGATGGGCTTTTATACGGACCATTGTTTGCCGCCGGTTTGGTGATCAGTATAGATGTCGGCGCTCCTGGTGATCCTTTTTCTTCTGACCCATGGAGTGATGGAACAATTGAAATAGTGGCTGGAGAATTTACAACTCCTGCAGCTGCAAAATTTGGTCCGGATGGTCTGCTTTATGTGGTGGATCAATCAGGTGAAGTTTTTAAAGTAGATATTCAAACCGGAACAAAAACATTGTTTGTTACCCTTCAGGAAGGGCTTGACAATCTTGTTTTTGATGGTAACACCTTGTATGTCTCCAACGCTGATTTTGGCTGGATTATGGAGGTACAGCCGAGCGGCCAAATGCGCACTATCAGCATCGGAGGAATGATTTCCCCTGGAGGCCTGGCAATTTTACCGGGGACTAATAACAGCGATGCCTTGTATGAAGCTGATCTTTTCAGGTTGCGAGAATACAATGGGCTAACTGGTCAGCTTGAAAATGTAGATAAAGGACACCTTCTCGGCGGACCGGGTAATCTGACTCCACCATTTACGGTGTCAGCGGATGGAAGTAATCTGGTTGTTTCTTCTTGGTTCGGTGGAGTGGTGCAAGTTTGGAATCCTCAGAATAAGGAGGTTCTGGAGGAACATGTTTTGGCAGCTCCGATTAATGCCATCCGATTCAAAGATGATCTAGTCGTAGCTGATCTGGGATTGGGTGGTGTGGTATGGGCAAGTGATCCAACGATGATGATACTTCCGGAACCGACTTCCTCCGGGATAGCGACTAATGGGGAAGTTTTGTGGGTGGCTGACTGGGCCACTGGTACTGTATGGCAGATCGACTTTGATGGTAAAACACCAAAGGCGCCTGTTGCACTGGCAACTGGTTTGATATTACCTGAAGGATTGGCTTTGGATCATGATGGAAGTCTGGTTGTCGTTGAATCAGGTGCCGGGCGTTTATCACGAATCAATGTGTTTACGGGAGAAGTAACTAAAATTGTGGATGGTCTTGCACTTGGTGACGCTGCGGTTGATCAAAATTATCCTCCCACCTGGACTTTTGATGGTGTAGCTATTGGTTCATCGGGCGATATTTATGTTTCCGGATTCGGAAAGAATGTCATCTACCGCCTCACGAAAAATTAAGGAATTCGGCTAGCTGATTGCTTATAAAACACAAAAGCTAATCTGCTATATGCGGATTAGCTTTTGATGTTTTTATGATTCGTTTTTGCGTGACATTTTATTTCCTTTCTTTTCGCATCCTGCGTTCTTATTTGAAGAAGTAGCCAAATGGAATATGTTGGTTTTGTTGGCACAATGCCTTTTGATACGTTTACTTTTTTCTTGTTCTGCAGCTGCTAATGCTGCAGGATTCGGGACAAGTAAAAAGAACCATTCCGGACCAGCGGAACTCGTCGCGGTAAAAACTCACCTTCATGGAATCACAGGTTTTTCTGTAAGATGGGGATCTTACTCTGTTAAATGATTGTTACTTTTTTCACTGTGTCCGCCGGAGCTTATTTCAAGCGGAGGAGGATCGCCATCCTGTACTATTTCAAGTACAGGACAGGAAAAAGTATCCGCCTAAGGCGGACTAGTCACGCTAAAAACTCCCTTTTAGGTTTCCTATTTGCTTGTGATGCGTAAGTTATTTTGCATTGGTTTTTCAGGCTCCCGATACATCGGGATCTTTTTGCTCTTGCGAACCCTAAAGCATTGTCAGCTATCGGGCGCGCACAAAAAGAAGACATTCGGTTGGTCAAACTCCCGCTGAGCGGGAAGCGCGACATGATTATCCCTTTCGAATTGCTTTGCTTTAAAACTCTATGCTCTTAGCACTTTGCTCTACGCTTCAAGGTACCCCCTTTCCAAAGCACTGCGGCTTTTGGACGCAGTAAGGGGCAATCCCGCTGGGCCGGAGGATAAAAACCATGCGAGTTCCCTAAATCATTTGAGCTATGCTGCAAGTGTGGCATACCCTCAAAACACAAAGCGGCCCTACAGGTTTGCCTTTTAGTCGCCGAATCCGCCTTAGGCGGAGAAGGAAGACACACGCTCCTCCCTTCATCCCGACACATCGGGAGCCTTTCCGCCCTTCTGCCCATATTTTCCATTAACCGTTTACCCCTTCCCCGATTTGATCTTAAGCTGTTTTGAAGGCTTGCCGGTCTTGTCAGGAAACCGGATATGGATTTCCAGTTTTCCACCGAGTGAGGCGATATACTTTTGTAAGGTTGATATAAGCATATCATCGCGTCTTTCAAGATTGGAAATGCTGACTTGCTTGACGCCTTGATGTTGCGCGATATCCTCCTGAGTTATCCCCAGGTCTTTGCGAAGGCTTGCCAGGTTTTTATAATCCAGGATATAACTATCAGCCTTAGCCTTTATTTTTTTCTGTCGATTTTCCGGCAGACTCTTTAGTACCTTTTGAATTGGAATTCCCATTTTCTTTTCTTGTTTATTTCTTTTAGAAATAAGCTGATCAAAACAGGTGTCAACCATTTCCACTTTCCAGGCCATTTTAAATAATAGCTTTCAAGCTATATAACTTATAAGTTATATAATTTGTTTCATTTAAATCAAAGAAATCGCTTAATTCATATTCATTCCCAACCCACCCTTGCGCAACAAGGTCTTGTCCATCCGCGATGCTACAGAATCATTATCGGGGTCCTCCTCAATGGAATTGAGGTAGCCATTTACATTATTTATTATTTCGTCATACTGATCAAATCGGATGAGGCATACAGATGGATCATCAGTCTCCCAAAACTGACTCTCATCCTGAAGTTCGAAATCAGCCAGATACTTCATTTTCAGATATCGGAAAAACTTGATGATCGCCATGTGCACATCCGCACCCGCATATTGCGTCTTAGTGAAAAGACACGTATGCATGTCCTCATCAATTACTTCAAGCTCAGGACTCCCGGTAAACATAAAATGAGTAGGATCATACATTTTCCCATTCTCTAAAAAAGTAAGCCATATCGATTCACTCCCCGGTGGTGAAATCACAAGGCCTTTCACAGGCATGATATTGGAACGATGTAAAGGCATGTACTTCCAACCGATATCATGACAGATATCAACAACATCGTTAAGCATTAATTCCAAATGTTTTGAGTCTCGTAGCGTACCGCGATAATGGATTGTCAATCCCATGTTCAACTGGTTTAAAAGGTGAGGCCTCGGCGACACATGGTCGCGAAAGCAAATTGTTTTCGGAAAGGAAATTAAGGGACTTCTTATAAAAAAGCAAATGATGTGGAATCAAATTCAGTGGAATAAAAAATCACTTCATAGATTTTGAAGTTTAAATATTTTCCCCTAATTTTCTTTTATAAACTTCACCGTTATGACACCTGATGAATTCTTGTCCATCATGGACAACCCCAATCTTATTTCAGGAATCTACAATTACTGTGATCGGTGGTGCGAGCGCTGCACCAAAACAGATCGCTGTTCAGTGTTCCTGTCCACCCCGCAAATGGATCCTGAAGATTTTCCGGATGAAGATTCTTTTTTCAAAGCAGTGTTTCAAAATCTTCATAATTCTTTCAAACTCTCACTGGAATTGTTGCAGCGATCAGCAAACGAAAAAGGAATTGACCTCGATGCCATCAATGATGATCCTGACCTGGCAGAGAAAGAGGCAGCAAGATTGGCCGTTAAAAAATCTCCCATCTCCATCCTGGCAAAGGAGTATGTTGTAGTTGGCCATGAGTGGCTTAAAACCTGTACCGATTCTCTAAAGGCGCTGGAGGAAAGTCTACAGCAGGCGGACCAAATGAATCTGCCCAACCGCAATCCTGAAAAGGAAGCTGCAGCTCTTCGCAATGCACTGGAGGTCATCGCTTATTATAATAGTCAGATCTACACGAAACTAATCCGCGCACAGGAAGGCCGACTGCAAGATGATGCCTGGTTTGAAGTAAATGACTTTCCCAAAGATTCGGATGGGTCTGCAAAAGTAGCACTTCTCGGAATCGATCGTTCAGTACAAGCATGGGAAGTTTTATGGCATCACCTTCCGGAACAAGAGGATGCCATTCTTCCAATTCTTTCCCTTCTTAACAATCTGCGCGGTCAGACAGAGGTTCTTTTTCCGGAGGCACGGGATTTTAAGAGACCGGGGTTTGATGAATGATATTTTTTTTCCTTTTTATTATTAGTCCTTTAGGAAAGGGGGTGTTCTTTTGCCACTGCTCTTAAGTTTAAACTTTGATATTTGGTACCCCTTTCCAAAGCACTGCGGCTTTTGGACGTGCAGGGGGCAATCCCGCTGGGCGAGAGGGTAAAAAGATTGTTAGTCGCCTAAATCTTTTGAGCTACCCTGCAAGTGTGGCATACCCTCAAAACACAAAGCGGCGCGGCAGGTGTGACACACGCTCCTCCCTTCATCCCGACACATCGCATACGCATCAAGCTTAATTTATCGTATATAATAAATCAAAATGTGTTTTTCGCCATTTATGCTTTTGATAGCTGCCATAATATTTTATATAGTTGATCTTAAACGGTTCGGCCATTTTACAAAATTTGCCCCACTGAGTCATCACAATGTGTGCTATTTTCAGCATGCTTCCTTTGCGATTATTCCTTTCACTCTTAGAATTGTTTAGGAGTGGAGAGATGATGTGATTTTGCATTAGGGTAATCATAGATAGATAGAGATAAAGGAGGTTAATTGGCACTGCTGGGTTTTGATATATTCTATTATTAAATAGTTGCTTTAATTTTAAATTGCTCTTCCAACATTTGAAAATTATTTCTATTCGCCATCTCAATTTATAGGCAGTATATATTTGTTTAGCGCTGAGAGTGGTTTTTATAACGTTGGTCACATAGATTGTATAATTCAATCTATCCATATATTTTTCCGAATGATTTGCTTTTACATTTCGATCATTTTTTGCTTTTTTAATTCGTTGTTTTATCACTTTGTCTGGTGCTTTAAATGCCACTAGTCTAACCGGCAATTTGCATTTTTTAGATAACAAAATATTTATGTCAACAACTTTTTTTCCTTTTCGAAATGAATCTCTTAATAACTTGTTCAAATCGGTAAGATCACCGTCAGTACTATACAAATTCATGTTCGGCATGAGTCTTGAAATATAAAATATTCCACGTTTACTCATCTTTTTGAATAGGGAGGGATTTGAATATCCTAGATCACGAATAACCAAATCTCCGGGTGTGGCAAACTTTAGAATTTGATTTGAATAGGCCTGGTCGTTATCGCAAAATGAGCCGATCTCTATGTGGACTATTTCATCTGTTTTGAGATTCGATAGTAACTGAACTCTAGCGGTAGCTGCGTCCCCCTTTTTAGAATAACTCCCTTTGAAAATAT
>JBBKXT010000248.1:0-7946 GCA_037969625.1 Saprospiraceae bacterium
GACGATAGAAGATAATTATAGAAATCTATAAAAGTAAAAAGGCCTCCGATTGGGGGCCTTTTTTGTTGGGTATAAAAAAGGATGTGGAATTTTTATTTCGTTGATCTTAGCGAAGGTGAAGGTTTAATTTTTCTTTTTCAATAACACTAAGATGTTCTCATGACCAACACAAAGGAGGCATTTTGGTAGCGACTTTGTTCGCTACTTTTTTAATTACAGCTACAAGACGCGCATTCCTCCAAGGTTTCAAACGGTACTACACCTGCGCAACCTCCCCAAATAAATTCCTTGCATATTTTTTCATCTTTATCAAAATAGTATCTTGGGATTGCAGCATTACATGGCCCTACTTGCGGCTCTAAAACGCAATTCTGTTCACACGCAGTTGGACTGGTTCCTTCCTTCTCACAACATGAGAAAAAACAGCTAAGGACCAATAGTGAGCCATAAACAAGAATCTGCCTCATATTTAGAAATTTGTGGTAAACGCAGAAAGACCTTTATTCAACAATCATCTCAAAAGCATAGTCATCAAGATCTGCCGGATCAAAACTATCTCTGGTCAACGGAAAGATTTTGTTGAGTCTAATGGTATACGGTCCATTGATGAGGGTATCCTTCCATTCACCTATCGCATAAAAAGTGTCGATCGTCTCTGCACCATTTTCGAATGTGGCGCCCATGATAAATGCACCTTCCCATACACATATAATGTCCGGAATATTGCAACGGCCATCTTCGATAAAAGGGCCAATCGTCATCTTCCAGCCGGTAGAAGGTAAGCACCATTCTTCTCCAAGTTTTGCGGTAAACGATTCCCCGAGGGTAATATCATGACACACAAAAGGTGTCTCTGTTTTGGATTTTGAGCAAGAAGTGATCGTTAAGGAACTGATCACGAGGAAAGATAAGAAAAGTAGATATTTCATAGTATTATGGTTTATATAAGCTAAGACGAGCATTTTTATCGTTTGGTTGGGTACGAAAGGGCTTGAAAAGGACACTGTATAATAATAATGTGCCTTTAATTATGACATTCCTGATTTTCGAGCGTCGAATAAAATGAATATCTGATGTTAACTATGAACCTTTTGTAACCAAGTATTGTACCCTTAATGTATAAATTTACAAAATAACCCCCGTCGTTCCATGCGTCAACTAAAAATAGCCAATCGGATTACCTCTCGCGAAAGTCTTGCGCTGGATAAATACCTGCAGGACATCAGCAAGATTGAGATGTTGACTCCTGAGGAAGAATCCAGGTATGCACGATTAGCTCGAGAAGGCGATCAGGCTGCGTTGGAGCGGCTGACCGAAGCCAATCTAAGGTTTGTTGTTTCCGTAGCGAAGCAATATCAGAACCAGGGCTTGTCATTGGGAGACCTCATTAATGAAGGAAATGTCGGATTGATGAAAGCCGCAAAGCGCTTTGATGAGACTAAAGGGTTTAAGTTTATTTCTTATGCTGTATGGTGGATACGACAAAGTATCCTGCAGGCGATCATAGAATTTTCCAGAATCGTCCGTCACCCACACAATAAATCCACTTCCTATAATCGGCTCAATGAGGCCTATGTTTCCTTTGTGCAGGAGTTTGAAAGAGATCCAACGAATGAGGAATTGGCTGAGCTCTTGAATGTTTCGGTGAAAGATATAATTCGAAATCTTCCCGGCAATAATCGTCATGTGTCTTTTGATGCGCCTTTAACCAATGAAGAAGGAAGCATGACCTTATTGGATATGGTGGAGACGGATGAGGAAATGCAGCCGGACCTAAAGCTCATGGAGGAGTCACTCAGGCTGGATATTATGTATAGTCTTAATTCGCTGGCCCCAAGGGAAGCTGATGTGCTTGCCTATTACTTTGGATTGAAAGGGGATAAGCCATTGACCCTTGATGAGATTGGGGAGCACCTTGATTTGACACGCGAGCGTGTGCGGCAAATCAAAGAGCGAGCTATTCGGAGACTTCGTAAATCAATGAAGGCGGGAAGTGCCATTCGGTCGTATAGGTGAGGGGTGAATTAGTGATAAGTGATTGTGTAGTCTGGGTTTTGATCGATGGAGAATGAGTTGAGAGTGGTTTAGCACGAAGCGCCTTTGGCACTTGTTGTTTAGGGCGTTTAGTTTCAAGTTCGTCTGGTTATGAGTTGAATGTAAGATTAGTCTTAGGTCTCAGATCTAAAAATCTCAGGTAAAAAATCTCGCGTCTGGCATCTCGCGTCTGGCATCTCACGTCGCGTGTCGAAAAGTCGCGTGTCGCTTCTCAGGTCTCCCTTAATTAGCCTTAATTAACCATTCTCAACCTTCAAACAAGTCGATATCCTAATGCTTTTTCTATTTTGCGCTATCTTTTCGTAATAAACTATGATAGAAGATTTACTTAGGGCTGTTCTAGGTTTGCCTCCGGGCGTAAAAAAGATCAATAAAGATCTTGCGACCATGCGTCAAATGACCATGCCTGTCGCAGAGCGTATAATACCCTGGGAGGAGGAAAAAGAGTTGGAGCTGATGTCGCTCAACCTGGATTTTAAAACCCAAAAGAAAGGGTTGGATAGAATAGTTGTTGGTACCATCAAGTCAATTTACTTCGAGCCGATGGTAGCATTTGCCTATAAAGATTATATCAAAGGATCCAGAGAAGCACTACTTTATTGCAAAACAAGTCAGAAAGAACTTGTCTTCCGAATTAAAAAGCGGGTCGTGGATGTTTATTTGAATAGCGGCCAGGTAGCGGTGATAAATATGGAAGGGGAGATGTTTGGGTTAAAATCCAAGACTAATTTGGGCTATGTGAAGCGATATTCTGGAGATCTATTGTCCATTATCGTCAAGGAAAAGGAAGCAGGTCACCTCTTTAATCCCAATAGTCCGCATTCTTCTGTCCAACGTGCCTTTTATCTGATGAAGAAACTAGATGCAGAAGAGCAGAACATTTTCCTCGCTTTGGGATTGTATGAACTGCTGACAAGGATAATTGTTAGGAAAAAGAAGAAATAACAGATATAGTAACGTACTTTTATCATAACGTTAAGAATTTTGCTCATATGAATGTATTTGATTCCGTAAGAGTTGTTGTGTACAGATTCCATGAAAAGGGATTGGAAATCTTTCTCGTCAATACCGGATTGGAGGAGGAGCACTGGCGAATTCCATTTTCGGATATTGCCAAATATCCCGTGGAAAACATCGAAGTAGGGGAGCGATTTATAGCCCTGGAGCACGATGAGAATCCTGACGGAACCACAAACTATACCTGCGCGATTGAAGGAGACTGGCATGATATCCCTTCCATCCGCAAACTTATCAAAGAAGACATAAAATTGGTCACGTCAAAAATTGATAAGGTTGTTCCTGAATTGGAAAAGGGCACTTATTTTGCTGTCAAGGAAGCTTTTAAAAAAGTGATGCCCAATGAGTACAAAGTGCTTCATGAGCTTAAAGACATATTGCTGCATCGAAATATGACTAAGAATATATAATGATAGAGGTGACCAGATGGTCACCTTTTCTTTTGTTAATACGTTCTTTTGCTTTTTCTAATAAATAAGTCCTTATTTCCTTTCATATTTCAAAAGCTTGGTTCAATTTTGCTTTTGTATTTTCTTTTATCAGAATCAACAAATAGTTATGGCAATTGCTGATACCAATTTTAATTTCAAAGGGCAGACAGGATATTACAGTGGGAAAGTAAGGGATGTTTATTATTTCGATGACACGCTGGTCGCTGTAGCGACAGATCGAATATCAGCTTTCGATCATATTTTACCTCGCCCGATACCTTACAAAGGGCAGGTGCTAAATCAGCTGGCCGCTTATTTTCTGGATGGCACCAAAGACATTATTCCCAATTGGAAACAAGCCATGCCACATCCGAATGTAACGGTTGGTGTATTGTGTGAACCAATTCGAATTGAAATGGTTATTCGCGGCTATTTAGCCGGACATGCACTTCGTGAATATAAGGCTGGAAAACGCGTCTTATGCGGAGAGGAGATGCCTGATGGGATGATGGACAACCAGGCTTTTCCAATGCCGATAATTACACCGGCAACGAAAGCAGATAGCGGGCATGATGAAGATATCTCTGCGGAAGAAATCGTTCGTCAGGGTTTATTATCAAAAGAAGTTTATGATGAACTAGCTCGCGTGACACGTGCACTTTTCAAACGCGGAACAGAAATGGCAGCTGAACGAGGTCTTGTTTTAGTGGATACCAAATATGAGTTTGGCTGGTACCAAGGACAGCTCTATATCATAGATGAAGTGCATACACCGGATAGCAGTCGATACTGGTATGCAGAAACCTATGCGCAAAACCAAGAAGAAGGAAAGCCTCAGGAACATCTCTCCAAAGAATTTGTCAGAGAGTGGTTGATGGAAAATGGATTTCAGGGCCTGGATGGGCAGCAGATGCCTCCCTTGGATGATACTTTTGTCACTCAAGTGAGTGATCGATATATAGCGTTATACGAGCAGATGACCGGGGGAAGATTTGTAAAAGGGTCGGATGATCCTGAAGGAATTGTAAAGGCTATTGAAGGATTTTTTAAGACTAGCTTAAGCTAGTAGTTTGCTCCACTAGCTACCGCCGTTCTTTTATCACTAGCTACTGCCGTTCTTTTACCACTAGCTAAAGCTAGTGGTCATTAAGTTTTTAGGCGGCTATCGCCTGAGTTTTTTAAGACTAGCTAAAGCTAGTAGTTTGTACCACTAGCTTTAGCTAGTGGTCATTAAGTTTTCGTTGTCGTGCAGCTTAATTGCCACGACCTTTAGGTCGTGGAGGAGGAGGAAATCCATATTTGATAATAAATTCATTGTATTCATCGTCGAATGATTTCTTTTGGTGATGCTCCTCCTGGTTTTTGATATACCTTCTGACTTTAGGTAGTATACTTGGAGAAACGGAGACAACATAGTATTCATCCTGCCACTCGAAACGAGAATAACTTGTGTCTTTTAAAAGATTATTCTTGTTTATCCAATATGCAGATTCACCTTTTAGTAGCTGCATCACATTTCGCATCGTCTGATCGGAACTGAGAGAGATAAGACAATGACAATGTTCGCTGTAGCCGTTTATCACATCGATGTAGATGCCCTTTTTTATTGCGTTAAGGTAAATGTGTCTCCAAACTTCCGTTCGAAGAGGTAAAGTGTTTAAATAAGGGTTTCTATTTTTTGTAGACCATACAAAATGAAGATAAGCCTTGACATAAGACATGACACGGGGAGTTTACTGGTGAAGTAATAATACCAGTAAATTAGGGGAATTTCATTTCAGTTACAATACCTAATGAAAATCTGTTTTCAGAAGTTCGAATATTATCTTTGGTAAATATTCTCCTGTCTAGCTTCCAACAAGTTTTCTTAAAGTTGAAATCGCATATTCAACCTCTGATTCCGTATTATAAACAGAGATACCCATACGTGTGACACCACCTACTTCCATAAGATGCAAGACCTCAACAGCGCGTTTCGCATAGAAATGTCCATCCCAGGCACAGATCGATTGTTCTGCTAAAAATTTACAGACAGCATCAGGCCGAATATGATCTATAGTGAATGAAATCGTTGGCGCTCGTTGCTCTTCCTTCAGCGGTGGGCCATACACTTCTACTCCGTCAAGATCTCTGAGGCCTAAGTAAAGTTGTTGGGCTAAACCTCGTTCATATTTTTGAATGATTGACATAGCGTTAATGATCTTCTCCCTTGTATTATCTCCGGTGCCTAAAGAAGCTAGAAAGTCAACGGAAGCCGAAACGCCGGCGAGTGCCGCATGATTCTGTGTGCCTGTTTCAATGCGGTTTGGTGCGCGCTGCACTTGGACGCGCAATCTATCTGTGTTTAGACTATCAAGTGCACCTGGTTTGGAATATAATAGACCAACATGTGGGCCGTAAAATTTGTACGCAGAACAAAGTAAAAAATCACAATCGATATCCTGCACATCCGTCAATAGGTGTGGTACATAATGTACGGCATCGACGACCAGCAGTGCGCCGGCTTCATAGGCCAATTGGCGGACGCGATCGATTTCATTGACGGTACCAAATATATTTGAGGCTAGGCCAATGGCGACTACTCGGGTGCGTTCGCTTATCTTCTTTTCGAGATCGGCATAATCAATATTGCCATCTTCTTCGAGGCCAACTTCACGAACGATGATACCGTGTCTTCTTTGGTTGAGCCAGGGACCGCGATTCGCTTCATGATCTAGTTGGGTGATCAGTATTTCGTCACCGGGTTGAAGGGTTCTGGCGATAGCATTAGCTAAGGAAAAATTGAGGGTCGTCATATTGGCTCCAAAGGAAATGGTCTCTGGTCCTTCGGCGCCGAGCAGAGCGGCTACTTGTGAACGGCAGTGTTCCAGGAGGTGATCGGTCTCGTGTGCGGTTACAAATTGCCCATGGGAATTTGCATTGCTATTACTATAAACATTGACTATAGCATCGATCACGGATTGGGGAACCTGTGTTCCTGCCGGTCCATCGAAGTGGACAATGGGCCGTCCATTGACCATCCGTTTGAGTGAGGGGAATTGATTGCGTATAGTGTCGTTCATCGTTTTTCGAATTAATGGTTGTGCAAGATACGAAAAGGGCGGGAGGCGAGAAGCAGGAGGCGGGAGGCGATATGCCCTCTGCCCTATGCTCTTCGCCCTTTGCTGGTGCAAAAGCACCGGTTACTGAAAATCCCCCGGAAACTTTACCTTTGCATCCCTTGTTATAGGGATAGTTATTTGAAATAAATGGGGCTGACAGGAATCGACAGTAATGTTCATATGTTAGTAAGCATGCCGGGGAATGGTGGTTCACCTCGTACCAAATGATCATCAACCAACAATTAGCGATCGTAATTTCGCTTTGGCAGCCTAATTCTAGGTAATTAGAATGCCTTTGTGCCGTCGGTTTGATATCTGCTACAAAACCTTCCGCACATAACCAAAATGCAGATTACGCCAAGGGACTGTCCTGACCTGCGGCCGACAATCAAAAGGAATCGGAACGTATCGCGTCGTTGGAGTACTTGATGCGTTCTTAAATCAGAACTTCAAATAAGCATGTAGAAAGCTAATGTAGTCGTTAGCTGGACGGGGGTTCAATTCCCCCCAGCTCCACCACCACCCTCCGTAGCTTCAGCGCAGGAGGGTTTCTTTATCAATAGATAAAGAGCACAAATACACAAATTGAATTTATATCGAGCCTAGGCGTTTTTGTTTTATAGTTCGCTGGACTTGTGTATTCCATTTTGAATTCGATAGTTTTTTATCCGTTCAACGGACTGGCAGTAAGTTGCCGAATGACATTTTTTGTGTGATGAAAGTTAACTATAATCCTACTCCCCATACCCCTCTACATTCAACCCCATAATAATATCCCGCTCACCATAGAGAATCCCTTCCCTCTCCGTTAGAGTAACCACCCCAGGACCACCTCTGTTTCTGAATTTATTTCTCTTGTCAATGGTCAGGAGAGGATCTCCTTCGAATACGATGTCATCTATATAGTAATGGTCTTCCTGATCCGGTTCTTTGATGTAGAAATGGATATGGGCCGGTTCGTCTCCGCTGGGGTAGGAGCCGGGCTTGGAGGTGTAGATCGCATAACGTCCTAGGGAATCTGTCTTCACCCAACCCCGGAGGTGGCCGTGCGTCATGCCTGCCTGAGTTTGGGGTAAACTTCTCTCTATGTCGCTTTTGTGCATGTATCGACCACCTGCATTTGTATGATAATAGTAGATGCTTATATCTGATGCAGGTGTCTTTCCATCCGGATTATAAACGATGCCTTCAACTATTAATTTTTCTTCCCCTTGTTTCCATCCGGGACTTGTATCTAATGATATGACCTTGAGTGGCTTCCCATAATCCGTTGATGGGGTCGTCTCAATGTCTTGTTGTTTTGAGGGAGGAGGTGTTTCCTTTTGTTGGCCCTGGCAACTGG
>JBBKXT010000249.1:0-3728 GCA_037969625.1 Saprospiraceae bacterium
GGACCACAGTTTTTTGTGGATGGCTCTATACAACCCTATTTCGATCGATTTGAAGACGAAGCTGCTTTGCGCAATTTGAATATAAACCTGGATTCAATGATGATCAGCGGAGATATACGAGTGATCACCTCGCAAAATGTTATTGGGCAGTGTGGCCATACAGAAGCAGAACCAAGCGTGGTGATCGTGGATAAGTTTTACTGGGATGCCGCGAGTGATCTGGAACGTGAGTTTGTGATCTTTCACGAACTAGGGCATTGTGCTTTATTCAAAGGACATAACGATATCACGGATCCCCAGGGCAATTGCTTGAGCATCATGACCAGTGGAACAGGCTCATGTAATATAAACTATACTGTGGCCACAAGAAAAGCTCTTTTAGACGACTTGTTTACGCTGTAAGCGAAAGAAATAATGGAGGACAAATTCATCACATATTCATCAATAGCACTGGCAGGAGAAGAGTCCTTCGTTCGCCTAGTGCGCCATGGCGAAGACAAATCTAATTGGACAGCATGGCTGGAAGCGCATCCTGAAATGCGCCCAAGATTTGATGAAGCCAAAAGAATCGTTGCCGCCTTAAAAGATATACCTCAGGCACAGATTTCTGAATCGGATCGATTGGAGATTTGGAAAAATATTTCTTCTAATATCAAAACGGAAGTAAAAGGCAAATCCCAAAGTAAGTTAAAAGGTATATGGACCTGGGGAATGGCCGCAGCAGCGTCATTGGCGATGCTCTTGTGGTTTGGTTCAGAAGCAGGTAAAATCAAAACATATGCGGATGCCGGCGAGCATAAAGAAATTGCCTTACCGGAAAAAAGTATCGTTTCGCTTAACGCAGAAAGTCGAATCATTTTTAAAGAAAAAACTTTTGAAAAAGACCGCGTCCTTCAATTAGAGGGAGAGGCTTTTTTTGATGTAGCACCCGGGAGTACATTTAAGGTTATGACGAATGAAGGAACGGTAACGGTCGTTGGCACCAGCTTCAATGTGATCGCACGCGATGGACGGTTTGAAGTGAGTTGTTATACGGGAAAAGTGCGCGTGGAAAGATTTGAAGGAAACAAGACAGAACTTACCACCGGACAGCGAACGATCGCAGAAGCGGGCAATGCAGGGTTAGAGCAGTCAGTATTTAATGCAACCAATGGCAAGCCGGAATGGACAACAGGTAAGTTCCGTTATGAAAACCGCCCATTGGAAGAAGTCATTCATGAACTGGAACGCCAATATGATGTGGATGTTATTTTAGCGGATGGTTTGGGGGAAATAAATTACACAGGATTATTTGAAAGTGGCGATCTTGCGGAAGCACTTCAGCTCATCACCTGGCCACTACACCTTGAATCATCTATTAAAGGAAAAACCATTACTATAACGCGATAATCGCAAATGCCTATATTCCGAATCGGAATTGCAATATTACTTTTTACCCTGCCTTGTATTTCTTTCGGACAAAGCGCGGCGTTCGATACGTTTATCTCAAAGGTAGAAGCACAATACGATGTAGATATTGCGCTGGCGCCTGAACTCATTCCGCTATTGGATTCCATCCGATACGTAGGTGCGGACATTTCAAGCATTCAGGAACTTCTTCATCGACTCTTGAATCAATCAGGTATTTCATATCAACTCATTGATGGAAACAAACTAATGTTGCGCCGAGAAAGTACCCATGATCTCGGAAAAATAAAAGAGACCCTCGTAGGCCATGTGGTCAATCAACAAACCGGCGAGCCTATGGCCTATGTCAGCGTCTTCGCATCCACCTCCAATGCGGCATGCATAACGGATGAAAATGGGAATTTTATTTTGCCGGTGACAGATACAACAGGGTTTTTGGAAATTAGTTTTTTAGGGTTTAAGCCGATTCAATATTCTATTTCCAAAGCCATCAAGAGGAGTGTCAATGTCTCCATGGAAATTGATAAAATCCTTCTGGAGAAAGTCACGATCATCGTTCCCTATAGATTGTTTTCGCAGGACTATTCCCAGCAATCCACTGACCTCGAAGGTTACCAATTCATCAGCGAAGATCAGATCCTTCAATGGAACGCAGAAGAACTCTTACTTAAGTTTACAAACTATACACACTACTCCACGGATAAAGGAATCCGCATCAGAGGCGTCGATGCGGGCAATACGTTGATCATGATGGATCATATCCCGGTGTATGATCCGTATCACTATTACAATCTTTTTAGTCCGTTTAATGGTTTATACTTTTCAAGCGTGTCCGTTTTTAAAAACAACCTTCCGATCGAATATGGAGGACGTATTGATGGGATGATCAATGCAAAATCTATTCGCGAAGAACCAACCAGTAAGTTAATTCTCGACACAGATTTACTGCAGAGCGGAATATCTACCGAATTGGTGCTATCACCAGACGTTTATTTTACCGGCGGCGTGCGGATCTCTCACACAGGGATTATTACACCTGCACTAAGTGATAGCAGTGTGTCCAATTTTACTAAACCGGGAAGATTTAAAAATGAGAAAGAATGGACCAGTTCACAACAACCGGAGACAAATTTTTATGACATCAATTTAGGATTGGGTATACAAACAGGCAAATCAGGGTCCATCGGTCTATACTATTATGATAGCCGGGATCAACTGGAAAATACCACCTATACCGGATTCACAACGACTATTCTTAATCATGAAGTGTTGTCCGTTGATCAGCGATACAATAGCAAAGATGTATGGGAAAATCAAGGGTTTTCTGCCTATCTGCAACAAAATCTAGGCGCGAGAACAAACCTTCAAGTAGAAACCTACTATTCAAAATTTGATAAGCGGGTGGAATACCAATCAAACTACACAGAAGTAAGAGTGGGCGAAACGCGGATGCTCAATCTTACAGGCTTTCAGGACAACCACTTGGAAAGTGGAAGCATCAAAGGTTTTGTCGAGCAGACGTTTAGCAAAGGGGGGTTGTTGAAAACAGGCCTGGAATGGCAGAACAATAAAGTTGAATTTGCGGCGAGAGAAAACAAAAAATCATTTTTAGCGCAAACACAAACGGAAAACAGCGGGAGTTTTTTTGTAGCATATACTGACAAGTATTGGAAGACGCTTGAATGGGAATTGGGCAGTCGGGTCACGTATCTGCAAAGTATGTCCAAGACTTATTTCTTGCCAAACGCCAGAATCCTTTATCCTTTCAATAGCAAACTTAAAGCAAGAGCCTCATACTCCAAAAACTTACAATCTGTCAGAGGCATCACTTTCGAAAACCGATTTGGTCGAGAGTTGAATTATTTATTATTAAGCAATCCTGCCGAGGATATTCCGCTGCTGACTTCCGACAAGTATATGTTGGGTGTCGGATACAACAGAACTAAATTTAGTCTGGACCTTGAGTTGTATTACAAAACGATGGATGGCTTAGCTCGTGTACGGCCGCTTAGACCGGATCCTTCAGATGGTCAACCAACGGACCCAAGTGACTACTATCAATTGTTTACGGGCGATGGCCGCACCTATGGGACAGATGTAACGATGATGTATAAGCATAAAAAATTTGAAACCTCCTTGTTATACACATTGAGTTGGCTTGAAGAGCGCTACCCGATGTTGTTCCGAGGTGCCTATTTCTCACCGCAGGAGGACACGCGGCATCAGGTAAAAGCATCAGGTGCGTATCAGTTGGGAAATTTCAAATTGTCTGCACTGCTCACCTACAAAAGCCCGGCACCTTATCTCAGTTTGATCGAACT
>JBBKXT010000250.1:0-3067 GCA_037969625.1 Saprospiraceae bacterium
GGCTTTTCAGCATTGGGGGTAACGATTCGGGGGTTTGCGATGGCGGGGCGTATTAGTACTAAACTTCATTCGGAGAACTGAACTTCCACCTTGTACTAATGTGTCTGCGAAGCACGGAACCCTCGCTATCGCAAAACCCGTGTTATGCGTTCGTGCTACTCTGTCAATGCTGTCTGACTTAATCAGTTCTTCATAAAGTTGCTTGATTAATTGATTCATTATTTTAGAACGAAGCCTTGTGATCTTTAAGCGACTTCACTTTAGGTTTAGTAAATAATCTTCCGATAGCAGCAAAAATCGTGAATATAATGGCAGGTGCACCAGCAAACTTGTATTGTCAGTGAATTTGTTTGAGTATAAAGTCAAAATCAACTATCATCTGAAAACTCGGTTTATTGGGATTAGATTGACTGTTTAATGCCTCAAACCCTTGCACCAATAAATAGTCAATGTCAAGTGCAGGTTTGTATGTCGCTCTAAACTTTGTCTCTCTGTCAAGCGGATTTGAAAAGGTGTGTGCCGTCTTTGCTGTAACATTAAAACTTTGTCCTTCTTCAAGAACAATTTTCTTGCCTTTAGCCGAAAGTTCAAGTTTGCCTTCAATAACTTCAAAAATTTCGTCTTGCAATGGATGAATGTGTGGCGGTGGACCCTCTTGTCCAGCTGGAATAGTGCAGATAACTTCTGTAAAAGCACCTTCAGTGTCTTTACCTGTCTTTACAAAGGTGATTGTTTCACCAGTTGATTTTAGTGTTAGAGATTTCATTTTGCCCTTATTTAATTCTGCGTTTAATATTTATTGTTTCTAACTTCCAGTTTTGTCGTCTATTCCATATAATTTCATGTTAGCACTGTCGTAAAGCAATACGCACAACGTCAGGCTATGCGCAGGTCAGCCGTTTAGGCTGACTTATCGCTATAGCCATTGTTGTGACCAGTATCTATTTGATTCTTGAATTTGACAACTCAATATCTGCAGTTGCCCAAATTCCATCTAACATTTCTTCTATTTCAGAAACCTTGGTTTCCTCTTTCAAATTCGCATAGGCTAATTTTAAACCATGGAGCGCCCAGCCGTTTTTCGGAAGTCTGACTAAATCTTCTTCAAAAGTTTTAATTGCATCTTCATATTTTTCTGCTTCAATTTGAACTGCCCCCAAATGATGCCGAACAGAGAAAAACCAATCTGGTGGTTCTTGATAAGCTAAAGCATCTTCTATGTTGACTCCTTCAATTAACAACTTAATACTTTTCTCGTATTTTCCTTCACTCGCTAATATCTCACCTTCCAATACTCTTTTTGCAATTTGCAACAATTGATGAGTATTATTAAAATCCCAGATAGTAACCTCTTTAAGACTTTCATCTGATGCGAAACCTTCTAAAGCATCCAATTCTTTTTTTGCATTTACAATTTCTCCTAATCCTATAAAAGCCATTCCACGTGCATAATGTCTTACTGCATCAGGATATTTTAAAGCAACATCTTTATTCTCCATTTTCAGAATTTCTTCCCATTTGCCAAATTTTACATTTACGTAGTACGGTATGGTATAATAGTGCTGGATGGTTCCCCAACCCGGTTCTTTCATTAATTGCCGGTTCGAATGTTCCGCCACTTTATTCGAAGCTATGATTCCCAATTCACTATTCCCTTCAAGTGTGGCTGTAGCAGCCATGAAATGATAATTATGCGGGTATAGCGTCAAGGGATAAGAACCTTGTGCATGGCAAGCTGTGAAATAAGAACTGTCTGCTTCAACTGCTCGAATATTTGACATCGTTCCTTTGTGATAATCTCCGGTTCGAATGTAAATATGAGAAGGCATGTGGATTAAATGACCCGCGTTGGGCACAAGCCCTTCATCAAATAATTGAGCGCTGTACAACCCACTTTCAGGTTTTGAAGAAGCTTCCACCGTATGTATATAAAAGTGGTGAGCGCCAGGGTGTTTTGGAGAAATGGCAAAAATCTTTTTAAAAACGTCCAATATTTGGGGAGTCCATTCTTTGGGATCTCCTTCATGAGTCCACAAATCCCAGGGATGAAGGTTCATCAATGATTCGGCATACAAGGCACCTATATCTGCATCCTGCGGAAAATCTTTGAAAACGGATTCCATAGCATCCGAAAAAGTTATATCCAATGAACTTCTGTCTTCAACAGGTTCTTCAACATATCTTTTTGACAATGCATTGATTAATGCTTTTTCTTTTTGGGTACAATTCTCGGTTGATAATTCCAGGGCTTTTTGGATGGCCTCATACGCTCTCTGATAATTGTCATCTTCCATACCAGCATTGTAATTAGGCCCTAAAACAAAAGCATATCCCCAATATGCCATTGCACAAGTGGAATCCAACTTGGTAGCATAATAAAATGACCTTGCTGCTTCAGCATGATTAAAACCATAAGCTAAAATCAATCCTTGATTAAAATATTTCTGGACCAATTCATTTTTAGTGGATATCCGAAAATTCAATATATCAAGCCCTTCAAACAAAGGTGCCTTATTGTCAGTTTTGTACCATTCTTTGTCTGTTGTGACTGGAGTACACATGACGGTTGAAACTGTGGATATATCCGTAGGATTGTTATCTTTCTTATCAGTAGCACATCCAATGACGAAAAATATCATTATGCAAAAAAGTGTAAGTTGATTTTTCATTTTGTTTTTTTATTTATTGGTCATAACGAACAGGGCTGTAGGCAGTGGCGATTCTAGGTTCATGTCTTGCCTCTGCTCGTAACCTTTTTCAAGGCAATGATCTATATTCACTTCTATATCCGCCATTGACTACAGCCGATGTTATACACAGGCGATGTTAATTCAATTACTGATTCCATTCTCCATTTTCCTTAAGGTATTCAATTCCATTAAAAGCAGCAATCTTTGCTTCTGCGAATGATTTGAAGCTCTTTTGGCCAAAGGTTTCACCGATTTTAACGTATCGCTCCGACCAACTGCATCTTGGCTGAATTAATCTGATTTCGGTGCTTTGCCCGGATGAAAGATAAAGCATTGATTTGGGATCGCCACATAAAAAGGCAAGATAAGTCATCCCT
>JBBKXT010000251.1:0-2682 GCA_037969625.1 Saprospiraceae bacterium
CCCCAAGGAGAGTAAACATTTATTTCGTACTCAGCCAGGCCTATACCAACCGGCTTGAATACCCGAACAAGCCCCTCACCATGATCAGGACTAAATGCATTTGGCGCATAAAATGTAGTCAGCCACTCGGGATTTACATCCTGGATAGCGGTGTCCAAACAAGTGAATTTTCCATTATTATCATTGAAAGCATATAAGACAACCTGAATTGATCTGTTGATGTCATACTCGTGAAAAGGACTCACTTCATCTGACGAATCTCCATCACCAAAATCCCAAAAGACACGATCAAACAAAGTAGATAGATTTTCAAATTGTACATCTCCAAGAATGTTTTCATCCTGATTGGCAGTATACGTAAAATCGGCAGTAGGAGAAACGTAGATCTCGATGTTTTGCAGAAGTGATAAGGTGTCCTGACAGACCGAATTATATTTTGCAATTAAGGCTAGTGTGTATGACCCCGGCTCCTCTATTTGTAGTTGGGGATCTGAAGCATCAGAAATCAATTCGCCGTTTAAGAGCCAGCAATATGCATTTCCATGGATAGATTGATTGACAATAGGTATGGGTCTGTCTTCACAAAAGGAATAACCATCAAGATAAAAATCCGCCAGTGGTTGTTCATATATCGAAATGGGAAGTACTACTGTATCGGCACAAGCATGAATATTGGCTACAGTCAACGAAATAGTATACTCCCCAACTAAGGTATAGGTGTGCAGTGGGTCAAAGACATCAGAAGTGCTTCCATCGCCAAATTGCCAGTCGTAATCAAGTCCGCCATTTGAAAGATTTGTAAAGCTCACATCCATAGGCGCCCCACATTCCTCCGTTTTAGCATAATCGAACGAAGCTGCAGGTACAGGGAACACTTCAATTGAGCCAAACGAAGTGTCATTCGGACAGCCGTTTGAATTTAGAGCAATCAGTATAACATTGTAGAGTCCGTCTGAAATAAAACTATGCGTGGGAGAAAAATCAGTCGATGTGTTTCCATCATCAAATGCCCAGAGATATTGATTGCTTCCTTGGGAGAGATTAGTAAAACTGAGATTCAACGGAGCACACCCTTCATCTATGATTGGTTGAAAAGTTGAAATAGGGGATATGTTAACTTGTACTTCATCATTAAGTGTATCTCTGCATCCAAAAGCATTTTCAGCAATTAAGCTTAGCTGATATAGACCAGCACTATCCGGCAGAAACTGCAGTGGATCCGGACCAAGCAAAATTCCATTGATGGACCAATAATATGAATTAGCGCCAACGGACAGATTGATCGGAGAAAGCGTGTCATAGCGCTCACAGTATAGTTGATCAGGAAGTAAAAAGTCACTTTTCGGTACCGGAAAGGTCGTCACAGGGATTAAAATTGTATCACTGAAGCAACCTCTCATGTCATAGGCAAATACCTCTACCTGATAGGAGCCGGTGAGAGCAAAAACATGTGTTGGGTCATAAATATTTGAAAGAGGAGTGCCATCATCAAATAGCCACACATAGGTCAAATCAATAGGCCCCGTATTGGTAAAAGATGCCTCAAACGGTGGACATCCACTCATCGAATTGTTATCGATGAATAGCTGAGGTTTGGGAAAAACTTGAACCGTATCGGAAATAGTAAAGGGACAATCGTTCACAATAGAATTCGCTGATAGCGAAACCACGTATACCCCCGGTACATCGTACAAATGAGTAGGGCTAAAATCGGTACTTTGGAACCCATCGCCAAAATCCCATAATACGCCGGTCACATCGATCGATAAATTTTCAAAGAAAATAGGGGCGCCCTCACAGAAAACCGGATCATACTGAAAGTCCATGATAGGTGCCGGTAATACCTCAACATATGATGTGTCGAAATCTTTGCCACACCTTGCCGCAGATAGTATGATCGTATGAATGCCCGGCTGATCCAAAACAAAGACTGGATTTATAGCATTGCTTCCCGTCACTTGACCATTAGGACCAATCACTTGCCACCCAATGATGGAGCCTGGAGTAGATAGTGAATGAGGCGTAATTGTTAATGGTTGACACCCAATACTTGTATCCAATGAAAGAAATGCGGTTACGTCAGGAGGGTACACTGTAATGATTTGCGTTTGCGTATCCGCACCGCACACGTTGGAGGCAATTAATTGAACAGTGTACATCGAAACACTGTCATCAGGGGTTGTATATAGTTGAGATGGCGGAACAGAATCCGAAGACATAAAACCATTTCCCAGGTCCCAAACCCATGTTTCAGGATTTCCTATTGTGGCATTTCCAAAATCAATTAGTAATGGAGAGCACCCTTCATCTACATTAAATCCAAAATCCACTATAGGATAGGGATGAACAAGAACACTATCAAGGCTGGACACCAGTGCGCATTGATTAGAAACTTGTAGCTCAACATAGACGATTGAGTCATCAAGAAAGCCATCCAAAATAAGATTGCCGGGATTACTACCTGAGATAGAATCTCCTCCAATTATCCAAAGCTGATTACCAATTTCTCCTGAACTTAGATTTTGCACCTGCAGAGAAAAGGGGGCACACCCTTCATCGGATAACAAATTAAAAGAAGCAATCGGTGGTGCCGTTACATGCACTGGAAGAGCTGTGCTGTTTTGACAATTATACTGCGAAAGGACGTTTAGCGTGACCAGAAAATCTCCCTGGGTAGTGTAG
>JBBKXT010000252.1:0-9080 GCA_037969625.1 Saprospiraceae bacterium
CAAGACCAAGCAACTTGTTTTCTTTATTTTCGCACAAAACAAATTTACATTTATGCAAAATCACAAATTCATAATGCTGGCATTTCTACTTATCAGTCTAATTGCCTGCAAGTCCGAAGACAAATCTGCTGCAGACAATTCTGCCACCCAAAACGAGGCTCAAGCATTTCTCGATAGCTACACAAAAGAATATGTAGATCTCTACTATGCTTCTGCTGAAGCCGCCTGGAAAACAAACACCGAAATCCTGGAAGGCGATACTATCAATGCCTATAATTCCAGAATCGCCGATGAAGCCATGACAGCTTTCACAGGAAGTGTGGAAAATATTGAAACCACTAAAAAACATCTGGAACAGAAAGATATTCTTACCCCATTACAAGTAAGACAACTCGAAACAATCCTCTACCTCGCAGGTGGTGATCCACAAGTGGTCGCCGATCTGGTGAAAGAAAAAATAATCGCGTCCATCGCGCAAACCGAAAAATTATACGGCTTCCAATACACCCTGGATGGTAAAGATGTGACCACCAATAATATTGACAACATCCTGAAAACAGAAATGGATTTGAAGGAACGACTGAAAGCCTGGGAAGCCAGTAAAGAAGTTGGCAAGGAATTGAAAGACGGTCTTGTTAATCTTAGAAGACTAAGAAACGAAACTGTTCAAGCACTTGATTATGATGATTTTTTCGCTTATCAGGTTTCTAATTATGGATTGTCTACAGACGATATGATGGAGATGATGCAACGACTGAATCAAGAGTTGCGTCCATTATACCGCGAACTACATACCTACGCTCGCTACGAACTCGCAAAAAAATATGGCGTCAAAGAAGTTCCTGATTACCTGCCGGCACATTGGCTACCCAATCGCTGGGGACAAGATTGGAGTGCAATGCTAGAAGTGGAAGGACTTGATGTAGATGCAGTTCTTGCAGACAAGAGTCCTGAGTGGATCGTTAGAGAAGGTGAAGCACTTTATAAAAGTCTTGGCTTTCCTGCGCTTCCGGAATCCTTCTGGGCGAAATCAAATCTATACCCATATCCTGTAGATTCTACTTTGAAGAAAAACAATCACGCTTCCGCATGGCACCTTGACCTTGGCACAGATGTACGAAGCCTTATGAGCGTGGAACCAAATGCAGAATGGTTTGAAACCTCCAATCATGAGCTAGGACACATCTATTACTATATCGCGTATACTAATCCAGAAGTACCACCATTGCTTCGTGAAGGGGCTAACAGGGCCTTCCACGAGGCACTTGGCAGTATGATGGGCATGGCAGCAACACAAAAACCATATCTCGTAGGCCGCGGACTCGTGCCAGCAGATGCCAAAACAGATTCTATTCAAATCCTTTTGAAAGAAGCTTTAAACTTTGCTGTGTTTATTCCTTTCGCAGCCGGTACCATGAGCGAGTTTGAAAAGTCCCTTTATGCTGACAACTTATCAGCAGATGAGTTTAATAAAAAATGGTGGGCGCTTGTAAAGAAATATCAAGGCATCGTACCACCATCTGATCGTGGTGAAGTCAACTGTGATGCTGCTACCAAAACACACATCAACAATGATGCTGCGCAATATTATGATTACGCACTTTCATACGTGATCCTTTTTCAATTACATCAATACATCGCAGATAATATTTTAAAGCAACCACCCACAGCCACCAATTATTTTGGCAACAAAGAAATTGGTTCATTCTTAAATGAAATGATGAAAGTCGGCGCCACAAAAGATTGGCAGGACGTGATGATGGAAGCCACCGGTCAAGAAATGAATGCTACCGCGATGGTGAAGTATTTTGATCCACTGATGGGTTGGCTGAAAGAACAAAATAAAGGACGAACGTACACGATGCCGGAGGAGCTTTAAGCAGCATGAGGCCTTGCACCTCATGGATGACCGTAGCTCGATCCTTGTGTCAAAAGGGTGAACGGTGAACGGTGAAAGGAGGTGAAGAGTGAAGAGTGAAGAGTGAAGAAATTACGAACTGTGAATTAAAATCTGCGCTTTCTTTTTTATTTTCTGCTCCCACTAAGCGGGACTGCGGGAATCTTTTACTTAGTCCTCAAGCGAAACAACTAAAAAAGAATTGAATCTCGCGTCTGGCATCTCGCGTCCATAAAATCAAAATCAATGATCAAAGCATCCAATTCACTTTTAATCTTTCTCTTTCTACTCTACTCCTCTTTGTGTTTCGCTCAGATCGAAAATATTGCCGAGAAAAGCATTGATAAAAACACGGAGGAGTATGCGAGGGCTGCGATGGAAATATGGACTTATGCCGAACTAGGCTATCAGGAATACAAATCATCCGCACTATTACAAGGCATACTAAAGAAGGCCGGATTTAAAATTACTTCCGGAGTGGCAGGTATGCCAACAGCCTTCATGGCAGAATATGGAAATGGTTATCCGGTGATAGGAATCTTAGGTGAATATGATGCATTGCCCGGATTATCTCAGGCTGCGCTTCCTATCGAACAAGCCATCGAATCAGGCGCAGCAGGTCATGGTTGCGGACATCATTTGTTTGGTGTAGGCTCAGCAGCGGCTTCGATTGCAGTAGCTGAATGGCTATCAGAAACCAACGCCACCGGTACCATCCGATTTTATGGAACACCGGCCGAAGAAGGCGGTGGTGGAAAAACATATATGGTCAAAGCCGGTCTCTTTGATGATGTTGATGCCGTGCTACACTGGCACCCAAGCAGTGTAAACAGTGCTGTTGCATCTTCCTCCCTCGCCAATAAATCAGCAAAATTCAGATTCTATGGCAATGCTTCACACGCTGCCGGCGCGCCTCAATTGGGACGATCAGCACTCGATGGTGTAGAGGCAATGAATTACATGGTCAATATGATGCGCGAACATATTTCTCCGGAATCGCGTATTCATTATGTAATTACCCACGGAGGTGATGCGCCCAACATCGTACCGGCTTTTGCAGAAGTATTTTACTATTGTCGCCACCCGGAAATGACGGAGGCCGATAAAAATTTTGAATGGCTCGTTCAGATCGCTGAAGGAGCAGCACGTGGTACACAAACAAGAATGGACTATGAAGTGATTCACGGACTGCACAATATTCAACCCAATGAAACGCTTGCTAAAATCGTGTATAAAAACATGAATCAAGTAGGTGGTTATAACTACACGAACGAAGAAAAATTATTTGCAGAAGAAATTCAAAGAACGCTCCCTGCACCCTCTAATCTTAACAACACAACAATGGTGATGCCATTCCAGGTTTTAGAACGAGGCACAGGCGGATCCACGGATGTGGGGGATGTCAGTTGGGTTGTACCTACCGCTGGTCTTTCCGCAGCGACCTGGGTGCCAGGCACCGGTTCACACTCCTGGCAAGCCGTTGCTGCCGGTGGTACCTCCATCGGCGTCAAAGGAATGGTCCTTGCTGCAAAAACTATGGCCTTGACTGCGATTGATCTCCTAACGGATCCCGAAATAGCCCAACAAGCCAAGGAGGAACTTATAAGGAGACGAGGAATCAATTTTGTTTACAAACCTCTCACCGGAGACCGAGAACCACCACTTGATTATCGAAATTAAGAGCCATTAGTGTCCGATTAATCTTCTTTTTCATGGAAGAGATTCATCACGTCAATACGTTGCGTTTTGAATGACTGCCCTTTATCTTATATAGATGCGGAGGAATGGGGTTATTCCCCTTGGCAGAACTTTTAAGAAAGAGCATTCTTTTGCTAAGGGGCAAACCCCAACGCTAGCTGGAGTCCTTTCAGGACTTTGTGAAATAATCAAAGTGGGAAATCACTGGCTTAAATCGCTCTTTTTGTCCAATATCAGCCAATGATGCACAGATATTGCCAACACAAATACTCAAATTGAATAAATTTCCTTTAAAACCCCTATATTTTGCCTTCGTTTCTACGTTATATAAATTTTCATGGGAAAAATCATCATTTGTACACTGATATTCATCCTGCAGATCATTGATCTGCAAGGGCAGGCGGTGGCAACTGAATTTGGTAAAAACCGTATTCAATATCACGATGATTTTGACCAATGGAATATGTACGAGACCGAAAATTTCGTCACCTACTGGTATGGCAAAGGAAGAGAAATAGCACACACCGTTGTTCAACTCGCCGAACTGGATAATCCAAATATCCAGAACATCCTCGAACATAAAATGAATGATAAGATAGAGCTCATCGTCTATCTTGATCTGACCGATATGAAACAAACCAACCTCGGATCCGAGGAGCAGTTTTCCGGTAAAGGAGGAATTACAAAAGTGGTGGAAAACAAAGTTTTCATTTATTTCAACGGCAACCACAACGACCTTCGAAAATCTTTGCGTCAGGGAATTGCCGCAGTGTATATCAATGCCATGTTACATGGCAGTAATCTTCAGGAAATTGTTCAAAATGCGATACTGCTCAGTCTACCGGATTGGTTTCAGGATGGACTGGTTTCTTATGTTGGCGAACCATGGAATGCGGAACTTGACAATCAGCTTAAAGATTATTTTTCCAATCCTCAAAAAAAGAAAAAAGACTTCAACCGACTCACAAAGGATGATGCCCTATTGGCGGGTCATTCGATGTGGCATTTTTTAGCATTAACGTATGGAGAAGCCTCCATTTCAAATATTCTCTACCTCACTCGAATTCAACGAAGTTTGGAAAATGGGTTGTTATATGTTCTTGGTATTGATTCAAAAGAACTCGCTTTGCAATGGCAGGATTACTATGAGGATAAGTATTTTGCAGAAGAATCGCAAGGGTCACCGTTCACACACGATCTACCTCTCACCAGTCAGAAAAGACCGGTTGAAATTGGTCGTATGCGATTAAGTCCGGATGGCACACAGTTAGCCTACTCGCTCATCGACCATGGTCGTGTCAGAGTCTATCGATATGATCTTGAGACAGGAGATAAAAAAGTATTATTCAGATACGGCCTACGCAACTATGAAGTAGAAACCGATCCCACGTATCCGGCCATCGCATGGGGCCCTGATGGAAAGGAACTGACGATCCTTTATGAAAGGCGTGACCTCATTTCATTGAAGCGCTATGATTTTGAAAAGGATGAAGTCTATACAAGCAAACTAAGCCCGGAATATTATCGCGTCTATGACATGGACTATTGGTCTCCTGATACTTTAATGCTATCCGCTTCTACGGATGGCTTTTCTGACCTGTATTTATATGCACCCATTACCCGAAGTAGTGTCCGCGTGACAGAAGACTTTTATGATGATCTGGATGCTACAGTGGTTTATCTCAATCAACACCGATACATCCTTTTCTCTTCCAACCGAACAGATGAAAATCTGCGCAAGATGGAATTGGATACTATTCTACCTATAGGGCAATTTGATCTATTTCTTTTGGACTATGATAGTCCTCCCAAACCTAGTTTAAGACAAATCACTTTTAGTGAAGCCGCCAATGAACGCAAAGCCAGAATTTTCGGGGATGATGCACTCCTTTGTCTGGCTGATTATTCCGGCTTATGGCAAAGGATAGAAGTGAGTCGGCTTTTAGAAGATCCGCCACTAGCTGTCTTACATTCCGCCTACGACCGGGACATACTGCTTCATGAAGTAGTACCTGCTAGTCCGGTGGTCATCGATTGGTTGGAAAAAGAAGATAAGCCGTTTATTCATGTCATGCACCTGGATAGTGCCTATGGAAATGCTTCTGTGCCGCCAAAAACCATAGGACAGATCATCCGTTCAGCGCTTGAAAAGCCAACAGAAATTCGTGAAGAAGAAATCATTGATCCTAGATATTTATTTCAAACACCTTTCCCGGTACCAGAGTCGGCAGTGATCGTAGAAGAAGATCAGATGGATACTGAAAAAGTTCTCCCCGATGTTTCTAAAATACTGGAACCTTCTAATTCAAGTAAATTGGAATATGATCCGGGCAAACTTACGCCCTTTGTTCGATCACGCGTCATTGCCGCTCGAACGAAGTTTAAACTGGATAAGTTTAACATCACACTCGACAATGATATCCTCTTTGGAGGGCTGAACAGTTATGCCGGTCAGAAGCGAGAATTTGAACCTTCGCCTTTAGGTATTTTATTTAAAGCAAGTATCAAAGACTTACTAGAAGATTATATCATCACTGGTGGCGCACGATACCCGACCACTTTCAATGGTTCTGAATACTTTCTTGTTTTTGACAATAAAAAGCGTCGCATCGACAAACAATATGCCCTATATCGAAAAGCTGTCACAGAATACGATCAGACATCCCCAAATCAATTAAGACAAATTCAATACGTTTCATTTCTGGCCTTATCTCAATGGCGGTATCCATTTGATGCCTACAATAGTGTTCGTGGAACGATTACTTTGCGAAATGATGATCAAATTTCATTGGCAACAGACAAACCAACACTGGATACAAAGACAAGTGCGGATCAACGCATTGGATTTCAACTTGAATGGGTCTATGACAATACGCGCTATATCGATATCAATAGCCGAACAGGGACACGCCTCAAAGCCGGCGTTGAATTGGTCAAAAAATTTGACCTGAATCTTTTTGAATCTGATCAAAAGTTTCAGTTCAATAAAGGATTTATGACGGTCCTTTCATTGGATGCGAGACATTATGTTTCGCTTGATGGAAAAACTATTTTTGCTGCACGCGTGACGGCTGCCACGACGCTTGGCGCAGAACATATTCTCTATAATTTAGGCGGTGTGGAAAACTGGCTTTTCCCCTCTTATGATAATAATATGCGAGCGGCTTCCGGAGAAAATTATGCCTATACCGCACTGGCTGCCAATATGCGCGGATTTAAGTACAATGCCCGCGTCGGGAGTAGTGTAGTCCTCACCAATGCCGAATTGCGCGTACCGGTATTCCAATATTTGTCAAGGCAAAAAATTCGTTCTTCTTTTATTCGAAACATTCAGCTCATTGGATTTATTGATGCCGGATCTGCATGGGAAGGCTCAAATCCATTTGCATCAGGCAATCCACTCAATACCGTCGTCCTATACAATCCACCAACCGTTGAAGTGACCGTCAACTATTATCGCAATCCGCTGATCGTAGGTTATGGATGTGGTGTTCGAACTTTAGTTTTTGGCTATTTTCTAAAACTCGATTACGGTTGGAGTTGGGAAACCGAAACGAACAGGAAACCACTTGTGCAGTTTTCCATGGGCACAGACTTTTAGGGTTTAGCTACCTGAACCATCCGACACCATCTCTTTCAAGCGTTCCGTATTGTCTGCGAGCTTAAGTGCATCGAAAATCGGATCTAAATCACCCAGAACGATTTTATCCAAACTATATAAGGTGAGATTAATGCGATGGTCCGTTACTCGATTCTGCGGATAGTTGTAGGTTCTGATTTTATCTGATCGATCTCCGGATCCCACGAGGTTTTTACGATGTGTTGCATAAGCTGAAGTCACAGCTTCTCGTTGCGCTTCATTTACTTTTGCAGCCAATCGGCTCAAAGCAATTTCTCTGTTTTTAATTTGTGATCGACCATCGGTACTCTCCGCAACAATTCCTGTTGGCAGGTGTGTAAACCTCACGCCTGATTCTGTTTTATTAACGTGCTGACCACCCGCGCCACTCGAACGAAAGGTATCCACGCGCAATTCATCTTTGCGAATATTGATTTCTTCTAGTTCGAATTTTGGCAGCACCGCTACCGTAGCTGCAGACGTATGCACCCGGCCTTGTGTTTCTGTTTTTGGAACGCGCTGCACCCGATGTGCGCCTGATTCAAATTTCAGATAGCTAAATACATCATCACCATAGATTTCAAGAATCACTTTATTGTATCCTCCGGCAGTGCCTTCATTGGAATATTCAATTTCGTATTTCCATCCCTGCGTATCAAAATACTTGGTGTACATTCTAAACAAGTCGCCGGCAAAAATACTTGCTTCATCGCCTCCGGTACCGGAACGAATCTCCATGATGACATCCTTATCATCATCCGGATCTTTGGGGATCAGCATCCACTTCAACTTTTCCTCAATGTCTTCTTTTTGCTCTTTGAGATCCAATAATTCCTCCTGGGCCATCTCTCGCATCTCCTTGTCTGCTTCCTTCAGCATACTGGTCGATGAGTTTATATTGGATAGAATGAGTTCGTATTGATCGATCACCTCAACGAGTTCGGTGAGGCCTTTGTACTCTTTATGGAGCTTGGAGAACTGTTTGATATCTCCGGTCACTTCCGGGTCAGACAGCCGGACTTCTATGTCCTGGTGTTTATTTTTTATCGAGCGCAGCCTGTCAATCATCATAGCGGCAAAGATATTGTGATTTTCTGAGGGAAGGTATTATATGGAAAATTTAGACCTGGGACGCGAGATGCCAGACGAGAGACTTTTCGACACGCGACTTTTCGACACGCGATGCGCGATAAGAGGCGGGAAGCAGGAAGCAATAGCAAACTGTCCCCTTTAGAGGATTTAGGGGCAAAAAGCCGTTGGGCAGCGGGCATATCGGAGCGCAGCGCTTGCCCTGAACTCCGACAAAGGAGGTAGTGCAGCGCTTGCCCTGAACTCCGACAAAGGAGGTAGTGCAGCGCTTGCCCTGAACTCCGACGAAGGAGGTAGTGCAGCGCTTGCCCTGAACTCCGACAAAGGAGGTAGTTCAGCGCTTGCCCTGAACTCCGACAAAGGAGGTAGTTCAGGGGGAGATCACGTCCGCTAGGCGTGAGGGCAAAAATTACATATTACGAACTAACTGTTCTCCCCTTTAGGGGACCGGGGCAAAATGCAGAAACGCAGATCCGTTCACCCTTTTACCATTAGGCACAAGGCCTCATGCTACCATCACCATATCCCTAAATTTCACGCTACCGATATATCTTCAAACTAAACTTAAGAGTCAAAGACACAGCATTCCGCTAAGCGGGACAACCCTCTAAACTCATGAAAATTGATTCATCTGTATTCATTGTGATGAGACTCGCCGACACAAGAGCTATGGCGAGCAAAGGAGGTTTAGTTGCGATACCTTGCGGTATCGAGGTGGAGAGCGTTTAGTTTTTTGATCTTCTTTATTGATAATCTCCTAAACGCAAGAACCCTCTC
>JBBKXT010000253.1:0-5370 GCA_037969625.1 Saprospiraceae bacterium
TTTCATGAATTTGGTTGTAAAGTGATCGTAAACGCTGACAAACAAAATTTTATTGAACTTTGTGGCGCAAAATAATAAGAAATAATCCTATGTTACGAATTGCAATGATTGCCCATGATGGGAAAAAGGCGGATCTGGTTTCATTTCTGCTGCATAATAAGGCCCTGTTTGTGAATAGTAAGTTGGTGGCTACTGCCACGACGGGCACTTTTTTGGAAAAAGCAGGCTTTTCCATAGAGAAGGTGCTTTCAGGCCCAAAAGGTGGAGATGCACAGATCGCTGCCAAGGTGGCCAATGGAGAGATTGACTTTGTTTTCTTCTTTCGCGATCCATTGGGCAAGCACCCACATGAGCCTGATGTACAGATGTTGATGCGATTGTGTGATGTACATAATATTCCCTTAGCCACTAATCCGGCTTCTGCGGAATATCTGCTCAAGGGCATGATCGCTGATGAGCATACGGATATATGAAAGATAAAGATTACAAGGCCATATCAGATTCAATACCAAAACAGCCCGGCGTTTACAGGTTTATAAACGCCGAGGGCACTGTGATTTATGTTGGGAAAGCCAAAAGTTTAAAGAGCAGACTATCCTCCTATTTTGGCGATAAAAAACATCAGTATTTCAAAACCAGAACGATGGTGCGGGCAGCACAACGTTTTGAATTTACGATTGTAGAAACCGAACAAGATGCGCTGTTGCTTGAAAATACATTGATCAAGCAACTTCAACCGAGATATAATGTCAATCTCAAAGACGACAAATCCTACACCTTTATATGTATAAAAAATGAGCGCTTTCCGAGAGTGTTTTTAACCCGAAGGGTGATCAGAGATGGCTCTACTTATTTTGGACCCTATACCTCCAAAGCAAGAGTCGCCGAGATCCTTGAAATCGTTAGAAAAATATTTCCGCTCCGGACTTGTTCGTTGTTGTTGACTCCAAAACCAATTGAAGAAAAGAAGTACAAAGTTTGCCTTGAGTATCACATCAAAAACTGTCTCGGCCCTTGCGAAGGATATGAATCAGAGGAATCCTACAATGATCGTATCGATCAGGTGCGCAATATTCTAAAGGGACATTTTAGAGATGTGAAAATCCATTTAAACAAACAAATGGAAGCACATGCTGCAAACATGGAGTTTGAAAAGGCTCAGCAGATCAAAGAAAAGCTTACGCTATTTGAAGATTACCAATCCAAATCAATGGTTGTCAGTCAGCTGGATCGTGATCTGGATGTGTTTAGTATCGCTACCGATGAAACAAATGCCTACGTCAATTACCTGAAGGTGGTGCAAGGGGCGATCATTAATAGTTACACACAGGAGCTACAGAAAAACTTGAATGATGATGAGGCAGAATTATTGGCCTATACCATCGATCGACTCAGGGAAAAGTTCAATAGTATCACAGAAGAAATTGTGGTGCCCTATCATGTCGAACTAGTAGAGCAGGGGATTACGCAAACGATTCCGCAACGTGGAGAAAAAAGGGATTTGTTACATCTGTCTTTGAAAAATGTTAAATACTTTCTCTTGCAGAAGCAGAAAGAAAAATTGAAACACATAGCGAAGCAAACCCCTGCAGAAAGAATACTAAAAACCTTGCAGGATGATTTGCGCATGAACTCTATACCCATGCACATCGAGTGTTTTGACAATAGCAATATTCAGGGTTCTAATCCTGTGGCTTCCTGTGTTGTTTTTAAAAATGCGAGGCCGGCAAAACGGGATTACCGTCATTTTCATATAAAGACAGTGGAAGGTCCGGATGATTTTGCTTCGATGCGTGAGATTGTCGAGCGTCGTTATAAACGAATGCTGGAAGAGAATACACCTTTGCCGGATTTGGTGATCATTGATGGAGGAAAAGGCCAGCTCAGTGCTGCCATGGAGGCTATCGATGGTCTTGGTATTCGTGACCGCATAACGGTGGTAGGCATTGCTAAAAAATTGGAGGAGATTTATTTTCCGGGGGATTCCATTCCACTCTACATTGATAAAAAGTCAGAATCATTAAAACTGATCCAGCAAGCCAGAAATGAAGCCCACCGATTTGCGATCACCTTTCACAGAAACCTGCGGAGCAAGGGCATGGTCAAATCGGAATTGACGGCTATCAAAGGAATAGGGCAGAAGTCCGCTGAAAAATTATTAAAACACTTCGGTTCTGTCAAGAAAATCAAAGAAGCTTCCGAAGGAGAAATTGCCAAGGTGGTTGGGAAGGCGCTGGCTGCGAAATTCATGGCCGTAGTGAAGTGAGTCATGTTTATGTTTAGAAGGTTGAGCACGCGGCGCCTTTGGCTCCTGCTGCTTAGAAAGTTTAGGAGTTATGATAGTTGTGGTGACTTGTTTTTTCCGCGCGAAACCCAATGGAACTCAAGTCGTTTTAGTAAACTCCATGCCGGTGGGAATTGGGAGGCCAGTCACACAGTTTTTGTTTTCCGCTGCGCTCCGATCGCGTCACAGGTCTAATTGTTTTAGGCCCGAATACAGAGCATCCCTTTTACATTATTTAATCAACTTACCGGAATGAACAATTTGTTCCTTTTCTGAAATAGTGTATAAATACATTCCATGACTCAAATCAGGAAGAACAAATTGGTGATTATTCGATTTGATCTTACAGGATGCAACCAACTTGCCATCAAGACTAAATAATTTAAAGATGGAGTGACTATTTAGATAGCCTCCATTTATTACAATTTCAGCAGTGAATGGGTTTGGATAAACGTACAATGGATCATTGCTTAAAAATCCGACGCTAGTGGTGCTATCAATTGAAACCTGCTGACAGTAGGTATCCGTTCCATACTCATTTGATACCGTTAGGCACAAATTATAAATCCCCATATCAGCATAATCAAAAGCCGGAGGATCTTCTAACTCGGAAGTTTCTCCATTCCCATAGGTCCAGTGGTGTGTTTCCGGATTGAAATAGGATAGATTCCGAACATGGATTTTAAAATGATTGGTGGAATCCACGGTATAATTAAAATGAGCTACCGGTACATTGTCAATGCCAAGTGTGTCACAAGGACTTCCATCCTCGGGGCCTAATCTAAAAAAGGGAAGGGTTGGAGATCCAATTTTAGCATATGATGGCAATTTTATTGAATGCTGAACCAAACTGCATTCGGATCCTTCTTTAGTTGGATTATTTACTACATGTATCGATTTGACCCCATTAGTTGAGAACATATAAATTTTTTCATCCGGTGCGAGCAGCATATGATAGAATGTGGTTGAAAAGGGGTCCTTATACCCATCATAGGTACCTATCAATTGCTTACTTATAAAAATACTATCTGCAAACATATCATATTGAAAGAATTCTGTATTATTTGAGACATACAAATATCTAGAATCAACAGAACAAGCAACACCACCACCAAGAACTGGCGGATCTGTCAATGGTCCGGATTCACGGTTATTAAAAAGTGTGCCATAGCATCTATCAAAATCAAAAATATCAATTCCGTTATAAGGTTCAAACCGTATATAATTTTTTCCATCAGGGGAAAAAACAGTTTGACCTGTAAATGTATTTTCTAAAACAGCATCGCCTATGGCTTGAGTATCTTTGACTGTCACACCCTTCGGACTGACAAGAAGAGTGAAAAACCGATTGGTTCCTTTCTCGGGCAACAAAACCCACCAATCTCGTCCATTTGCGTGTTTTGTTGCAGATAAATGTCCTGTGATTTCTGTATCTATTAGTTGTAAGTCTTTTTCTATTACAATGCCTAAAGTGTGAGGAACTTTAAATGAGATGATAGAATAAAATAGGCTCGATAATTCATAATTATCACTCACTTTTAAATAAAGTAGTACAGCCTGATTAGAATCGCCGGGAAAGGGTAAAAAGATGTGATCCTGAACACCAGGATATCCGTTTTCTGGACAGTAAGATTCCCAAATTCTTCCAAATGCAATAGAATCGCCATTTTCCATTATTTCATGTTCACTATTATAAATTCTACAACCTTCGGAATAAGCCAACAACTTCCCTGATTCAGAACTCAAAATTGCAGGCTGACCTGCATTGCACTTGGTATTAAAGTATTTTGGCTCAAGAGAATTTGAATTAAAATCTAAGATTGTTCCACCAAAACACTCTCCTGGCAAATTGGGCGTATAGCCTAAGACCCAGTTGTAATCATTTTTAGCTTGTGCTTGAGTACTCAAGCACAGACTAAAAAGATATATAAAACATATGATCTGTTTCATGACCATACGATTGGAATTAATCCGGATTTAACTACTGACATTGTATCCCTGTTGATGATAGTAAAATAATAAATGCCCGGAGATAATTCGGAATTGAATTCCACTTTAGTCGTAACACCGTCAAAAGCCTTTACTGATATCTGCTTGCCCGAAATATCGAAAATAGCCATGTAACCAGAAAAAGGAACATTTAAATTGAAACTAATCGCATCCGACAATAAAACAGGATGAACTATGTCCTCATTTAAAATTGAATCATCTGGCGTGTATTGTTGGATTGGTGTAATAACTGCACAATCATTAGAATAATCAGGATAACTGCCTTCGCTACATAAATCAAATAGTGCAAAGGCAGTTACGTTTGCGAGTGAACTGTCCGCAGTATTCTGGGCTATTTCATTGAGCGATACATAATCAGCACTATCTAAAGCTCCATCTACAATCTCTTTGATTCTGAGTGGTTCAAACTATGCCAGTGTTTTAGGTTCAAAGAATGCCAATCTTGGATGCACCAAGAATTATATAAGAACATATATAGGTAGACAGCGCTTGATATTGAAACTCCGATTTCTTGCCCTTTGCTTCCTGCTTCTCAGGTCTCAGTGTGAGGATCGAAATCACGAGATACGAACATGTTAGTATATGTCGCACCTTCAGCGCTGGGGTTTGACGTGGATACGCTTCTAGGCGCCTATGGCACCTAGCTAAGATATGTCGCACCTGCGGCGCTTTTTACTGTCTGCATTTCGTGTTTCAGAAATAGGGCTAAACCCCTATTCTACCCATATCGCCTTCAGCGCTTGATTTTAATATTCTCTTTTCTTGCCCTCACGCCTAGCGGACGTGATCCACTACCTCCTTCGTCGGAGTGCAGGGTCTGTGGGTCTCAGGTCCAGATGAAGGACTGCGCTTTCACTGTGAGTCTCAGGTCCAAAAGTCCCAGGTCTCAGGTCCAAAAGTCTCAGGTCTTCTTTGTAATTCCCCTACTTCGTCCCCATCGAAATCATCTCCTTCTCAACGGCATTATGCAAGAAGTAACCCATTTCAAGAACTTGTCCGGAAGTGGCAGGACCTTCATGACGCTTCATGACTTTTCCTTTTCCATCTACGAAAAGCAAAGTAGGGTAGTGGGTGAT